>JAJRTN010000045.1 GCA_024278275.1 Candidatus Hydrogenedentota bacterium
ACCTACTCAGTTTCCATACATCCATCAACCGGCACACACACTATATATTGTGGCGCTATTGAATGCAAGTACATTATGTTGTGGTAACCGATTTGCGCTGCCGACGACGAAACACGTACCATGAGGCCTGAACGGTTACAGTATTTCTATTTCTCCATCGACAACGCCTACCTCCACGATGAAACAGGGATCACGGTATTCCTGAAAGTGACCTGCTTCGATGACGCCGGATTCATTGAACCCCAGTACGACGCGGTGGACAATCGCTACGCTCCCGCCGAGCGGGTGACGCTGGGGGGGAACAAGAACGTGGAAAACACACATCTGGACCCTGAAGAACGGGAAGTTCTCGGACCGCCAAAACGGGGGCGCCGATTTCCGCCTTCACGTGGGGTCCAACCCCGTCCGCATCCGGACCGTGGAACTCTCCCTTGTTCCTTCCGCGAGGTTGTGATTCCAGGGTGGCATGGGGGCTCCCGTGGGCGGGAAGACTGACATGCCCATGTTGTTCTGGTGAATACACTCCTGGTGAACACGGGTGCTTCCGCCCGCGCTAATCGTCACGACCTTGGAAAAACAATGGAATCAAGGGCTTTCGCGCCGGTCTTCTTCTGGCGGGCACCCCCCGTGGCGTCCGCGAAGGGTCCGCGAACGCCTGCGGCCCGCGAAAGGGGTTCAGTATGATTCGAGCAAGATCTTTGTCCGGCGTGGTGGTGTTCGTTTTTGCGCTGATAGCGCTGTTGTTGCAGGGGTGCCCTCCCGCCACCGCCCCGCCCGATGCCGGGGAACTGTACCAGTTGATAAGCGTCACCGACCCCTATACGGCGTGGGGCTCCTTTCCCGAGACGCCGGGCACCATCGACAGTAATCCACCCCATGGGCCGCGTGCGAATGTTTTCATCAATGGGAAGGTGGAGGCCGCCCTGGACAACTTTACCGGCGAACTCCCCGATGGTTCCATCATCATCAAGGAAAGCTTCGACGCGCAAATGATGGAGTCCGGGGACAGCCTGACCGTCATGTGGAAGGTTGCGGATTATGATCCCGGGAACCACGACTGGTTCTGGGCCAGCTATGCTTTCGACGGGACGGTTCGGGCTTCGGGCCAGGTGGCGGGATGCATCGCCTGCCACGGCGCGGCGCGGGACAACGATTTCGTGTTCTTGCACGACTTTACTTCCGTCCCATAGATAGAACGTTCTCCCAGTCGGCAGGGACAAGCTCCCGCTTGTTCGTTGGCGGGGCGTGGAAAGGGAGGTTTGTCCGGGGAACGGCGTGATGTGTTCCCGCCAACGGTCATGCAGGCGCGTCACAGCAGGGCACGGCACCCGGGGACGGACCGCGCTCAGGTGAGGGCCTGGCGTCAGGACTCGGCGGGGGACGTCACGATGGGGGTCGCGAAGCTGTCGTCGATTTCGAGCTTGAGATCCATCTCCAAGGCCATCTCCATGAGGGCGGTGACCACCTCTTGGGGCGCGCGGGGATGTTTGCGCAACACCACGGTCACGGTCGAGGGCAGCCGCAGGTCGGAAAAGACCTGGCGCAAATCGTCCATGGTCACGCGCTCGCCCTCGGAGTACATGCTGCCGCTCTGGCCGATGCTCACGCCAATCTCGTTGTGTCCCCGCGCGAAGCGGGACTGCAAGCGTCCCCACAGGTTTTTCCTGTTGTGGTGATGGGCCGAGGCAATGTCGTCCTCCGCCTTGACCAGGGTCTCGGCTTCTGGGTGACTGAAGTCATCGACAATGGTGGTGGTGATGAAAATCATGAGGGTGGTGTTGGCGCTCTGCCTGTTGGGGTATCTAAAGGCGCGTCCTATCCCGGGAATATCGCCCAGCAGGGGAATCTTCGTCAGGCGGTCGGCGGAACGGTCGCGGCGCAAACCACCCAGCACCACGGTCTCGCCCGAGTGTACACGCAACTGTGTCTGGGCCCGTCGCACGGTCTTTTGGGGCACGGTAGACTGTTGATCATTGGCCACGATCACCTTGTCGACGAATGTGCTGTCCTCCGCCTGGATGTCGAGCAGAATGTTGTCGGCGTCGGTTACACGGGGAAAGACCGACAGGATGGTCCCCACGTCAATGAACTCGATTCGGTTGGTGTTGCGATTGTAGAAGTTTCGATTATTGTTATTGTTGTTACTCGTGTAACTGTTGTCAAAGAACGTGGTTGAGGAGACGAAGGGCACGTTAATGGCGTTTTCGAAAGTCGCCTCTTCCCCGTCCTGCACCGTCACGCGGGGGGAGGCGAGAATGGTCGCCTTGTTGTGCTGATCGAGGTAGTCCAGGGTGAGGGCCAGGTTCTTTCCGCCGAAGTAGTCCATCACCTGGCCGCCGCTGATATTCGTCAGGAGTGGACGCGTGATCTGCCCCGCGTCACCGAGTTCAAGATTACCATAGCGCGGGGCCGCCCATGGAAGTTGCCCGAAGGTGACAGGCGAACCGCTGTCGGGGTCGAAGCCGCTGCCGCCGTCAAAGCTGACGGGGTTTCCGTCAACACTGTCGAAATAGGACCAGTTGATATTGAACTCGCGCTCCACCTCGTCGCTCATTTCAACGATATAGGCTTCGATCATGACCTGCTTGCGCTTGATGTCCCAGGTCTCGATCAATTTGGCGATCTTCTCAAGTCGCTCGGGCAGGGCGGTGACCGTCACTTGGTGGACATCGTAGTTCACCACGATTTCCCCCATCTGCTCGGGCACGATCATGTCGATCTGATCGTAGATGAAGTCGATATCGGCGTAGTTGATGACCCAGGTCCGGGTGTCGAGGGCGCGATCCAGGGTCGCGATGATCTCATCCATGCGTTCGACGCGGGAGGAAATATCGGTAATGACCAGGGTATTGAAGCGTGGATCCACTTGGATCATGCCCCGTTCGGACAGCATCTCGGTAAGCACGTCCACCAGGTCCTCGGCGTTTACGTGCTCGATTTTGAAGGTCCTCGACTCAACGGGAACATCGAGCCAACGAACGGCTTCGCGCATCTGGTCAAGCTTGTTGGGCGCATCCCAAACGAAGATCTGCCCGGTACGTGCGTCGCTCAGCAAACTGCCGTTGGAGGAAATGATTTCACCGATGACGCTCTCGATATCGGGCAGTTCAGCGTATTGAATCCGGAAACTTTCTTGCTCCAGCGGAACATCCAGCTCGGCGATGGTCTTGGTTATATAGTCCAGGTTGTCCGCCGTATCCCAAACGTAGATGCGCCGGGTGCGTTCATCAGACAGGATGCGGCCCTTACCGGAGAGAAGGGAACTGACGGCGGATTCGATATAGGGCACTTCCACCTGGTGAATCTGGAATTCCGCCTCCTGTATGTCTCCAAACTCTTCCTCCAGCCATTCCTCGTCGGTTCGCACATAGAGGAACCGGCTCTCCTCACTCCAATCGTAGTGGACTTTATTGAACTTGAGTATCTTCAGGGCTTCCTTGGGGGACACATCGTTGATGAGGAATTGGAGATTAATACCCTTCACTTTGTCCGACCAGAGGATATTCCAGCCCGTGGCCAGGCTGATGGTCTGCAAAAAATCCGGTACGGTGAGCGGTCCCTCCAGGGTCAGGGATTCGCCCTCGTCGGGCACTTCGCCATAGACGATTTCGCGGCGCATGACAGGCTCAAAGGCACCTTTGCCGCCGCCCGACATGGTTACCTTACTCTCAGCGCCCGCTTTCATGGCGGTGCCGCCGCCGCTATTGTTGGAACCGTGAATCACGGTGGACCCTCCACTCCCGCTACTTCCGCTCGAACGTTTGGGGGTGCGTCGTGAAGGAAGCAGGGTCTTGGTCGCATTCTGGGATGCCGTGGGCCGTGCCGGCTGCGTGTTTTTGCGGCTTTGGTTCACTTTGTCGATAGCCCGCTGCGCGGGACTCGTGCCCACCCGGCTTCGGCTGGTGCTTGATCCGGGGCGCGTATTGCCGGTCGTGCCCCGCATCAGATCCTGGCCGTTTATCGTGGGCCGCAAGGTGGTCCCGGCGCGGGAGGTCGAATTGATACCGCCCCGGTTCGTGGTTCTCGACTGCCCTTGGGCACACACGGAGAATGATATGCCAATAAGTGCCAGCACAAGGGGCAGAATACGGCGGCAGGTGGTGAGTGAAGCATACATGGGGCTGAAGCTACTCCTGGTTTCCATGGACCATTCGCCGGGAGAAGATTCCCGGGGCAATGGCGACCTGAACCTGGTAAACTGTAACAATCCGTTTGGGATACGCGGGAAGGGCGATATCATACGCAGTCTTGTTCGGGAAGCACAATCCCCGGCAAAGGTTTCTTGTAAGAGTCCATAAATTATCCACCCTGTTCAACAACACCCCGCTCCATGGTCCGCCGGGGGCGAGACTGTTGGGCGGGTCCTGGGCACGATCCTCTTCCTTTCAAGACTGCCTGTTCCGCATCCAGGATTTCACCGCCTGGTTAAACCAGGGCCCGCGCCGTCCGCGGCTAGTTACGAACCAACTCCACCGTGAGTTCCCGATCCTCCACGGCCCAATAAAAAGAGACCGTCGCGTTGAACTTGTCAAAGTCCTTGAGTACGCAACCGTTGATGATTTCTTCGCCTTTGGCCACCCACACGCCCTTTTTATTCTTGGGAAGACGTATCTTGACCTTATCGCCAATGCTTTGGCGGGTCACGGTAACGCCTTTCAGCAGGGCGATGAGATTGGGAGGATGAGGTTTGGGAGGCGGCGCTTTCTTCTCCTCGACCAGCGCATCCCAGAGTTTGGGCTTGGCCGCGACGGCCATACGCAGACGGGCCGAGTCCAACTTTTCCGTTTCCGGCAAGGCCGGCGTCAGGGGGATCCGCGCCATCTGCTCCGCGAAGGCCTGCCGCCTGGCCATCAAGGGGTCGTGAACGGCGTTCACAATGATCATGCAGATCACCACCGCGAGCATGGCGAAACCAAGCACGTGAAAAATGCGCTCCATTCCCATCACTCCGCTATCCGTAAAAGTTTGAAATTGTCGAGCTGTACTTTGCCATCCCGCCTGGCCACGGTAATCATGGGCAAACGGAGCCGGGTGGTGGCGCCGTGTTTCCCGGGCACCTTGAATTGGGCACGGTAACGCTGTTTTTGGCCGTTATCGATAAACGACAAGGCGCCTTCGAGGGTCTTGACTCCCGTCTCGTCAGCCACGGCCATCCAACTGGCCGCTTCCGTCGTCACGTCCAGTTGCATCTCGTAGATGCCCCCGGCCGGGAGCGAAACCAGGCGGTATACACGTGCCCGGTCTTGATTGGCAACGGCACTCAGATTCTCGGGATCGTCCCCTTCCAGGGTGCATCCATCGGCAAGCCATGTTCCCGTGTCGCTCACGGGTTCAGCCTCAACGCCATTGCCCGAAGTGTTACGGTCCACGATGGTACGGGTAATGGTGAGGTTCGCGCTGGCGAGGGTGGTCATGGGAGGTCGATACAATTCCAAATCGTCGATACGAAGTGATTGCGGACTGCTCTGAATGCGCTCGAGGAAATTAATGATGTCGCTCAGATCATCGAGAGGAATGCTCAAGCGCAAGGTGTGTTCGCGGAAGCCGTCGCCCTGGGTTAACGTGCCTTCATCAAGCCCCGGCAGCTCGATAAGGTTTCCGTGTTCGTTTTCCGTGGTCACCGGCACGCCGTTTTCATCCAGGGGGGGCGGGAAGGTGCGCGCAAGGCGCCTTATTTCCGCGCGCATCCGGTCGCTGATGGTTTGCTGATCCCATTCACTCGAATGCTGGGTGGCCACTTTTTCATACTCCGCCTCAACTTGCTGTTTCCGGGCGATCTGAAAGTGGTAATCCACGATTTGGCGTTGTAGTGCGTCGATGCGGGCATTGAGCGCCCGCACGTTGGCCAGGGCGCCCCGCGCCAGGAGCATGAGGAGAAACAGGGGAACCAGCAAGGACACGGTGATCGCGAGATTGCGTTCACGCGGTGAGAGGCGGTTCAGAAAGGCGGCCAGCTTAGCCATCACCATCGCCTCCTCTCTCCTTTTCCTCGATGGGGATAAGCACCCGGTAGTTGTAGATTTTTTCGCCGCGCTCGGTGCCCTGGTTCTCATACATGCTCTTGGCTTGCGCCAACAGGGCCAAGGGCCCCTCGGCAATCCCCCGGATATCGGCGAGGTATTTGTACACGTCATCCACGCTGCGTGCCCGGCCGAAAAACTCGACGCTCCGCCCCCGGCTGTAGACAAAGTTGTTTATGTTCAGATCTTTCTCGGGAGCCACTTCGGCGAGGGCCGCGAGGATCTCCAGCACGTTGCCTTCCCGGCCCACTTGGCGCGCCAGGATCTGAAGCTCCTCCCGTTTCTCGGCGATACCCTTGGCGCTGGGTTCGATCACCGCCACATGGCGCTCCAGTTCCCGGATGTAAAGGGTGCGCTGGTACACGGCCTGCCCATACCATATCCCGCAAGCGACCAGGAGCGCCGCGGCCAGCGCGGCCAGCCGAAAGGCCGAACGGCGCGCGCCCGCCAACTCACGCCCTTTGCGGAGTTCCTCCGGCAGGAGTTCCACGCGAAGCCGGTTCTCGTCCCGCGCCAGCAAAGCCGCGCCCAACAGGGTCAGCGGCAGCGCCCCGGACTTCCCCTGGAAGAGATCCGCGCCCCCGGCGAGAACACATTCCCTGGCGAGATCGCTGCTCAGTTCCTCGAGCAGGGGGCGAAGGTCGGCGTATTCGGAGCACAAAAAGACTCGGTCCACGCCCAGGCCGTCTTCGGATTCACGCCGGTATGCCGCCAACGAACCGCGCAGTTCGATGGCCAATTCCTCCCGCATGCCGGTTCCGTCGGGGCCGGTCAGGCTCCAATCCTGTTCCGATACGACGCCGCGGGTGTAGACCAACTTGCCATGGCGCATCACCAGCACTTCAAGGCCGGCCGAGGAGAGATCCGCCAGGGCGAAGGGGCTTTCCCCGGAGTCGATATAAACATCCGCGGCCGCGGCAAGACAGGCCGTGCTGAGAAAGACCTGTTCCGGCGTGATACCGGCCTCGGCGAGAACGTCGGCGTGCGCCTGGACGACATCCCGCTGCACCAGCGCCACCACCACGCGGGAAAGCCCGGAAGGAAGCACCTCGATGATGGCCTGATCTATGATCAACTCGTCCACGGAGAAAGGGACGTATTCCTCGGCGCTGAGGCGCACCATGCTGGCGATCTCGTCGGGGTCCTGGCTGGGCAGTTCGAGTATGCGCGTGGTCACCTGGTGGCGGGGCAACACGGTGTAGATGGCGTCTCGCGCCAAATCGTGTGCCTCGGCGAAGTCCTTCAGCACGCCCCCCAGCGCATCGCTCCCGACCTCCTCGGGGAGCCGTGCCTGGTCGAATGAGAGCACCTCGATGCGCTTGGCGCCGACGGCGGCACGCAGCCGTGACAGGGTGCGCCGGTCGAACTGCAAGATACTGATATTGCCCGGTTTACGAGCCAATTCGTTCCTCCTGCCAAGCGTGAATCTTGGCACTCGCGCCCCGAATCTCCACGATGGCGGTACATCGGGCCCGTACTTTACCGGCACGGCGGGTACCCAGACCGGTGATCTTAAAGAAAAGGCTGCTGGTCTTGCAATAGCGCTCCAGTCCAATGAGGTCGTCGCCGGAGATTCCCAATTCATCCGCCAGGAAAGTCAGGGATTTGAAGCCCCGGTCATCGCCGGTGCCCACCTCGCCGTCGGCCCCCGCCCGGTAGCGAACGATGGCTTCGACCGCTTGACGCCCCAAGTCGGGGATGCTCCGCAGAACCGCCTCGGGGGCCGTGTTCACGTTGATACGTCCATCGCCCACGGTGGTCATCATGTCACGGATGCCCGCGTATTGATCAGTGCCGAACCAGTGTTCATCCCTGACGCCGTTCACAAAGCGCAATTCTTCGAGAGCGTGAAACGTGGAAGGCCGGTTCCGGCGTGACACGCCCGTGGCGCGCCGGCTGATGATGCGGCGCCGCACGGGGGGCGTGATGGCGTCAATGTTTCTCAGCACGTCGTTGTCCACCTTGTTCACGTTCCAGCGGCCTTCCAGGTCCTCGATGAAGTAGCGTGCTTCGTTCTCTTCCAGCGTATTCCCCTCACGGGTGTAAAACCCGTTGAAGAGGTCGCCCGGCTTGGCCCAGGCCTGCCCGAGATGGGTGGCCGGCACACGCGTGCCGGTGGCCGCGAAATCGTACCAGGCCTTGTTTCGCAGCATGACGATGCCGCGCTGAACGGCGCCGCGGGCCAACATCATGGCCTGTACATGGTCCAGCGAGTAGGCCGCCGCCCGGTCGCTCAGCAGCGCCCGATGCCCGAATCCCAGGACGATCACGGTCAGAATCGCGAGCACCCAAATAACGGTCACGAGGACGTATCCGTTGACAGGGCGCCGCATCACCGGCCCTCCAGCATGTAGGCAAGTTCCTGCACGGTTTTCTTGTTCCGGTTGGTGCGCACGGGGATGCGGGTGGTGAAGGTGGTCTCTTCGCCCTCTTTTTTGGGATTGGCCACCACCAGGGTGACCTCGATACCGTGGGGCAGGCCCCAGCCCTCGGCGTGACGGTCGGCCGCGACCGGTTCGATCCACCGGGGTGGCTCATCCTTTCCGCGTTCCACATCGGGCACCCAGAGGTAGCGCAGGCGGAAATCGACCACATGCTCCGCCAGGGTAAAGGACTTCCTGTGTTTGAGCTTGATGCGGCCCCGGTCGACCTCCTGTCCCTGGGGCGGTTTGGCGGGGAGGGAGGCTTCCACCAGTTGCTCCTCGCGGACGAGTTCGTGGGCGCCCTGTCGCAGCCGGTAGCGGACCCGCAGGATGCGCATACCCTTTCCGGCATCCAGGTCCATCGGTTCGGCGATGACAAACATGGTAACCGCATGCTGGTCCCCCTCGAAGAGGTAGTCGGCCTGGGCGAAAAGGTTCTCCACCTCACCCTCGAACTTGGTCAGGGCCAGGCGGACCTCCTGAAAGGACTGGAAGTTCCCCTCGGCCATGCGCCAGCCATGGATGGTGGTGTTGAACATGGCGTAAACCGCCCCCATGACGATGCTTAACAGCACGGTGGCGACGAGCATTTCGACGAGGGTGAACCCCTTTTCATGCCGGCGCTTTCTCATGGCAAGGGCACCCCGACTTCATCCTCCTCGGGTGGGGTCCACATGGTCTCCGGGCTGAAAAGGGTCTGCCCTTCCTTGACGTACTTGGCGCCCATTCGGTTCCAGGTGACCCGCACGGTGACCAGTCCCATGTATTTCTTGAATTGCCTGCGAAAAACCGCGAGGACCTCGGGGGGAGTATCCGAGGGCAGGTTCGGCGGGGTAATGGCGATCTTGCGCACCGACCATTCATAACGGAAGCGGCCCAGGTCGCCGGGGAAACGGCCACTATCCCGGCCTTCCACCACTTCACCCTGGAGTTCGATGTTTGCCATGAGTTCCTGGAGCAGGAAGCGGGCGGTGGTGTAATCCTCGGACTCTCCAAGCGCGATAAAGGCCTGGCGCATGCCGGCGTGGATGGTGAGCATGGCAATACTGAGGAGCGCCATGGCCACCATGGTCTCCAGCAGAAGATAGCCGCGTGACCGCTTCATATCGGCCCTACTCCTCAAGTTCCACACGGCCCAACATACCCTTCACCGTGATCTTGGCCGTCCTCGACCGATCCCCGGGGAATTCAAAGTCAATGACCAGTTTGTCCGAGGCGCCGTTGGGATAGCACTCGAAGTATTCATAGTCGTTTTCACGGTCGACACGTGCCCGGAGATTTCGGAATGCCATGCCGCGGGGCAGCTTTTTTCGCCGTCCGTAGGGCTCCTCCACCCTTTCGAAAGGGTCGCCTTCTTCGTCCGGGTCGACCGCCGGTTGCATCACCCAGTAGGTGTTGGCTTCCGTGTCGAAGCAGACGCGGTAAACCTGGGATTCGGAGACGGCTTTTTCCTGCACGAACTGGATGAGCGACACCAGGTTGCGCAGGGCATCGTTCTGCTTGAGGCCGGTGAGGGAGCTGGAAAACACGGGTACGACGGCGGCGCTGATGATTGCCATGAGTGAAAGCACCACGATGATTTCAAGCAGGGAATAGCCCCTGGCACCGCTGGCGCGGCACACCCTGCCCATGTGGTGCGGTCGCGTCATGGCAGGCTAAATCTCCGAGGAACTGGTCACGTCGTCTTCGTTGCCTTCCACGCCGTCGGGACCGCTCGAATAGATCTTGTAATCGGCTTTCCTGGCGCTGGTGGCGGGAATGTAATTGTAGGGGTTATTCCACGGGTCGTTCTTGAGTTCCTTCACATATACCCGGCCGCTGCGGTCGGGCTGCGCCAGTTCCTGAAGGGACTGGGGGTACTGGTCGTCGTTCTGGAGAACGTACAGGTCGATGGCCTGCCCAAGCGTGGCGATGTCCCCCTTGGCCGCGCGGATCTTGGCGTCCTGCTGGAATCCACCGTAATTAATGACCACCATGCCGGCAAGAATGCCGATGATGACCGTCACCAGGATCAATTCGATGAGTGTAAAACCACCGTTGCTGTTCATGACAACCTCCGTTACCGCCCGTCGGGCAAGGTTCCGATCCGGCCAAACCGGCCGGGCACTCCAATTATACGTATATCGCCAACCCCGGGTTGACGGCGCTGCCTCAGCCGCTCACGAGGGAGCCGAGGGTGAGCATGGGCAGCAGCATGGCGATGACCAGGAATCCCACGATAACGCCCATCACGACGATCAGCAGGGGTTCGAAAAGGGCGGTCATGGCCTTCACCGCCCGGTCCACTTCATTGTCATACACGTCCGCGACCCGTTTGCTTACTTCACCGATGCGGCCGCCTTCCTCGCCGATGGCGAACATGCTGGTCACCATGGGGGGAAAGAGCTTGGAATCGTGGAGAATGTCACTCATGGCATTGCCCTCCATGACACCGGCATGAATAAGCTCTACTTCGTCGCGAACAAGGCGGTTTCCAAGGGTTTCGCCCGTGATCTTGATGGCCGTGAGCACCGGCACGCCGTTGTCGAGGAGTGTGCCCAGGGTGCGGGCAAACTTGGCCATTTCGTATTTCAAGACGACCTGCTTCACCACGGGCACGCGCAGCACGAAGCGGTCCCAATCCCGGCGCCCGCCTTCGGTGCGAATGTAGGAGACGAACATGCCCGCCAGGGTGAAGAAAGCCAGGAGCACGGCCCACCACCACACGCCCATGAAATCGCAGAAGGCCATGACGATCTCGGTGGGCAGGGGCAGCCTGGCCTCGAACTGATCGAAGACGGTGCGGAACTTGGGGAAGACGAAAGAAATGAGGATGAAAATGGAAATGGAACCGACGACCAGGAGGAAAAGGGGATACACCATGGCCGAGGTGGCTTTGCCGCGCAATTCCTCCTCTTGTTCGCCGAAGGCCACGATGCGCCAAAGGACCTCTTCCAGCATGCCCCCGGTTTCACCGGCGCGTACCAGGCTGGTATAGAGGGTGGGGAAAACCTTGGGGTGCCTTTCCATGGCCTCGGCCAGGGTGTTGCCCTTTTGCACGTCATCGCGCAGTTGGTCGATGAGCGAGGCGAGTTTGCGGTTTTCGGTCTGGTCGGCCAAGGTGCGCAGCGCGCGGGTAAGGATCATGCCCGACTCGCTTAGACTGGCCAGTTGACGGAAAAAGATGTTGCGTTCCTTGAGGCGGATGCGGCGAAAAGCCTCGCGGATGACGTCCTTCTTTTCTTCGGCCTCGGCTTCCTCGACGCTGAGGGGGAAATAGCCCATCTCGCGGAGACGTGCGATGGCCGCGCGCTGGCTCTCCGCCTCGATGACGCCCGTACTGGTTTCCCCGGGTCCTTTTCTCGCCTCGTAATTAAACCGTGGCATGGCCGGCCTCGATGGTCGCGCGTATGGCCTCGGCGTCCGCCGTCACGCGCAGCACTTCGGCAACGGTTGTCACCCCCTGGCGTATGCGTTCCCATCCGGCGGCGCGGAGGGTCTTCATACCCTCCTCGTGGGCGTGTCGTTTAATGTCCAGCGCGGTGGCGCGCCGTACCGTCAATTCCTTGATCTGATCCGTAAAGGGCATAATCTCATAAATGGCGAGCCGGCCCTTGTAGCCCGTGTGGCGGCATGTATCACAGCCCTTGCCCTCGACAAAGCGAATCCCGGACGCTTCCTCGGGGCCTACGCCGAATTCCGCTTCAAGCAGCCCGGGATCGGGTATGACAGGCGCGGCACAAGCGGGACAGACCCGCCGTATCAGGCGCTGGGCCACTGCGGCAATCATGGTGCTGGAGATAAGAAAAGGCTCAACGCCCATGTCGGCGAGGCGGGTGACCGCGCCCGGGGCGTCGTTGGTGTGCAGCGTACTGAGGACAAGGTGACCCGTAAGGCTGGAACGAATGGCCATCTCCGCTGTTTCGTAATCGCGGATCTCGCCGACGAGCATGATATCGGGGTCGTGACGCAGCATGGATCGGAGTCCCATGGAGAAATCGAAGCCGATGCGGGGCTGCACCTGCATCTGGGTAATCCCCGCCAACTGGTATTCGATGGGATCCTCGATGGTGATGATTTTCCGGTCCAGCTTGTTCAATTTGTTCAGTGCTGCATAGAGGGTGGTGGTTTTGCCGCTGCCCGTGGGGCCGGTCACCAGAATAATGCCGTGGGGTTTGCTGATGAAGTTGTTGAACAGGCGCATGTCCTCGCCCTGGAAACCCAGCTCGGCGAGGGTAAGCAGCACCGACGAACGGCTCAGGATGCGCATGTTCACGGTCTCGCCGTGGGGCGTGGGCAGAATGGAAATGCGCAGATCGTAGGTTCCGTCGCCCAGGTTCACGATGAGCTTTCCATCCTGGGGCAACCGCTTCTCCGCGATGTTCAGGTTGGCCATGATCTTTACGCGGGACACGATGGCCGCCTGGAAACCCCGGATCGAAGGGGGGGTGGGCACCTGGTGCAAGATGCCGTCGATGCGGAAACGCACGCGCAATTGCTCCTCGAAGGGCTCGATATGGATGTCGGTGGTGTCGGACTGAATGGCCTCGGCGATAAGTTGGTTGACGAACTTGATGATGGACGCATCAATGGTGTCATCGTCGAGGTCGGTGCCGGCGGCCCGACCATCGAGATTCATGGAGGGCTCATCCCCGCTCACACCGCTGGTCATGCGCTCCATGGTGTCCGCGCCCACGCCGTAGAGTGCCTTGATGGCCTGCTTAATCTCTTGCGGCGTGGTGACGACGGCATCGATGCGTTGTTTGAGAACGCGGCGGATATCGTCAAGGAGGTGGGGGTTCAGGGGATCGCTGATGGCCACCACCAGGGTGCCCCGCCGCTCTTCCAGGGGGACAAAGTGGTAGTGCGTGACAAAACGGGCGGGGATCCTGTCGAGAAGCTCGGGGGCGACCTCGATCTTGGAAGCCTGCACAAAACGCATCTCGCAGAACCCGGCCAGGGAACGGTACACCGCTTCCGCCGTGGCGAAGCCCAGTTGGGTTATCACGTCGGCAAGCGGCACGCCCTTGCTCGCGGCTTCCTCGCGCGCCCTTCGGAGCTTGCTCTCGTCAAGGACTTCATCCCGAAGGAGTTGCTTCTCGAAAGCGGTCAATTCCTGCAAATCCGGCACCATTTCGCCCGTGGGGACAGTTCCTGGCATGCTCGCTTGTTACGCCCGGAAAGGCGGGACGTGAAACGGGGCCGGAGGACTTCCTCGCCACGGTGTCTGTTTGACACAAGTTTATTGTTCATAACATGTTAGCACACACGGCAAGGGAAGCTCCAGCCGTCGATTTCAGCGTGTGTACCCTGTGGAACTGGTGGACACAGTGGACTTGCCCGACGCCGGCCCGGGCCTTCATTCACGCGCCATTTCGGTTGTCATGGAGCTGAGGTGTCGAGTGCGGTAAGGGCTTCGTTGGCCAGGCGGGCCAACACCTTGTTGTCGACCTTTGCGGCCGCGGTAAAATGGGACCGGGCTCGGCCGGGATCATCCATATCGCGCCAGTAGGCGTGTCCCAATTCCAGGTTTACCCGGGCCAGGGCCGTTGGGTCGGAACAGCGCTCGCGCACGCTTTCCAGGAGAGCCACGCGAGAAGGGGTCTCGTCCGGCTCCCGCACGGCGGCGCACATGGCGGCCAGGGCCTCGCGGGCGACCATGCTTTCGGGACGTCGCGCCACGATGCCTTCGAGTTCGCCAAAAGCGTCACCGCCTTTCCGCCGTGCCCGTTCCAGGGCCACCAGGGGTTCGAAGGCCTCGTCGCGGGTATCGGCCAGTAGATCGTAGCGAACCTTTGTCTCGGGAGAACAGTTGCGCCAGGCATCCTCGTGTTCGGCCCTGGTGGTTTCATAGGCATGGAGCGCATCGCCGTAGTGCCCCAGGGCGTACTGGACGCGTGCCAGGGTCAACCACGCCTCTCCGGCCCGCGCGTCGTCCGGCGTTGATTCCAGGGCCTCTTCGAGACGGTCCCGTGCGGCGACCAGGTTTCCCTCGCGCTCCAGCGTCTCGGCCCGGTCGAGCATCCGGGCGAAGGCGGACAGGGGTGCCGGTTGACCAACCCCCGAAGGGCCGGCCCCAGGCATGAATCGTGGCCCGTAGACCGCGCCCAGGACGATGGCCACGACGGCCAGGACCAGGGCGGGCGCAAGCCGGGCCAATCGAAGACGCCGCCGTCCGGCGCTTTGACACCGCTACCGCAGCGCAGGGAGAAGGTCGCCTTCGTAAACGGGCGTATCGGTGGGGATATCCGCCGTAAGCCGGCGGAGCGCGACCGACTCGGCGCGGCACGCGGGACACGCCGCGAGATGTTGGTTGAGGATTCTCGCCTCGTCGGGCGGCAACGTCTCATAGAACGAGGCGGTCAGCATTCCCCGAACCTGCCTGCAACCTTTCATGATGAATCCTTTCCGGAAAAGGGGGAGGGACGCGTCTCTGAGCGCGCCTGCTTTCCCTTGTGTTCATCTGTTTTCCTAGACGGTATCGTAGAAGTCTTTGAGTTCCACGCGAAGTTTCTTGAGCGCCCGGAACAGGTGAACCTTCACGCTGCCCACGGTGCAGCCCATCTCCCCGGCAATCTCGGCCAGGGGAAAGCCTTCATAATGACGAAGGACAAACACCGTCCTCTGGGCCGGCGAGAGGACGGACAGGGATTCTCGAACCTTGGCGTCAATCTCCCGCGCACGCACGGCCTCTTCCGTGGCCGCCGTCGCGGGGGTAATCGCGGCATCTTCCTGGCCGGGCACGAAGGTCTCGTCCAACGACACATGACGGTTCCGCTTCCCACGCCGCAGGTGGTCGATGCCCTGGTTGACGGTCAGCCGGAGCAGCCAGGCCAAAAACGGCCCGGTAGGCTGCCAACTGCCAATCTTCCGGTAGGCCTTCAGGAGTGCTTCCTGCGCCACGTCAAGAGCGTCCTCGCGATTGCCCGTTACCCGGTAGGCCGTGGCATACACACGCCCCTGGTAGCGCCGGACAATCTCGTCGAAAGCGGCCTCATCGCCGCCCTTGAGCGCCAGGGCCAGTGCGGTGTCGCCCAAAGCCTTCAAGTCTTTCCTTCCCTTGCTGGTCACCGGTAATAACGCGCTCCATGGGTTAAAGGTTTACAGTACCGTTTTAGGGCCACGGATGCCAACAGGGGAACTCTCGGGAATATATTCGAGCCGGCAAGCGTGGGCTGTCCGATGGCATCATACCAGGAAAAGGTAGTCCTCACCTTCACGGTAGCCCCGTGGGCCGAACCATTCCCGGATGGTTTGCCTTGCGCCGGGGGCGCCCACCATGACCAGTGTGAATACCGATCCGGGCGGGGGAAGTTCTTCGGGAGCGATGATGGGCACGTCGTGGATGCGCCCGCCTATTTTCCGGGGATTGATGTCCACCGCCGCCAGGGGTTTCCGGCTCCTCCATTCCCGGAGCCATCGTTTTCCCACTTCACCCGCGCCCCACTGGTAGAACGGACGATCTCCCTGCAGGTACGAGGCAAAGAGGTAATGGCGTTTCAGCTTTCGGAATTGGCCCTCCCCATAGCGGGAGGAGGTCATGGAGAGACGTCCGGGGCGGTCGTGCCAATCGAGCAGGCACCGGGGCACCTTACCCAGGGGGCAGCCCGTGCGCCAAAAGCGCATGACCAGATCGTAGTCTTCGGCCCAGCCGTGGTCCTGGTAGCCGCCGATAGCCTGGTAGGCCTGGCGGCGCATCATGAAGGTGGGGTGGGGCAAGGGACATTCGATGAACAAATCCCGCGCCAAATCCTCGGGACGGACCAGGTGGTTGATCCACGCTTCGTAACGCCTTCGGCCCGGACCAATAGCGGTACCGGTCATGCGAATGCGCGTGCCGCACAGGGCCATGGCCTCGTGTGCCTCCAGCAAGGCGACCTGCGCGGCGAGACGTTCGGGATAGGCCCGGTCGTCGGCGTCCATGCGGGCGATGTAAGTGCCTCCGGCCTCGGCGCAACCCCGCCGCAGGGCGTCCACGATGCCCACATGGGAGGAAGAAACGAGACGAATACGGGGGTCCTCCGACGCGGCCCGGGCGGCAATGGCCGCCGAACCATCCTCGGACCCGTCATCGAAGGCAATCAATTCCCAATCCGCGAAAGTCTGCTCCCGAATGGAGGCAATGGCTTGGCCGAGGGTGGAAGCGGCGTTGAAAAAAGGCAGCACCACCGATACCGTGGGCGCGGAATGCAGGGCGTCGTTACGCAAGGTTGATCGTCAGGGCCGTAAAGGAATGGGCCGGGAAAACATGGGTGAAGGTGCCGCCCTCGGCGTCCACCCTGACGCGTTTGGGCTTGACGGCGCCGGGGGTGTCGAAGTTGTTTCGCGCGCGCGGATCATCGGCGTTCAACACGCGCCCGGAAACAGAGGCGATAGTGTGCTCCCGCAATTCCACCGTGGTCTCCACGTCCTCGTCAATACTCTGGTTGGATACGGTCAGCAGGATCTTGCGGCCTACGCCGGAAGCGCTGGCATCGAGGACGGCCACGGAACGTTTGGCGGAGCCGCCGACGCCGTGGGCTTCGTAGGTGGGCACGTCAAGCTCCCGGGTGAGGAGGCGTGCGCCCATGTGGGGCCGCATCATGTCGAAAACGTGGTACGTAGGCGTGAGAAACATGCGCGCGCCGTCGGTGACGGCCATGCACTGTAAAACGTTCACCGTTTGGGCGATATTGGCCATGCTCACCCGGTGGGACCACCGGTTGAAGAGGTTGAGCACGGAGCCCGCGAGGAGAGCGTCGCGGAGGGTGTGCTCCTGTTCGAGCCCGTTCTCGACGGTGGCCGAGGGGTGCCACATCCCCCACTCATCCACGGCGATGCCCACGTGCTTGTGGGGATAGAAGTAACGCAGGACGGATTCCGTGAGTTCGAGGTCGTGTTCCAGGGAGAGCACGTCGGCAAACAAGGCATGGAAATCGCCGTCGGAAAACTTGACGCCGTCGCCACGCTTGAAATAGCGGTGCAGGGAGATGTGGTCGATGAGATCCGGGTAGGGCATCTCCTGGCAGAAGTCGTGGTTGAAGGTGTTGAACAAGGGATTCTTGTAGTCGTCGAAGGTGGCACCGCAGGCAATGAGTTCCACGGAGGGATCCACGGCACGCAGGTACGTGGCGAAACGGGCATAGTCCCTGGCGTAATCTCCGCCCCGGTAGCGGCCGCCGCATCCCCAGTTTTCGTTGCCCACGCCCCAGTACTTGACCCCGTAAGGCTCGGGGGAACCATTCGCCGCGCGCTGCCGGGTGAGGGTGGTATCGCCCCCGAAGTTGCAGTACTCCAGCCAGTCTCGTGCTTCCCAGGGCGACCCGGATCCCACGTTGCAGCAAACATAGGGAGCGCAGCCCACGGCCCGGCAGAAACGCATGAACTCGTCCGTGCCCACCTGGTTGGGCTCCCCCTGTTTCCACCACAGGTTCATGGTGGTAGGGCGCTCTTTCTTGGGGCCGATGCCGTCGCGCCAGTGATAGTCATCGGCGAAACATCCACCGGGCCAGCGCATCACGGGAGCGCGAAGGTGTTTGAGTGCCGCGAGAATGTCCAGGCGGAGCCCGTCTTCCTGCGGGACACGGCGTTGTCCGTCCACCCAGATGCCTTCATAAACGCAACGTCCCAGATGCTCGGCGAAGTGGCCGTAGATATTGGGGCTGATGCGCGACCGCCGCAAGGCGGGCCACAGCCGGATGACGCCCTTGCTCATGGGTCCATTTCCCCTTCGATGACATCGAACTGATTCAGGTAACCGTAGACCGGACCGCTGATGAAGTCGCGTACCCGTTGCAGGTTATCAACCACGATGTCGAGGGCATCGGGTTTTACCGGTTGACGGCCAAAGACCCCCTTTACTTCCACGAAAACCTCGTTCAGACTGAAACGAAAGGACTCGATGGTAACGTGCAGTTCCCCGGGCGCTTCGTTGGTTTCGGGAAGCACGAAACGCAGACCGCCCACGGCCAGGGGACGCTGAAAATGGAGTCCCACCCGGCCTTTCTGGGCACACAGGTGATCAATAAGGAACTCACGGGCATCCTCGAAATGGGTAAGGGCGAAGGTGGAGCGAACCGTTGCGGTATGGGCCATGAACACGGGTACCTGCCGCGCTTCCATGGCCCGCGAAGCGACCTCGCGCAAACGCACCAAAAAGTCCGAAAGTGCCGTGTCGGCCCATTCCTCCACCAGGAGCATGCGGTCGGGCAGGAAAATGGCCAGGGACTGGCTCTTCTTGCCACGACGGGAGTAAAAGCGGGATTGGACCGGATTGGTGAAATCGGTGCTGTCGTAGGCGGCATGTTTTGTCTGGGAAAGATCAAAATACAGCTTCTGCAGGGCCGGTACCTCGACGGGCGAGGGTCGATGAATGAGTTCGGTCGAAAAATGAATAATGCGATCTTCGGACTGCATGGGCGTGACTCCCTCGGGAAAGACGGGGCCTCCTGCCGGTTCCATTCCCCGTCTGAATGGTGCGTACCTTGAGTATAGGTATTGACCGTGGCCCTTTACAAACATGGAGGTGCCCTTGGGAATCATGGTGACCATGAGCCGCGCGGGGACGGGGCGGCCGGGATCAGGTCCGTTTCTTGACCTGCTTGCGTACGCGCTTCAGTTCTCCCTTGGAAAGATTGCCATGCTTGATGATGGCGGACACCAATTCACCTTGCGAACCGTTCGTGAAAACTTCCGCCATGCGCAGGGCGGTCTGCCGGAGCAATTCATTCCGCGGCGCCACGGTCTGATAGTGGAACGCCTTACCACGCTTGACGCGGATGACGTAGCCCTGTCGCATAAGCACGCGGAGGACGGAGCGGAGGGTGGCGTTGTTCAACGACCAGGAGAAACGCGCTTGAATCTCGGCGGGCTTCAGGCCGGACTCATCCCACAGGATGCGGAGCGCTTCCAACTGGTTCCGATTGAGGTCGAGGGGTATGGCGGTATGGCCTTCCATCAGGGGTGAAGGTAGCACATCACGGGGTACAATGCCAGCTTCCCGGGGCCGCCAACCTGGGTTTTCCGTGGCGAAGCGGTGGAAAACGGGCTAGCGGCACAGGGCCTCGACCACCCTGTCCCCGAACTCGCGGGTGGTGAGGACGGTACACTTGCCCTCGGGATCGCGCAGGTCCGCCGTGGTGACGCCCGCGCCGAAAACGCTCCGCATGGCGTCCCACACGCGGCGGGCCTCGTCGGCCATATCAAAGCTCTTTTCCAGCATAAGGGCGACGGAACCAATCATGCTGTAGGGATTGGCGATACCCTTTCCGGCGATATCGGGGGCGCTGCCGTGGGACGGTTCGTAGTACGATTTTTTCGTGCCCATGCAGGCCGACGGCATGAGGCCCAGGGAACCCAGAATACCCCCCGCCAGATCGCTGAGAATATCGCCGAACATGTTCTCCATGACCATCACGTCGAACTGACGGGGATCCAGGATCATGGCCGTGGCGGCGGCATCGACGATGACATGCTTCACCTCGACGCCGGGGTAGTCCGCGGCCACTTCATCGACCACCTCGTTCCACAGCACACTGGACATGAGCACGTTGCTCTTATGGATGCTGTGGAGGACTTTCTTTCGTTTTACGGCCTCCTCGAAGGCCACCACCAGGATGGAGCGAATCTCGTCTTCGTTATAGGAAAGCGTTTCGTTGACGTAACGCAAGCCCTGGTCCGTGACTCCCTGTTCCTTGGCGCCGAAATAAAGTCCGCCCACCAGTTCACGAATGATGATGATATCCACGCCGCCGGCCACGCGTTCGGGTTTGAGCGGCGAAAAATGAGCCAGTTCCGGCGGCAGGTAGACGGGCCGGAAGTTGGCGTAGGTGTTGTACCGCTTGCGCATCGGGAGAAGACCGCCGCGCTCGGGCTGCTCTTCGGGAGGAATCTTTTTGGACGCCTCCGTACCGAGGCCGATGGGCCCCTTGAGGATGGCGTCGGAAGCGTCACAGATCGCCTTGGTCTCTTCGGGAAAGGCCGAGCCGGTCTCGAACCAGGCCGCCGCACCGAAGGGGGCGCGCCTCAGTTCAAAGGCCACGCCCGCCTGTTTGCCGATGACTTCCAACACGCGGAGCGCTTCCGCGGTAATTTCCGGGCCGATGCCGTCGCCTTCCAAGACGGCGATACTGTACTGTTTCATCCTATGCTCTTTTCCGGGAGTGGGCAAAAAAGAGGGGCGGCAACCACCTTGTTGCGCCCGTTTTTCGCGATGATCGCAATGGGAATACGAGGGGACTTTCATGGTAGCACCCCGCGCGGCCCGCGTTCAAAAAAGACGAAAGGGAGAAGCGTCCCTGGATTCATATACTTAAGTGCAACGGTTTGTCAGCGCAGGGGCCTAAGCCCTCTTCCGCCGGTGCCGTTCGTCGCGGGTTATTATGGGGTGCGGTAATGACGGCGGATAGCCTCTTCAATCTCATCCATCGCTGCGGCATAGGGCTGTACGCGCTGGCGAACGGCAAGCTGAAGGTCGTCCAGGGCGACGAGGTCAAGCGGGTTGGCCATGGCGACCGAAAGGACTTCCCGGTCGATGTGGAAGGGCAGGCAGGTGTGGCGTCGGGCCAATTGCGGCGTGACCACGCGGAGCGCCCGGGGATCGATATTGGATTCCCGCAGGTGAATAAAAGGCACTTCCGTCTGGGCCGCAAGGGCTTGGGCAATGCGGGTGTGGGAAGTGTAGCCCTTGTCCACGAGGATTTGTCCCAGGTGACGGTTACCTTGGGCCTGTTTGGCGATCAGGGCTTCATCGAGTTGATCCTGGGAGATGACTTGGGCCTCCACCAGGATCTGCCCCATGCGACGCTTCTGGCCATGTTCGTCACGAACGCTGGCGATCATGCGACGGTAGGGATCCACGGGTGCAGCGTTTGGGGCGGCGCCGGTGTCCCCGGTGGCGCCGGGTGATAGGGCTGTCGCATTGATCACACCACGCCGTGCCGAATCAAGTTCCCCCTGGAGCGCGTCGATCCGTTCACGCAACGCGGCGATTTCTTCCCGTGCCGTGGCAACGACTTCGGCTTCATGGTTTTTCGCGTTGGCATGGGCTTCCCGTGCCGCGGCAAGCTCCGTCCTTAACGCGCTGACACGGTCCTGCAAGTCGGCCTCGCGTTCGCTGGGCAAAGACACCGGCCCCGTACCGGTCTCATAGGCAATCAGCGCATCACTTTCGGCGGAAAGTACGGGGGATCCCTCGCCCCGTATGGCGAGAAGCCGTTCCATGAGTTGCTCCCCCGCGCGGACCGTGGTGTTGGCCTGCTCCAGCAAGCCTTCCAGGGCGCGCTCGAAGGTCCCCAGGTACATGCCGAGTTCCGCAACGGCTGAAACCGCCTCATCAACACATCGGCGCCGTTCTTCCGGGCTCTGCTCGACGGCGTCCAGGCCGATGCGGGCCGTAACCAGGGAGGGGTAAAGGGAACGCTGCACGTCCAGCATGCGCGCCACCGAATTCAGCCGTTCCCGGCCATCCGCGATGGCGCGAAGCACCCCATGATGGGCCTTTCCCGCGCGAGCGTTCCACGCGGCAACGGCTGCCTCCAACTCCGCGAAAATGTTTTCTACTTCATCGCCCATGCGACACCACTCCCTCCAATGCCCCGCGGCTGCGATTTCCCCGCGCAAGTATTATAGGGTGGCGCTGTGGGCCCTGCAAGAAGGGTAATGGCATCGGTCAACCGAATACCAACCGCCGCATTCAGGTCGGTAATTCCCCGGGAACCACCAGGTCGGTCACGTCAAGTCCCGCGGCATCGCGTTGCTTCAGGTCGCGAAGAAACTCGATGAAGCCGATGGCGGGTTGCCAGCCAAGAACTTTTTCCGCTTCGGAAAGATCGTGCTGCTCAACACGTTCGGGTATGTGTATTCCATATTTCTCGATGAGGCCGCGCGCGCCGGGAAGCTGCTCTTCGCACCAATCCGGACCCAGCGCTGAAAAACGGGCCACCACTTCGGCGGGCATGTGGTGGTTCGTGTGGACAATCGTATTGAAAAGCCCAATGTCCTTTTCCGTCACCCCGCGCAAGGCGGCGAGCGTTGCCGTCGCCACGTCCTGACGGTCCACGCCGTTCCGCAGCAGGCGCGCGCCGAAATCCAGGTACGGACCGGGCACGAAAGCATGATAGCGCAACATGGCCACGGAAGCCCCGGTCATTTCATGGTACGCGCGGCACAGTTCTTCTCCCAGAACCTTGGTTACGGAATAAACACCGCGCCAGCCATAGGCCATGGAAGAGGCATACACCACCGGCGGGCCACCGTTGCCCCGGCAGGTTTCGAGAAGGTTGAATGTGCCGTCCACATTGACCGCGAAGATGGTTCGGTCGCTCACCGGGGGAAAGTGCCCGCAATGCCACGCCGCAAGATGGATCACGGCATCCACGCCCGTCACCGCGGCCTCGACATCCGACGGCGTGCGCGTGTCGCATCGGACGAATTCGCCCAGCGCGCGAACATCATCGGGCGGGGTGGCCACATCGGCCAGCCTGAGTTCATAGCCTGCTTCGGCAAGCAGTCTGCTCACGGCGATGCCGGCGTTGCCCGCCGCGCCCGTAATCAATACTTTCATAGCGTTTCCTTTGAATCCTATATGTTTTTTTAATTAATCACTAAACTAATGATAGAGGCCCGCATGGTCGAGTTCAAGTATCGAGCCGACACCGTTTGCGACGGGTGACGCGGGGTGATAGGCTTGCGAATCGAGTTGATGCCGAGAGGGGAGGAGTGAAGCCATGTCTTACGATGACGGGTGGGCGGCGCTGAACCTGGAGATGCCGGCGCGGGTGCCGCGCACGGAGTATTCCGCGGAAATGCACTGGCCCCTTATCCGGGCGGTGACGGGACGGGAAACCGATGCGTCCTCGTCGCCGGAAGAGCAACAGGCGGCCCGCGTGGCGTTCATGCGGGCCTGGCATTATGATTTCTGCTGGAATACATGTGTCTACCGCGATGCCTTCGACGGTTTTTTCACCCGGATGGGCCACGCCGAGTACCAGGCGGGCGGGGCGGATTTCAGCGAGGAGCGCGGCTCACCTTTCTCCACACCGGAGCAGGTACTGGCCTTCGACCCATGGGAGCAGTACGGAAAGCGCGACCACGCCACCCTGGTGCGCATGTTTCAGGATAACTACCAGGCGGCCTGCGCGAATTATCCCGACGCGGTCAACATGAGCGGCATTTACATCACCTGTATTTCGGGGCTGCTGGAGATTTTCGGGTGGGACAACCTGCTGATGGCCCTGGGCGCGGACCCGGCGGGATTCGGTGCGCTTACCAACCGCTACGCGTCGTGGATCCAACAGTATTTCGACGCCCTGGCCGACGCGCGTCTACCGGTGGTGATGGTCCATGACGACATCACCTGGACCTCGGGGCCGTTCTACCACCCGGATTGGTACCGGGAATACGTCTTTCCCAATTACCACAAGTTTTTCGATCCCCTGCGTGACGGGGGGAGCAGGATCCTTTTTACCAGCGACGGAAATTACACGGAATTCGTGGATGATATCGTGGCGGCGGGAGCCCATGGCCTGGTGCTGGAACCGGCGACGGACATGGCCTACATTGCCGGGAAGTATGGCAAGACCCACGTGTTCATCGGCAATGGGGACACGCGGATTCTCTTGCAGGGGAGCCGCGCCGCCATCCGGGCGGAGGTGGCGCGGTGCATGGCCATTGGCAAGGAATGTCCCGGCTTTTTCATGGCCGTGGGGAATCATATTCCCGCCAACACGCCCGTCGAGAACGCCCTGTATTACAACGAGGTCTACGAGGAATTCAGCCGCCGTTGACCAATGCCCCATGGTATACTTTCGTGGAGGGCGTTCCCCTCCATGGCCCCGGTGGAATAGGGCGGTATATTGATCGAAAGTCACGAAAAGACCGGAGCGTGGCCGGGGCCGGACCGGCGTGTGCGGACGCGCGAGAAGACGAAACGTCGGGCCGTTTATTCCCGTCCCGGCGTGGCCGATGTTCTCGCCGACGGCATGGTGGTGGACATCAGCCCGAGCGGGCTTCAAATACGCACGGCCGTCCCGCTGGCCGAAGGGGATCCCATCGAAATAGAGGTGTACCCCCGAAGCGAATCGCCACGAAACAACATTATCCTGGTTCGCGGACGCGTTGTCCGCGTCTCCCCGGAGGGCGGTGAATACGCCATGGGCGTTCAACTCACCGGGCCGGCGGCCGGCGCCGGACCCGTTGCCGGCGCCGGCCCCGCGGCGCGCGTCGAGTTTTCCGCTCAAGCCCGCGCCATGATGGCCCGCCTGCCCGGACGAATCCAAAGCCGGGAACGGGGCGCGCCTTCCCTGCTGGCCTTCGCCGAGCACCAGGCCGGTGAGGCGGAAACGCCCGTGGTTTTCCGGAAAAGCCGTCCCATGCGCCGGCTTTGGCGGTCCCTGCTTCTGTTGCTCTTGTTGCTTTTGCTTGGAGGCGTGGGGTGGTGGCTTTCGCACGCCTTCCGAACGCCGTCTCCGGCGCAAAGGGTGGCGTCCTACGGCCTCGCGACACGGAGCGCGGGCGAGACGCGAACCCTTTCCCCCGTGATCGAACCGGAGATACGCGAACCGGTGGTGCGCCGTGCTCACGCGGATCGGCGTGGCGCGGCGCGGCTCGCCGCGGCGCAGGTCCTGCTCCTGGAGGGGGAGGTGGAATCGGCCCGCGCGGCTTTCCGGGACCTGGCGGAGGACGGGAATCACGATGCCCTTTCCCGTTTTGTTGCCCGTTTGGGCATGGCGTGGTCGTCCGTCATCCTGGGCAATACCGACGATGCGGAGAAGGCCGTTGAAGCCGCCCTGGCGCGGGCCGCGACGGACCGGGGCGGCGCCATCCCGAAACCTTGGGCGGGCGTGGCGGAATCCATGGAGCGGGACCTTGAGCGGGGTGATCCGTCGTGGCCGGCGCTGGGGTTTCTCGTGGATGCCTTAGTGCTGGGTGAGATGCGCGCACCCGCCGATAATCCCGCCCCCGCGGATGAGGCGGGACGAATGCGTATCGAGGTGAGCACTTCCCAATACCTGCTTACCGTTCGGCGCGGGAACCTGGTGCTGGGCCGCTTTCCCGTGGGCCTTGGCAAGGACGGCGCCACGCCGGAAGGCCATTTTTCCCTGGTCAACAAGATTCGCGATCCCGCGTGGTACAACCGGGGCAACGTGGTGCCGCCGGGCGATCCAAAGAACCCCCTGGGCGCGTTTTGGATGGGCCTGGGTGACGACAAGGGCCCGACGCCCATCGGTATTCATCCCACCGGCGACTCGGCCTCCATTGGCGAAAACCAGAGCCGGGGTTGTATCCGAATGCGCCCCGAAGACGCGGAGCGCGTATTCCGCTGGTGTCCCTTGGGCACCCCCGTTCGGGTGGCGCCGTGAGGGCGGGGACTTAGTGGACCAAAGGAGTGCCGCCAGGGTGTTGGTCCGAGCCGACAGGAGGCATGCCCCGTCCACGGTGCCCACGAGGTCCGCCGGGGGTTGTACCCATGAATCTTGCCGTGTAGCATTAAGGCCATGAACAAACTGCTGGAACGTATCCGGGAATCTTTTGGCCGGGGACGGCGCTTTGTCAAGCATGATGCGTGGCGGATTGGCCTTCCCGGAGAAGACCTGCCTCACGGGTTCATCGCCAAGCAGGTGCGGGTGGCCTTTCTGTTGCTGCGCGGGCTGGGCGAGGAAACCGTGCTTCTCCGGGCCTCGGCGCTGACCTTCGCCACCATGCTTTTTATTGTGCCTTTCCTCACCTTCATGTTTTTCATCATCCAGACCTTCAACCTGGGCGACGAGGTATACCGTTCCCTTTCGGAAAAACTGGACACGAAGATCACCCATGTGGCTTCGGCGCTGCGGGGAATGCCTGAAGAGGAGGTGGTTGCGGAAACCCCCGAGACAAAACCGGATCATGAGACGGAGACGGACGCGTTGCGTCAGCAATTGATCGAACTGGTCTTTCCTCGCGCCATTTTCTCGGAGGATGGCGGTTTGGCCGACGGCACGAATCGTCAGGATCCGGTGCAGGAACTGGTCAACCTGGCGACCAGGGGGGCGAAAAGTCCCAAGACCATCGGGATCAGCGGGCTGCTGTTCATCCTCAGCACCGTTTTCGGTTTCATGCGCAACGTGGAGGTGGCCTTCAACAAGATCTGGGGGGTGCGCCGGACACGAAGCCCTTTCCGCGCCATCAGCGACTACATGATGGTGACCTTGGTGCTGCCCTTTGCCGCGGCGGGCGTGCTGGCGATTACGGCCGCCATGCAGAGCGACACCGTGGCCAATGCGCTTGGTCCGCTCGCCGTGGGGCTCCGGGGCGGACAGTTCGGCGTACTCTGGTTCATCTTCACCATTCTCTACTTTTTTGTCCCCAACACCCGCGTACGCCTTCGCTACGCGGTACTGGGTGGTTTCGTGGGCGCCCTGTTACTCACGCTGAGTTCGTCGGCCTTTGTGAAGTTCCAATTCGGTCTCAGTCGCTACGACCTTTTCTTCTCCAGTTTCGCCCTGTTTCCGTTGCTCGTCATGTGGATCTTTGTGAGCTGGCTTATCCTGCTCTTTGGCGCGCTCGTGACCTTTGCCTACCAGAACGAAAAAACCTTTGCCATGGAACGCTGGGCCGAAGGCGCGAGCTATGCCTACCGCGAGGCCCTGGGGCTTCGCGCGGTGGTGGACATGGCGCGCCGCTTCAAGGAAGGACAGGATCCGCTTGGCGTTGAGGAGGCCGCCGCCGCCTGGAACGTGCCCACCCGCCTGCTCCACGAGACTATGACCTGCCTGGTAAACGCCAAACTCGCAATGCCCTGCGCCACCGAACCGGTTACCTACCAGCCCGGCCGTTCGCCCGACGCCACCCGCATCCGCGACGTGGTGCGCGCCATCCGGGAATCGGGGCAGGATCCCTCGCTCCTGCGCGCGGAAGGGGCCTTTCGTCCGCTCTATGAAGGGGTGCAGCAGGGCGATGCCGCCTGCCTGGACGCCACCATCGCCGACATGCTGGAGCGCACCTTCGCCGCCGCCACCGTAGAGACCGACGAGTGAGCCGCCGCCGCGTTGTCTCGCAGGTTTCGCCTCCACCCACGCTCATTCCCATGGCCCTCCATGGGAACGAGCGTGGGTGGAGGAACTGGGCGTGCCCAGGGTGTGCGTTGATTACCTTTGCACCTGGCGTGCTTGCTATCCTGTGACGCATGGGATCGGGATGGTCCGGCGGCTCAAACCAACCATACGGGAAACACCATGCAATTAAAGAACAAGAAGGCTCTCGTCACCGGGGCGGGGCGGGGGATTGGACGGGCCATTGCTTTGGCCCTGGCGGAGGCGGGGTGCGACGTGGCGGTGGCGGCGCGGACCGCCGCCGAGGTGGATGACACGGCG
This sequence comes from Candidatus Hydrogenedentota bacterium, assembly GCA_024278275.1. Classification (GTDB taxonomy): domain Bacteria; phylum Hydrogenedentota; class Hydrogenedentia; order Hydrogenedentales; family JAJRTN01; genus JAJRTN01. Next base: position 27,751 of record JAJRTN010000045.1, read on the forward strand.
GTCGGGGCGCGGGCTTTGGGCCGGACGGCCTTCGCGTATACCTGCGACGTGGGGGATACGAAGGCGGTGGACACCATGGTGAAGGCGGCCCTGCGGGACCTGGGCCAGGTGGATATCCTGGTAAACAACGCGGGCTACACGGTGTTCAAGCCCTTTCACGAAATCACGCTGGAAGACTGGCGTCGAACGCTGGACGTAAACCTGACGAGCATGTTTGTCGCGATTCAGGCGGTGCTGCCGGGCATGAAAGCGCGGCGGTCCGGCCGGATTATCAATGTGTCCAGCGTAACGGGGATCAAGCCCATCGAAAACCAGGGCGCCTATTGCGCAGCGAAACACGGTGTAAACGGCCTGACCAAATCCCTGGCGCTGGAACTCCGCGATTATGGTATCGGCGTTCATGCCATTTGCCCCGGTGGCGTGCGTACGCGGCTGACCGAGGAGTCCATGCCGGACCGGGACAAGTCGAATTGGATGACACCGGAAGACATTGCCCACACGGCACTCTACCTTGCCACGCTGAGCCCCCGCGCCGCCGTGGACATCCTCACGGTGCGTCGTTTTGGCAGTGTTCCACTGAACGTTTGACGGAAAGCCCATGACGGAACCCCTGCCACAGCAGACCGACGTTGTCCCCATCGTCACGATTGAGGGGGTGGTGGATCGTATAGTCTATGAGAACCCGGACAATGGTTTCTTCGTGGCGCGGCTGCAAGAGCGGGGCAAGTCGGACCTTACCACCTTCGTGGGCAATCTCATGGCGGTTTCGCCGGGGGAAACGGTGCGGGTTCGCGGGCGTTGGGTGGAGGACAAGCGTTTCGGGCGGCAGTTGCGGGTCGAGTCCTACGAGACGATCCTGCCGGGCACGGTGGAGGGCATCGAGAAGTACCTGGGCAGCGGTCTCATCGAGGGCATCGGTCCGACCTACGCGAAGCGCCTGGTGGAAACTTTCGGCGCGGAGACCCTGCGCGTTATCGACGAACACCCCGCCAGGCTCCGCCAGGTGCCGGGCATCGGCGCGAAACGGGCCGCCCAGATTCGCGAGGCCTGGTCGAGGCAGAAGGCCATCCAGTCCATCATGATCTTTCTCCAGGGCCACGGCATCACCGCGTCACAGGCGGTGAAGATCTACAAGGCCTACGGCGACGGCGCGGTGGCCGTGTTGCGGAAGAATCCCTACCAGTTGGCCCGGGACATTACGGGCATCGCCTTCCAGGGGGCGGACAAGATCGCCCGTGAACTGGGCATCGACCGGGATGCCCCGGCGCGCATCGAGGCGGGTTTGCTTTATGTTCTCGGGCAAAGCGTCGGAGAGGGGCATGTCTATCTTTCGGATGAGGAACTGATGGAATCGGCCACGGAATTGCTGGGTGTGTCACCGGAGGCCGTGCGCCAGTCCCTCGTGCAACTCATCGGCAAGGAGCAGGTTATCCGCGAAGGCGACGCCCTTTTCCTGCCCACGCTGCACGCCTCCGAGCGGGGCGTGTCGGAGTTGCTCAAGCGCATTCTCGGAACGCCCCACGACCCCATCCCCATCACGAGCATGGAGAACGCCCTGCGTTGGGCGGAGAAACGCTACAACATCGAGTTGTCTCCCGAACAGGGCGAGGCCATTCGCCGCGCGGTGGAAGCGAAGGTCATGGTCATCACCGGCGGCCCCGGCACGGGCAAAACGACCGTCATCAACAGCCTTCTCGCCATTCTCGAAAAAAAGAACGTGTCCTTCCTTCTTGCCGCGCCCACGGGCCGCGCGGCGAAACGGATGGAGGCTGCCACGGGCCACGACGCCCGCACCATTCACCGCCTGCTGGAGTACAGTCCGCAGAAAAAAGGCTTCACCCGCGACGAGAACAACCCCATCGTGACCGATATGCTGGTGGTGGACGAAGCCTCCATGATCGACTCGCTCCTCATGCACAGCCTACTCCGGGCGCTGCCGCCTTTTGCCCGTCTCGTGCTCGTGGGTGATGTGGACCAACTGCCCGCGGTCGGCGCGGGCAACGTGCTGCTCGATATCATTGCCAGCGGCGTCGTGCCGGTGGTCCGTCTCAAGACTGTCTTCCGCCAGGCCGCGCAAAGCGGCATCATCACCAACGCCCACCTCATCAACCAGGGCAAGTACCCCGCCTTCAACGGGTCGGATTTCTTCCTCATCGAGCGCAACGATCCCGCGCGGGCCGTGGAGACCATTCGCGAGCTGGTGGTGTCGCGCATGCCCGCCAGGTTCGGCCTCGATCCCGTCCGCGAGATCCAGGTGCTTTCGCCCATGCGCCGCGGCGAGGCGGGGGTGAACCGGTTGAACGAAGTCTTGCAGGAATCGCTCAACCCCCACGGCACACCCGTGCCGCGCCGGGCCTTCCGCAAGGGCGACAAGGTGATGCAGCTTCGCAATAACTACGAGTTGGACGTGTACAACGGTGACGTGGGGATTATCACGCTATTGGAGGAAGAGGCGCGGGAGGTGGAGGTCACCTTCGACGATCAGCGCGTGGTGCTTTACGGCTTCGACGATCTCGACGATCTCGGCCTCGCCTACGCCGCCACGGTCCACAAGAGCCAGGGCAGCGAATACCCCGCCGTGGTCATCCCCTTCCTGCCCCAGCACTACATGATGCTCCAGCGCAATCTCTTCTACACCGCCATCACCCGCGGCAAGAAACTCGTTATCATCGTGGGCAACAGCAAGGCCGTGGGCATGGCCGTCCGCAACACCAGCGTGGTTTCCCGGAACACCAGGCTGGTGGAGCGTCTGCGGAATACGCTGTGAACGCCTGCCATCGCTTTTCCGTCACCGTTCATGCCCCCCAGACCGTCTGCCGCGTTCAAAACGGCTGGAAGCCGCCTCTACATCGGGCACGCATCTCGTGAACGGTTACTGCCCTTCCAGGGGGTCAAAGGGTTATGCCCCGGCTTCATCCGCCGGCTTTTCGTTGCCACCCGTCAGTTCCTCCGCCTGGAGGGCGCGGGTGGTGGTGTCGAGGCCTTCGACCGTTCCGATTTCTTCCCCCGTGGCGGCACCCAGGTCGTTGAAACGGCGGGCCGTCACCAACACGCGCGTTTCCAGTGTTCCCACGGCCTTGTTGTAGGCGCTCGTGGCACGGTCGAGGCCCTTGCGAACGTTCTCAAAGTGACCCGCCAGCACGCGGATGCGGTCGTAGAGGTCACGGCCCAGCTTGCTGATGACCTCGGCGTTTTCCGCGAGTTCCTCCTGCTTCCAGCCATAGGCCACGGCCTTCAGCAAGGCGATGAGCGTGGTCGGCGTGGCCAATATGACTTTCTGGTTCACCCCCCCCTCGATCAGGCTCGGATCCTGCTCCAGGGCCGCGCTGAAGAACATCTCGCCAGGCAGGAAAAGCACGACGAACTCGGGGGTCTGGTCGAACTGATCCCAATAGGCCTTGGCGCTCAGTTGCCCGATGTGCTCCCGCACATGCCGCGCGTGTCGCTTCAACTGGTTAAGCCGTTCCGTTTCGTCCGTGGCGTTGAGGGCGTCAATATAGCCTGCCAGGGGCGTCTTTGAATCCACCACGATGTTCTTGTTGTTCGGCAGCGTGATCACCATGTCCGGCCGCAGTCGTCCATCCTCGGTATTCACGCTTTCCTGCTGGACGAAATCGCAATGGGCCACCATGCCGGCCATTTCAACGACGCGCTGCAACTGGATCTCGCCCCACCGCCCGCGCACCACGGGCGAACGCAATGCGGTCACCAGGTGCGACGTTTCCGCCTGCAACTGGTTTTGGGTCGTGGCCAGGCTTTTCACCTGCTCCGTGAGGGTGGCGTAAGCGTTGGTGCGTTCCCTTTCCACCTCGCCGATCCGGGCGTTCACTTTCTCCAGGGATTCCTGCAAGGGTTTCACCAGGGCATCGATGGCCTTCTTCCGTGTTTCCAGGTCGCCTTTGGCCCCCTCCTGAAAGTGCTTCAGGTTTTCCTGCGCCAGTTCGAGAAACGATTGGTTGTTCTTTTGCAGCGCTTCCGCCGAAAGAGACTTGAAGGCATCGGAGAGGCGCGTTTGTGCTTCGTCCAGGAGGGACAACTGCTTTGCGGCCTGTGTTCGCTCCGCTTCGAGACGGGTTTCCAGTTCCGACACCCGCGCCTGTAACCGGGAGGCTTCTTCCCGCCGTTCCGCCAGTTCGGCCTCCATTTTCGGAATGGGGGCGTTACGTTCTTCCGCCGCCGCCCGAAGCGCCCCTTCCTGCTGCAACGCCTCGCGCAACCGGACGACTTCCGCCTCCGCCGCGGTCAACCGTGTTTCCAATGCTTCCGAGCGGGCCTCCGCGGCGCGCATCCGCTCCGCCGCCGTGACCAAGGCGGTGCCGCCCCGCGACCGCGCCACGATCCATGCCGCGCCACCGCCCACCATCAGCCCTGTCACAACGCCGAGAAACATCCATGTCCCATCCATGTCCAACGTTCTCCGTGGTAAAAGCAGAAACCGCCCCGCTCCATCTTCCATGTCGTGGGGGGCTTAGTCAAGCCTCCCAATCCGGGCTTGCACCCATGCCATCCCGCCGGGATAATACGGTCCCTGAGGAAAAACCGGAAAGAAGGAAAGGGTAATGCGGCGGGAATGGACGGGCCGGCTGGCGGCGAATGGCGAGGATGCGCCTTATGCGTGCCCCGTGTGTGGCGCCTCCATTCGCCGATGGGCGCGGTTCCGGCCCGGTCCGCGTGTGTTGCGGCTGTTCGGCGGCGGACCAAGGCGCTTGTGCCCGGCCTGCGGTTCCTATGAACGCACGCGCCACATGGTGATCTGGCTCCGGCAACAGGGGCTCCTTGAAGGGCGTCCCCGTTTCCTCCATTGCGCCCCAGAATATGGGCTCAAACAATATCTCCGTCAAACCCTCGGCGACGGTTATATCACCACCGATGTCGCCATGCGTGGCGTGGACGTGCATACGGATCTCACGGCGATGCTTTTCCCCGACGCCTCCTTCGATATCGTCTATTGCAGCAACGTGCTCGAACATATCGGGGAAGATCGCCGGGCCATGGCCGAGATCTTCCGTGTTCTCGTTCCCGGCGGACACGCCATCATCCAGGTGCCCATTCGCGGGGACGTGACCCACGAAGACCCGGCCATAACCACGCCCAAGGCGCGCGCGGAACATTTCGGCCAGTCGGATCACGTCCGCTACTATGGCCGCGATATCATCGGCCGCCTGGAGAAGGCCGGTTTTCACGTCGAGGAGCTGCACATGCCCGACTGCCTTCGGTTGGACCGGGCAACCATCGCCCGCTACCATATGGCCAAGCGGGAGATCGTGCATTGGTGCGCCAAGCCGGCATGAATCGCCAACCCATGCGCACGCCTATCTCGGGCTATCGCAAGGACATGTCTTGTTCGGCGAACTCGACGCGTATCTACAGCTCTTGTCGCATAAACCTGGGCCTGTAAGTGGAGGTCAAGTGACGAATTGGTCTGTCGTTATTGGTTGAAATGATTCCCGGAGCCCGGCGCGAAGGGTTGGCTGGAATGCGCTTGTGGTGCGGTTCTCTTTTGCCGAGTGCATGACGCGCAAGGCGAGGCCCCCGGCACCCCGACCGTCATTCCCGCGAACGCGGGAATCCATGAAAAGGGCGAAGTCACGCCGTCAACCCATGGAGCCCCGAGTTCGTGGGGATGACGGTTCTCGGGGACACCAACGGCTGGCCGGTACCTTTATGCACAACATGGGGGTACACGCTGTCGCCCGCCTCCCTTTGCCAGGCGGCCCTTGACCTGCCCCATCCGCCCTGCTCGCGACGAAGTTGATGAAAGGTTCGGGCTTGGCCGGTGGCCGCGAAGGGGGAGGTCACCGGGTTCCATGCATTACTTCAGGAACAGCTCCACCACGGGGACGACGACATCCGGCTTTTTCACGGGCAGTTCCAGGGTGAGGTCTCCGTCGGTGTCGTGGAAGCGGATTTCGGAAGCGTCGTTGAGGAGTTGGGCGTAGGCCACCTTACCGGCGAGGCCGGGGAGATGGGCGTGAATGAAGGGCCAGGCAAAGAAATGGACGTAGAGGCGCTCACCCTTTTGCGTGTAGCGGCAGCCGTTGGGCGCTTCATGTTCACTCTGGGTCGCGCCATAAATCGCCCGGTCGTGGTCGTCCATCCACCGGGCGTACACATCCAGGGCATCCAGGGCGCGCCGGTCGAGCGTACCCCGTGCCGTGGGGCCCACGTTCATGAGCAGGTTGCCGCCCATGCTGACGGAGTTGATGAGCATCTGGATGAGTTGTTCGGGACTTTTCCAGGTGGCCTCGTCGCGGTGGTAGCCCCAGGAACCGCTGAAGGTCTGGCAGGTTTCCCAATAGACCGGCTTGCCGTCCACCCTTACCCATTCCCGCGGCTGGAATTGCTCCGGCGTGTGAATGTCGGCCTGTTCCGCGGGCAGGTCGAGGCGGTTGTCCACGATGATGCCCGGTTGCAGTTCCCGCACCATTTTGAGCAACGCTTCGCTGCCCCAGTCTTCGCGTCCCTTGCCGGGCATGCCCCGGTATTCATGGTTCGGGTAGGAAAAGTCGAACCACATGATGTCAATTTTGCCGTAGTGGGTGAGCAGTTCCCGCACCTGGTTGTGGAGGTATTCGCGGTAGCGGGCCATGTCCCGGCCTTCGTTCATTTTCAGGGCGTCGGGGTGGTTGCGCAGGGGGTGCATGCCGTCGATGGTGAAGTCGGGGTGATGCCAATCGATGATGGAGTAGTAGAAGCCGACCTTCAGGCCCTCCGCGCGGAAGGCCTCCACCACCTCGCGGATGAGGTCCCTGCCGCAGGGGGTGTTGGTGGCCTTGTAATCGGTGAATTGTGAATCGAAGAGACAGAAGCCCTCGTGGTGCTTGGTGGTGATGACAAAGTACTTCATGCCCGCCTCGCGGGCCTTGCGCGCCCACAGCTTCGGGTCGAAGCGGTCCGGGTCGAAGTAACGGAAGTATTTGTCGTAGACCTCGTCGGGGATTTCCTCGATGTTCTTTACCCATTCGTGACGCGCGGCGAGGGCGTAGGTACCCCAATGAATGAACATGCCGAAGCGGTCCCGTACGAACCAGTCCATGTCTCCGGAAACCGGCGCGGGCTGTGGTATGGCGGTCATGACGTGTCTCCTGCTGGTGATTCAGTTCCTGTGTTATTTCGGGGCCCGCTCTTTGGGGGCGTCGAGTTCTTCGAGAACCCCTTGCTTCAGCGGAGTGAAAAGCACGGCCACCTGGTCATGGGCGGTTTTGGCGAGGTGTTTGCGATCCTCCCCGCTGAGGGGGGCTTCGGCATAGCGAATAATGGCGTCGAAATGGGGCAGGGGCAGCAAACGCTTGAGGTGATCGCCCAGGGGTTCGGAGCGCCACCAGGCGATGCAGTCGGCGGCGGCGGGATATCCCGCGGGTGTGGCGTAGCTGATGGCGGCGCAATGGATGGGAAAACCCTTTTCGGCGGCCACCTGGAACAGGGCGGGCTTGAAGGCGCATACCTCCGCGCCACGGGAACAGGTGGATTCCGGAAAGGCGTGGACGCCGTCCCCCTTGGCCAGCACATCGGCGATGAGACCCATCACGCGGACGCTGTCGCGGGCCTGTTTTCGGTCGATGAATATCTGCTGGCTGGTGCGGGCGATACGGCCCAGGACGGGCCAGTTTTGCATGTTGGCGCGGGCAATGAAAACGCAGCCCAACTCCCGGGCCAGGAAGAAGACGTCCACGTAGCTCAGGTGATTGGAAACGATGAAGTAGGGAGGGGTGGGCGGCGTGCCTTCCCGCCGTACGCGCGCGCCCAGGATACGGAGCATTCCGGCGCCCCACAGGCGGATTACCACACGGCGCGGGGCGCGTGAGCGGGTGTCGGAGCAACCGGTGGCCAGGTAGGCCGACAGCCATACTCCCCAGCAAAAGAAGCTCCACCCGAAAAGCAGTGGCAGCTTGACGTAGTAGCGCATGGTTCCCATCACAGATCTCGCACGTGTCGTCGCTTCCCTGCACCGCTACGGCATGGGTTCGAACTTGGAGCGCACTGCCTCATGCAGCCGCCGCGCCAGTTCCTTTCGGTCGCTTTCCATGATCGGTTCTTCCCCAAAGCGCACGGTGGCGGTGAAACCCCGGTGGCGGAGCAACCGGCGGACATGGTACATCAACGGTTCGGGCCGCCACCAGCCGACGATCTCGGAGGCGGGTGGACAGCCCGCGTGGGTCCGGTAGGAAATGGCGGCGTAGTGGATCGGGATGCCCGCGCTCACGGCGGGTTGAATGAGGGAGGACTTGAAAGGTTCCACGTCGAGGCCGCGCGAGATGCCGCCCTCGGCGAAAACAACGAGTCCATCCCCCATTTCCATGGCGTGCCTGATGAGTCCATTCACGCGGACCGTGTCGCGGCGGTTGCTTCGGTCGACGAAAATAGTGTGGAGGGCCTTCGAGAGGAAACCGAGTACCGGCCACTTCGACACATCGCCCTTGGCGACGAAGGTGGCGCCCACGATCCCGTTGATGAGCCACGGATCGATATAGCTGACGTGGTTGCACACCAGGTAGAACGGATGCCTGGGCATGGGACCTTCCACCACGACCTTCGCGCCGAGAAAGGGAAAGAAGACGCGCCCCCATAGATAAACAATGGCCCGGCGCAAGCGGCGATCAAGCCGCTCATTTACCAGCACCACGGGCCACACCGCAACCCGAAGCATAACAATGAATGCGGTCCAGAGAATGAGTACCGGAAACCGGATGAACAAACGCAGGTATGGCATGACAATTCCCAACAACCTTTGCAGGCCCACAGTGTACCATGCGTGGAACGACGCAGGCACGCGATGCGGCAATACGGCATTTGGGTCCCGGCTATGCCAGGTTAGAAGGACCATGAACCAAAAAGAGCAGTACGTAGGGTGACCCTACTTCGGAACCACGGTTCTCCGAGGAGATGATTCCGGCTATGCCGGGTTAGGTTCAAGCGGGTGAAGCCCACCTCTGTCCCGTAGAAGCCATGCCGCTTCGTCCCGTAAGGGACGATTGAACCTGTGCCCGAGCCTGGGGCTTTAGTGCATGGAAGGCTTTCAGTCAGGCGAGGACCCCCTGAAAGATCCTCAGCACGCTTTCCCGCTCTTTTTCGACGGTGTAGTGTTGGTGGATATAGTCGGCGGCACGTTGGGCCTGCCCTGCGGGGTCTTGCCGGAGGACCTGCTCGACGGCGCAGACATAGGCCACGATATCGCCGGTTTCGACGGGGTGGGCGTAGGGAGGGCGGAGGAACTCGCGGCCGCCGTTGCCGTGGTAGCCGATGACGACGCAGCCGCAGGCCATGGCCTCGGCGGGGGGGAGGCCGAAGCCTTCGGGATGGCCAAAGCTGAGGAAATAAGCGGACTCGCGAAGTATGCGTGCCGCGTCTTCTTCGGAAGCCCCGTCGATGGGGACGATGGGCAGGTCGAGTCCGCGGGCGCGGAGGATATGAAGCACCTGGGTGGCGTCCTCGCGGTTTTTGCGGGGCATGTAGGCCAACTGGCGCTTTTTCACGGCGGGATCATAGTGGTAGCGGTCGGGGTCGATGGCGTAGACGATACGATGGACGGGCACGTCCGGAAAGGCCAGCCGCAGGTAGTTGGCGTTGTCTTCGGAGACCACGATGATACCCTTGGCCTCCTCATGGGCGTAGGGGCCGGTGTAGCTTTCCGGGTAGGGCACGAAGGTGTTGTAGGCGTTCTGGTTGAGGATGACGCGGGGCACGCCGGGGGAAAGGCGCATGGCGTGGGGTCCGAAAATCTCGGGGATCACGAGCAGGTCATGGTGACGCGGGGTCACTTCGCCCATGTACCGGATCATCGTGTCGTTGTCGAACCAATCGCAACGGAAAGGAGAGGCCTGGTGCAGCACGCACGCGGGCGTGCCCGCGGCGTTCAGGATATCCACGTATCGGTAGATCTTGCGGATGCCGCCCGCGGGCGGTGTGTAATCGGGACAGAGGAAGTAAATGGTGGGAGCATCACCCAGCGACGCCAGGAAAGCGGCGGCATCCCGCGCGTTCCCCAGGGCTTCAGCGTAATCCGGGTCGCGGACCAGGGCCTGTTTGAAAAGCTCCAGGGCCAATTCGTATTGTCCCGCCTCCCATACTACCGCGCCCAGGTCGTTGTGATAGCGGGCCACCTCGGGGCAGGTCTCGACGGCTTGGCGCAGGAATCGCGTGGCCCTCGCAAGGTCGCCCTGTTTCATGGCCTCTTTGGCGCGTTCATGGAGGCGCGCGGCCCGTGCCTCGGGGGATTCGGGTTCGGGCAGGTTGATCGCCCACTTCTCCCGGTAACGCCGGCGGTTTTCCGCCATGATCGCTTTGAACGCTTCACCTTTCAGGCCCATGGCCGAGAAAGTTTTTCCGCCATGGTGGAAGACGAAGCTGTCCTCCGCGATGACGAGACGGTAGCCCGCCTGGCGCGCGCGCGTGCAATAGTCGTCGTCCTCGTAGTTGCCGATGGCGAAACGTTCATCGAAAAGTCCGATCTCCGCCAATGCTTTATCCCGGATCATGAGACAGAATCCGATCAGACGGGTGACATACCGGACACGGCCCGCAAAGGCCCTCACCCGTTCCACCCCGTGGGCGGCGATGGCCTGTTCATTGGGGAAGTCGGGTCCCTCGATCTGCTGGGGGCCCGCGGCGTTGTTGCTGACCGGTCCCGCCAGGCCCGTGTCCGGGCTGGAAAGTAGGGCGTGTTCGAGGCGTGTGAGCCAGCCCTCGGTCACGAGGGTGTCGCTGTTGAGCAGCACCACATGGCCCGTCGCTTCCTTCAGTCCCAGGTTCACGCCCCCGGCAAACCCCAGGTTTTCGGGCGAATGAATCACCGTGGCGCCGGGTACGGTGTCGAAGTATTCCGACACGCCGTCGGTGCTGCCGTTGTCCACCAGGATCAGGCGGTGGGCGCGTCGGGTGTTACGGCGCAGCGCGCCGATGCAGGCGCGGCAGTAGTCCAGTTGGTTGAACGCGGGGATGATAATGGAAACGGGGTTTTCGTCGTGGTCGGCCACGTCGGGGGATTATCCTTTCAGCAGGGTGTATAACGCGGGGTCGATGGCGGCGTAGACCTTGCGCAGTTCCACCATGAAGGCCTCGAAGCGCGCCGCGTCGGGGCCCGACAACGCCTCGGGAGGCCCCTCGTCGAGCATGGGCGCCACGTCGCGGCGAACCCGGGCGCCCAGGCCGCCCTCCCGGGAGGCGTCGAGTTCCGTCAATGAGTCCAGCATGACCGCCTGAATATACCGCACCGTCCCGGCCCCGATCAGTTTTTTTTCGAGGCAACAGGCCAGGTTCTGGAAGGTGCAGTGGAAGATGTAGAGGAAATCCAGGTAAAGGGCGGGGTGGCGTGATGGGGCGCCCGCGTCGTCGTTGATAAGGCGGACCGATTGGTTCAGGGTGGTGGGCATTTCCTCCAGGACGGCGGTCAGGCTGTTCAGTATGCCGTGGTCTTCCCGGTGGGCCCGGGCCCATCCCCACAGGGTTCGCAGGGCGCTGTCGTTGCTGTCCCGCCGCATGTGGAAGGCCCGGGCGTTGGGGGTGACCGTGCAGGTGTATCCCGCGGCATGGAGTTTTCGGGCAATGTCGCCGTCTTCGGAGTTGGTTCGGTAACGCTCGTCGTAACCGCCCACCTCCAACACCCGTTTCCGCACGTACAGGGTGTTTGATCCGTAGAGGAAACGGGGCGCGTGAATACGTGCCGGGCCCGGATCCTGGGAGAGGTGAAGGGCGCGCCAGAGGTCGGCGGGGGTCCGGGTGTGCAATTCGTGCAGCCGCCCCCCCACGCCCGCCACGTCCGGGGCGGCGTTTTCCAATTCCATCATGGCGTACTTGGCGTAACCGGGGTCGGGATAGGCATCGGTATCCAGCGCGCCCAGGTAGTCGGTCCGGGCGTTCCGGAAGGCCGTGTTGCGGGCCGCGGCGAGACCGCGATTGCGGTCATGGCGCAGCACGGTGACGGGAAAAGCCTCCGCGATGCGGATGCTGTCGTCCGGGGTGCCGTCGTCCACCACGTAGACCGCGTCCAGGGGATGGTTCAGCGCGAAAATCCCTTCGAGGGCGCGCCGGATGAACCGTTCCACCTTGTAGACGGGCAGGTAGAAGGCCAGGGTGCGGCGCCGGGGCATGGGGTCCAGGTACAGATCGAAGCGGCGCGGGCGGCCCGCAGCCAGGTCATCGCGCAAGACGATGAGATCGCCCTGTTCCGGGGCAAGGTCCAAGCTGACCCCGATGAGTTCTCCCGCCAGGCCGTGGATGCCGGCATGGGCCAGCCAGCGGATCACCAGGTTGAGCGTGGACACATCGCCACCGGCCCGGCGCAGCCCCGTCTCCATCACGTCGCAGGCATCCTGGAGGCGATGGGCACTAAGCAGCGCCTTGGCGACCGAGTAGAAGACCCAGGGGTCTTGGGCGCATTCCACCTCCGCCTTGAGTTCATCGCGGGACGCACCCGTGAGAAGGCCCAGGACCAGGCGGTCCGCCGGGGAAGTCCGCGCCTGCGGCGCCAGGGCCCGAAGGGCCTTCCGGTCGCCCCGAAGGGCGTGAAAATACAGCAGGTCCGCCACGGAACCGGTGGCCTCGGCCGCGCCGTGCAGCTGGCGTTCCTGGTATTGGGCGACGGTTTGTGTCACGCCGGCATCCATGGGTGCGGGGTGGCGCAAGGAGCGGTCTTCCGGCCCGAAATCCGGTCTTGGTCACCGGCGGGGACGGACAAGCCGCGCGTTGCGCTCGATCTCGTTTCCTTGCATCGGGCCCTTGGGAAAAACGGACGTTTCCCAGCCGTGCCGCTAATCCTCGTAATAGTACCGTTCGCCGGTGGACTTTATCTCCAGGGCGATGCCGTGGCGGCGGACGGCGATGAGCGTGGCCTCCGACCCGGCAATGCGCTCGCCCACGTAGACCTTCTCCATGTTGATAATCGCGTGGGCGTAGGGCCGGTCGGGGCTGGGCTCCTTGAGCATGTTGATGGTCATGTTCTCAAGCCCGTAGCGCCGCTTCTCCGTCTCCCGCAGGGGGGGCAACTTGCGGATGTCATCGGGGAGGGGGCGCTCCCGGGGTTTTTCTGGAACGGGACCAGGACGGGATGGTTTGGGCGCGGGGGGGGCCACACGGGCCACTCGCAGGGGGGCGGGCGTCGCGGACGCGGCGGACGGCGCGGGTTCCACGTTTCGTGGTACCGGTGACGGCGCGGGCGTTACGACGGCCGGGGCCGCTCCGCCCGTGGTAAACTGCACCGTTACAACGGTGGGCGCGGCGGGTTGGGGGATTACGGCCTGCGGAACCGGCGATGGAGGCGCCGGTTGAGCCGACGGGGCGGCCGGGGCCGGCGTGGGCGCCGGACGCGGGAGGGGCGCGGGTGTCGTGGTCTCGGATACGGGGTGCGGCGCGACCGGAACCTCATGCGGTTGCACCGGCGTTGAGACGGGCGGCGGCTCCATGGGCGCGGGGGGGGATTTCGGGGCGGATACGGCGGCCAATGGCCCGCCGGGGGCCGGTGTTTGTTGCGCTTCGGCGCCATTGCCTGTTCCGGCCAGTTTCAGGGCCAGCACCGTGGAGACGGTCAACATGGCGGTAAGCAACACGGCACCGCTGGCGACATAGAGCCAGGGGGAAACCTGGCGTTTGCCTCGGCGGCGGCGTTCCAGGGCGGCTTCGGCGGTCTTTACGTCCATTCCCGCGGGCGGCGCGGATGACACGGGCGACAGGTCGGGCCGTGGGTCCGCGCCATTGTCTTGGGCGGCCCGCTCGGCTTCGACTTTTCGTAGTGCGTCGAGAATGGAACTCATGGTCTACCTTGGTCCGCTATTGTTTTCCGTCAAACCAGTAGGTTTGAAACGCTTCGAAGGCGGAGGCCAGGGCCTCCACATTCTCCGGGGGGGTGGGCGGATAGATGCCCGCTACCAATTCCAGGCCGCCGGCGGGATCGCCGAGGGTCCGGACCTCCTCCTCGACCAGTTCCCGGATCTCGGTGGGCGTGCCGTAGGGCACGGTGGTCTGCCGGTCCACGTCGAGGCTGATACAGATACGCCCCTTCAGTTCACGGCGCAGGTTCTCGATTCCGTTGCACAAGTCCTGCGGATTGATAATGGTCACGCCCGCCACGATAAGATCGTCCAGCAGATCCATGATATAGCCGTCACTGTGCAGGTAGACCTGCTTGCCCCGCGCGCGGCAGGGTGCGATAAGCCGCTCGTAGACGGGCTTGCAGTAGCGGCGAAACATGGCCGGGCTGATGATGGAAGCGTTCTGCGAACCCAAGTCTTCCGCCAGGCTGATCATGTCCACGTCCGCGTCGAGATACTCCTCGACAATCGTCTTGTTGTGTCCATACAGGGCTTCGACGAGTTCGTCCAGCCGGGGCTCCTCGGTGGCCATGTCGATCATCAGGTTCTCAAAGCCCCGCAGATAGGTAAGCCGCATGAAATGGAAGCCATGGGGCGGCCCGCCTGCCGCCAGTTGCCCGGCGGCCTTGCTCCGGGCCAGGTTTTCCCGGATCCACGCCCAGTCCACGGGGCCCCGATCGCCCGTCTCCAGGGGATCGGGCACACGGTAGTTGGACCACGCCTCCCAGGAGGCCAGGGGGTGGCGCGTCACCACGCCTTCAATACCGTTCATGGGGGTTTCCCACACGCAACCCCACGCATCGGTGAAGGGCTCGCCCACCTGGTGGGCGGGGCCGAAGCGGAAATGGTCATAGTCCCGCTTTCCGGGCACGAAGTCCGGCCATAAGCGGGGGTGGCGGGCCACGACTTCCTCGAGGTCATGGCGCAACTGGTCCCAACTCGCGTTCGAGATATGAAGCCCCACCGGCATGTATTCCGGATGCTCAAACGATGCGTTCCGCAGGTAGTTCTCGCGTGGACTCAGCCCCATGCTCAGTTTTCCTCGGGGGTTGGCGTGCCGTCGGCGCCGCCATCGTTCCCGGTTTGGCCGTCGGTCAAAGGTGGTATGCCGGGGGCCGGTGCCGTACGCTCCTTGAGATCCAGGGGACTCAGCGGACCCAGGCCGGTGGGAAAAAAGGGTACGTCCAAGTCCTCAATCGAAAGCAGGTTCGTGTCGTCAGCAACAGGGAATCCGGATGCCTTTTCCGACTCCGTCGCGGGTGCTTTGGCGGTCTTCACCTTTTCCGAAGGTGTCGGTGTTGGCCCGGTCTTCACCTTTTCCGAAGGCGTCGGGGTTGGTCCGGTCTCCGGGGCTTTGGGTTTCGGCGGGACCGGCGACGACGGCGGATTCGCCCGGGCGATGGTTTCCAGCGCTTCGGGCCGGTCCTCGCCGGGCACCGCCCGCTTGAGCGTGGGCGAACCCGTTCCGGGCAACCAGCTATTGAGCACCATGCGCACCTGGCGTCCCGCGATCCCATCGACAATCAACCCGGTCTCCGCCTGGAGCTTGGATACGGCCCCGGCGGTGTGAGAGTCGTATCGGTCGTCTCGGGCTCCTTCTTCCAGGCGGTGCAGAAGGCGGAGGTTGGCCTTGAGAGCGGCCACGTAAGGCCCTTTACGGCCCAACATCATGTCGGGGGCCTTCGGGTCTTTATCACGCCACAGGACAATGGCCTCATCGGCGTAGGCATCCAGAATCTCCCCCCGAGGCGCTTCCACCACCTTATCGCCCTCGGCGGTCAGCCACAGGCGATCATCGTCCGCGCCAACCAGGGCGACCCAGTAATCCCGTGAAGCCGATCCGGTTTTGCCGGGCCGAAGACGGATCAGGGCGGGAAGATCCAGGGCTACCAGTTGACTCAACGCGGGCCGAATACGTTCGTGCTTGAGTCCCAGCTCCCCGGCCAACGTCACCAATTCCCTGTCGCTGGCGGGCAAAGCGCGATCCTCGGGAAGGGTAACATCCCAAATGCGCAGCAAGGTGCGGCTGGCGGAACGGCACGCGGTTTCCGGGTCCGTGGCCAACAGCGCTTCCCCCAGCGGGATCGTTTCGCCGGGCGCTTTCTCCGGCTCCTGCGCTTTTCGGGTTACGGACACTTCCGGGGTTTCCGGCGGATCAACCGTTTTTTCCGGCGACGTGTTGTCCCGGGTCTTGGCATCCGCAGCGGGCGTCACCGGATCGCCTGGACGCGCGACCGGTACCCCGAGGGTCGCCACATCGCGGAAAACGCGGACCCCATCCACGATCTCGCCCAGGACGGGGCCGAACTGTTGGACGAGGAAATAGGCCAACACGAGCGCCAGCAATAAGGCGGGACTCGGCAGCCAGCGCCAACGGGAAAGGCCGGCACGTTTCTTTTTGCCCGTCCTTATCTTCTCACCGCGAATTTCGACGGCCGCCTTCTTCACGATGGCCGCCGTGATGATGTGGGCTTCCCGGGTATAACCGATGAGCAACGCGCGGTCGCAGATGGCGTTGATCATGCGGGGAGTTCCCCCCGAGTGCTTGTATATTTGCCGAATGGCGGACCGGTTGAATCGCACGCTCCGCCGTCCGCCGGCGGTATGAAGGCGGTACGCCACGTATTGCAGCGTTTCCTTCTCGCTCAGTTCCTTGAGGTGATACCGGGCCGTGATGCGCTGGTTGAGCTGGCGCAATTCATGGAGGGCAAGCATTTCGCCCAATTCCGGCTGACCCACCAGCACGATCTGGAGCAGTTTTTCCGTTTCGGTCTCCAGGTTCGAGAGGAGACGGATCTGTTCCAACACCTGGGGCGAAAGATTCTGTGCCTCGTCGATAAGCAGCACGCAGTTCCGGCCCCGGGTCTTGGCTTCGAGCAGGTAAACGTTAAGCTCCTCGACCAGGTCGAGCACATTATCCCCCACGGGGGTCAGCCCGAATTCCGTCAGGATCTTGCGGATGAGCTCCACCGGCTTGAGCGAGGGATTAAAGATGAAAGCCAGTTCCGTGTCGCTGTCAAGCTGGCGCACCAGGTTACGGCAGATGGTCGTTTTGCCCGTGCCGATCTCGCCGGTGACCATGACGAAACCCGAACCGCTCTTGATGCCATAAAGCAGGTGGGCAAAGGCCTCCTTATGCTTCTCGCTCAAGAAGAGGTATTTGGGGTCGGGCGTGAGGTTGAACGGCTTTTCGCTCAGCCCATAGAAGGCCTCGTACATGACCACCTCGCGAAGGGATCCTGCCAGTAATCTGTTGACTGATTAGCCTACCATCTTACGGTCCCGGAATCAACCAATGATCCGCACAACCCTACCGGCGACGGGGGTTTAGCAAAGTTTCCGCCATGGCGGCGGAAGCGCCTTGTCACGGTTGTGCGATATAGTCCTTTACCCGTGAAGGCCTGTACAAATGCTCATGAAATCGTGTTTGCCGCCGCGGCCCACCGTCATCCCCCGCGAAGGGGGGGCTCCATGGGTAGGGGAAACGCCCTGCCCGTTCCCGTGGATGCCCGCGTGCGCGGGAATAAGGGCAGGCATGGTGTATGTGAACGATGCCCGGTGGGTTTTTCAAACACCTTTCTACACCTTAAGCGTGGCAAAGGTCACCGAACAGAGGAGGCCTTTCTCACCTGACGCGGGGCGTATCCACATCTCGCGCATAACCACCAAGTCCTTGTGGTCATGCACCCGGTGCAGGAACTTCACGACCTCCCCGAGTGATACGCCCTCCAGTGAGACCTTGACGGCAGGCTGGTTCTCGTTGCCCCGGCGGCGGCTGGTCACGTTGTCGATACGTGCGCGATCCTTCAGCCGCGATTCCGCCAGGGCCTTATCGAGGAAGGCGTAGAGGTCGAAAGAGGGACTGCGCCCCTGAAGCCGCTGCTTGAGCGCCTCCTGACTGCGCAGGCGGATCCGCTCCTCGTCTCGCGCGTCGCGGGTGAGTTGAAGCTCGTGCCGTTTCCGGGCCACTTCGCGCCGTGACCGTTCGTAGTCCTTGCGCGGTCCGGCGGGGATATAGGCCAGCAGGGCCAGCACCAGCAGAAAGGCCACCCCGCCAAAGAACAGGCCGGCCTTTTCACGACGGTCAAGATTCATGGTCCGCGCCCTCCTTCCTGTCTTCGGGGCGGAAAGCTATGATGGTGAATGCCGTCGTGTTCCCCTTGGTGCTTTTCCGGGGCTCATCCCGAATTGTAAAGTATGGCGAATTGGCCAGGTCCTGGAAAACCTGGTTGAACACGGCCACATCGTCGGTATTTCCCTCGATGGTAAGCCAGCCGGCCTTGGCACCGGGGGGAGAAAACTTGATGCTTGTAATATGTACTTTACGGTCGGGCATTTTGCGGCTGATCTCCGCCAGCAGATCCAGCGTCACGGGGGCGTTGAACATCTCGGTGTCCACGTCCACGCCGATACCTCGGGACTCCAAGTCCGCAATTTCATCGTTAATCGCCTGAATTTGCCCGTCAAGAGCGGCGATTTCCGCGTTATTCGAACGG
This sequence comes from Candidatus Hydrogenedentota bacterium, assembly GCA_024278275.1. Classification (GTDB taxonomy): domain Bacteria; phylum Hydrogenedentota; class Hydrogenedentia; order Hydrogenedentales; family JAJRTN01; genus JAJRTN01. Next base: position 46,049 of record JAJRTN010000045.1, read on the forward strand.
ATGCCCAGTTCGTAGTATCCCACCCAGCAGATCAAGGCCAACAATGCCAGGCACGAGGAAAACATGAGGTGGGCGATTACACCCCGCAAAGCGCCCTCGGCTCCCTGCTCGGCACGAATGAAATCCAGGGCGAAAGGCCCGCCCAGCGCGCCGGCGGCCGCCCCGCAGAGTCCCTCCCAAGTGTTTCCTTCCGCCGTGCCGGGGTCCTCTCCGAGCACTTTCACCGCCCCACGCAAGGCGGGCAACATCACTTCGGACTCGACCCGCATGTCGAGCGCCCGGGACAGGACGTCCGACTCGGCGGGGTCGAGCGCAACGCCCGTCACATGCAACGTATCCAGTTCCGCGTCGCCACGCCACCGTGCCAGAAAGGCGCGCAGGGTGTTCTGCACCTCGCGGGCAACCGCCCGGGGATCTTCCCGCAACGTATCAACCCCGCACGGGATATGTCGAAAGTAGGCCAGCCCGCCATGGTAGAGAATGACGAGGTTCGATCCCGTGGCCCCGGCGTGCAATACGGCCGCAAGCCCCTTCGGCATGCGACGACCCGCGGCCCACAGCCCGGTGAGGGCGGGCGCGTCAAGGGTCACCGCGTCGGCAACGACACCGGCGGCCTTGAGCCATTCCAACTGTTCATCCACCTGCTGACGGCGAACCCCCATGGCGAGCACTTCCGTCTCGCCATCGAACTCGGCCACGGGTTTGAAATCCAGCAACAGCTCGTCAATGGGAAAGGCGAGGTAGGGCTCCAGTTCGAACTGCACGGCCGCGGCCACGCGGCGGCGGCCACGAAAGGGAATGGTGAGGGCGCGCACGATGCCATATTGACTGCCCAAGCAAAGAACGAAAGCGGCGGGCCGGTGTTTCAGCCCGTCCAACAGCCGCTCGATGGCGGCCACCGTTGCCTCCGAACGCTGCTCGGGGTCCCCGCCGTTGATGGGCTCGACCAGCAAATCAAGCACTTTGGGCCGCCTGCCGCCGGTCTTGACGACGGCCAGGCGTACAACGCTCTCGCCTATCTCGATGGCGGCCAGCTTTACGCTAAACAACATTCAACCCGCTCCAGCTTCTTTGAAAAGACAGGGCACACACCCCCGTCCGGAAAACCGATGCCCAGTATAGCGTTTTGTGACCAACGGCTTCGACCCTCTATCGGATGACACGCCATTCCAGGATGCGGAACGGCTCCGCGGGCGCTTCGGTACCCGCCGGAAAGTCCGGTACGGCCCCCCCTGTTTCCAGGGGCGTGCGCCACACATAGGCCTCGATGCGAACCATGTTTTCCCCGGCCAGTCCATCGCCGCGAATGCGAAACACATTGCTGTTCACCCGAAAGGCGCGTTGGGAGGGCGGCGGCGGGGCGTCTGGATCCCGGGCCCGGTTTCGGTTTCGCGTCCGGTCTTGATCCCGGCCCGGCCCCGGGCCCACGTAATCCGCCAATTCCCCCACATTCCCGAAAGGCTGCTCTTCGTGGGTACGAATGTAGATGTCTTCACCCGCCGTGAAATTGAATCCAGACCCGTCGTAGGCGCCGACCACGGCGGCCAGCACCTCCTCCCGCGCGGTATTGGCGTTGACCCGTCCCTGCCAATCCCCATGGACCGTGAGATACTCGCTAAGCGGCAGTTGATCCCGTTCCGGGTCGCCCCAATAGATGTCGGGGGTGATGCCTTTGATCAACAGGAGTTCTTCAATGGTGTCCATCTGGGCATTCTTGCAGGGATAAGGGATTTCCGAAGCCTCGTAGAAATCGTTTTCCGCGCCGCCGGGTCGCTCGTCGTCCTCGTCGCCATAATCCAGCCAATCCAGGATGGCGTCCACGGGATCCTCGGCATCGGGCGCGCGGTCGAGAAAGAAAGCGCGCAGGGCCTCAACCAATGCCTCCCGCTCGACGGGCGGACTCTGGCTGTAGTCAAGCAGGGCATTGAGGTTGATCTTGCCATACTCGTCGTCGATGGTGGCGCGCATGTACGCGTCTTCGTTGATGGGATCGAAAGGATGGCCCGCGTACCACACATCCAGGGCCGTATCGAGGACGGTCAGGTCGTACTGAGGGTCCGAGTTATCCGGAAGCAGGTCAGCCGCGAGGAGGGCCAGGCCTTGGGCCACGGCGGACTTCGCGGCGAGGCGGGCCTGTAGGTCATTGCCCCGATTCTCAGCGAAAGAAGCCTCCAACTGGCCGTCGTAGCTGAAGTTTACGACCAACACGGAAAGGAGTACGATGAACAACAGGGCGAGAATGAGAGCCATGCCCTCGTCCCGTCGCGCCGGTCCATGTTCACGGTGATAACTGCTCATCGCTGTTCCCTGAATATGCCGTCGGGATCGTCGATCAGATCGGTTCCCAAATGGTTCATATCGAGAAACCGGTCCACCACGCCCATCCCCGCGGCCAAGGGGATGGTCACGTCAAGGTCCGCCGTCTCGCCGAATTCAATGCCGGCCTCCAGGTCCCCCTGGTATTCGGCCTCGCTCCGGGGAAAATCGATCCGGATCCAGACGGCCCAGGGCAAGCGGTTGGTTTCCAACGAATCCCAGTCCTCGACCCAGTCCTCGCTTTCAATGTCGTAATACAGCACATCGAAAGACCGCACGGGAACCTGCCGGCTCGTGCCCAGCGCCTCATAGTCTCCGGAATCCCGTTCCTCATTCAGACTGGACAGCACCAGGGGCCGCTCGGTAATGGTGAGCATGACGGACGGCTTGCGGTCGAGGTAGTCCCGGTCCATGTCGTAAGCCAGGGAACCGTCTCCCCCATCCTCCTCCACCTCCCCCACTTCGTAACTTACCACCTTAAATATGCCGGGCAGCGCGTAGGGACCGCTCATGGGCTGGGAGGTACAGAAAGACACGCTATCCGCGGGGCCCAACATGGTCTCGCCGTTCTCCCCCAGAAACTGGTACTCCGTCACGACGCACGCCGAATCAGCGTAAACCGTGCTGAAATTGGTGAAAAGGTTCTCTTGCAGAATCTGCCGGAAACGCAGCTCTCTCGACAAGTCCCGCATCATCTCGGTGGCGCTGATCACCGAATTGAGACTGACGAAAACAACCATCACCAGGATGGTGAGCAGGGTGAGCGCGACCAGCATCTCGATGAGCGTAAAGCCCTGCCGCCGGGGGATCATCGCGCGCCTCCCCGCATACGCGAACGGGTGTTGCCGAAACCGCCGGGGCGGGAATTGCCATTGGACGACGCCCCGCTTCGTGAAAAAGAACGGCTTTTCCCCGAATTACCGCGGCCCGTGCCGCCATCCAAGTCCTCCGGCCCCGTGTTAAAACAAAGAAAGGTCACTTCCCGCGTATCCGTCGGGCCGGTCAGGCGCACGTCCACCGCATAGAGGGGGATCAATTCATCTTCATCGGCGGTGGCTTCGTAAGACCACTCGAACCCCGGGTACCGCGCGCCAAAATCACCGCCCCCCGCAAGCGCGCCGTTAATCACCTCCACTTCCGCGAAGGCCACGCTCCGCTCGAGAAGCAACCGCATGTTCACTTCCTCATCCACCACCTGGTGAAGCTGCAGGGACTGGCTGTGCGCGGCCAGCAGGATAAACATGGCGGAACCCAGTATGGCCAGCGCCGCCAGAACTTCCATGAGGGTGAAACCGGCGATTGGGGTCCGCTGTGCAAAGGGGGCGCGTGTCACCGGTCCGGCCTCCCTTCAAAGGCTTCCGATTCACCCGTGACGGGATCCCAGATCACGGTGTATTCATCGCCATCGCCGTTGGCCAGGAGGAAGACCGTCTCCGCAGGGAAACCCAGCGGCGTGATCTCGATCTCCACCACCCCCGAACGGTATTCCACGTTGTCCACATAAACCGCTTCTATCCACGCATCCTCGAGGGCCACGGGCATCAGCGTCAAGTCCTCAACCATCTCCTCGACGGGTTCCGCCTGATCCAGGTCGAGTTCCTCATCATCGAAGATGTCCACCTGGTCCAGAAACCCCTCCTCATGCACGACATTCCTGGCCCGCTCGTCGATGGCACGCCGGGCGAAATCGTTGAAACGGTCCCCCATCTGTTCGTCGGCCAGTTCCGGGTCGAAATCCCCGTCCAAATCACCCAGGCTGCGAACCTTGTCGGTGCTGTTACCGCGGAGCAGACTCGACAAGTCATCCGCGGAAAGCCCCCCCTGCCGGAGATCCTTCAAACGCGACCACTGGTCTTCATCGGCCCCGGAACCGGGAACATCCTCCTCCGAATCGGGAATCACCCAATGTACGGTGTAGTACTCCTGCTTGTCCAGATCGATTCGAACCACGTGGCGTTCACGGGTAAACAGGGCCCGCCCATAAGCGCCGCGGCCATAGCCCGCCAGGTGATTCGCCTCACGCTCAAGACCGCTGAAGGCGATGAGCGGCGCGAATTGCGGAAAGGCCACGGCGGCAATAAGACCGATAAGGAAGATCACCACCATCAGTTCAATCAGCGTGAACCCGGCCTTTTCTCGAACGTAACCGTTCACGGAACCTTCCTGTCTTGGCAACCGTTCACGGAGAACTCGCCCCTTTCGGTGCCGCTTGGATCCAAGCGGATGGAGTAGGGACAAGCTCCCACTTGTCCGTTGACCGGGCGTGGACAAGCCTCAAAAGGGACCTCTTGCCTGACACAAAGCACTTGACGCCTACGGTCGCGCGGGTGCCCGCCTCAACTGTCTTGCTTCAGGTTATCGCTGCTGAGGTCGGCGTCATAGCCGGAACCGCCGGGCATGCCATCGGCGCCATAGGAGGTAATCACGAACTTGCTCGAACCTTCGACCTCGTATTGGTACGTGCCGCCCCAGGGGTCCAGGGGCACTTCATCGGAATCAAGGAACTTGATGCCTTTGGGGTTGTTTATCAGCGCATCCAGGCTGTCCGGAAGCCTTTTGTAGCGCGTACGGTACATGACGACCGCATCCTTGAGTGAACGGATCTGGGCCTTGGCCGCCACCTGGTCGCCCTCATCGAGCCCTCCCATGACGTTCACGCCGACAATGGTCGCCAGCACGGCGATAATGGCGATCACCACCATCAGCTCGACGAGGGTGAAGCCGCCATCCCCGCGCCGCACATGTCTCTTTTTACACTGCATTACCCTGGATCTCCTTGTGCCGTGTCGTGAATCCGGGCCTTGGCGGCCCGGATGCCTGCTGTAAAAGCTGATTTCCTTTAACCACGAAAAAGTCGAAGCACACGCATTGGGATATCAAAAACACCGCCGACAATGGTCGAAATCGCTTCCTTCTTTCGTATGTTTCGTGGTTCATCCCTTTTCCGGGGCGTGGGCATGGCTCACGCCAGTATAACGGATTCATCCTTCGGGTCGTTGACCACGGGCGTGGCTATCACCCGATATTGCTGCTCATTTTCAAAATTGGCAACAAAATGGCCAATACGAGAAAACCCACGAAAAGGCCCATGACCACGATGATGGCCGGCTCCAGGAGCCCCACCACGGCGTCGATGGTCAACCGCACATCGTCGTCGTAGGTGTCGGCCACGTGCATCAGCATGTCCTCGATCTCGCCGCTCCGCTGACCCAGGTCAACCATATGGAGGAGCATGGGCGGAAAAATCCCGGTCTCCCGCAGGGGTTCCGCGAGATCACGTCCACGGCGGACCCCCGCCTTCACGTCATCCATGTGCCCCTGTATATGGGCATTCTCAATGACTGATTTTACCACGTCGAGGGCGGGCAGCATGGTCAGGCCGCTTTGCAGCATGGTGCCCAGGGTGCGGGCGAAGCGCGCGCACACAAGCTTGAGATGCAGGTTGCCATAGATGGGAAAACGCAGCTTTACACGGTCCCACGTCTTGCGCCCCTTCTCCCGTGAAAGCCAAAAGCGCCACGACAGGTAACTTAGCAACACAGTCCCCAGGATAAGCCACCACCAATGTCCGATGAAGGCGCTGGTGCCCATGAGGATTTTCGTCGCGAGTGGCAGTTCCGTGCCTTGCTTCTGAAAAATGCCGGTAATGCGCGGCACGATAACCATCATAAGGAAGATGATGACCCCCAGGGCGAAGATACACATGAAAACCGGGTAGGCCAGGCTCGACAGAATCTGCGACTTGAGCTTGGCCTGGTGTTCCAGGATGTCCGCCAAGCGCTTGAGCACGTCCTCCAGGGTGCCGCTCGCTTCGCCGGCGCGCACCATGTTCACGTAAAGGCTGGAAAAAACACGCGGATGCTCGGCCATGGCGTCGCCCAGATTTGAACCGCTGTTCACGCGGTCACGAATATCGTAGATGGTGGAACGGAGCCGGGGCTTGTTGGTCTGGTCGAGCAATGCCGCCAGCGCGCCCACCACGGGCATGCCCGCGCGGAGCAGGGTGGCGAGCTGGCGGGTCATCAACGCGAGATCCCGCGTGGAAATGCGCCCGCCCAGCCGTCGGCTCACGCCCTGCTCTTCCATCGCCGCGCCGGCGGTGGTCTCCCTGACGGAGGTGGGAAACAGCCCCTGGTCACGCAGCTTTTGGCGGGCCTGCACCGGACCGTCGGCATCCACCATGCCCTTGGTGGCTTTGCCCGTACCCTTTTCTATTGCTTTGTATTCGTAGACGGCCATGAGCGTGCGGCGCTACGCCTCCTCCACCACTTCCTCGACCGGATCGTCGCGGGTGACGCGAACAATCTCCTCGAAGGTCGTCATGCCCCGCAGGGCCCGCTCCACGCCATCCTCGCGCAAGGTTCGCATACCGAGGCGCCGGGCCTCACGTTTGATAACGTTGGAGTCCACATCGCGCAGGGCCAGGGCCTGGATACGCGGGCTCATGACCAGCAGTTCAAAGATGCCCGTCCGGCCCATGTACCCCCGTTGCGCGCACTGGTCGCATCCCACGGCGCGCCACAAACGGTGCGCGCGCGTGTCGTTGGCGTCAACGCCCAGCTCCGCCAGGTCCTCGGCGCGGGGCACGTATTCCTCGCGGCACTTCGGACAGATACGCCGCACCAGGCGCTGCGCCTGAATGGCGATGGTGGAGGACGTGACCAGGAAGGGCTCGATGCCCATGTTGACCAGGCGCGTCACCGCGCCCGCGCTGTCGTTGGTGTGAAGCGTCGAGAAGACGAGATGGCCCGTCAACGAGGCATGCACCGCCATATCCGCCGTCTCGTGGTCACGAATCTCGCCGACCAGGATGATGTCAGGGTCCTGGCGCAAAATACTGCGCAGGCCCGATGCGAACGTGAGGCCTATCTTGGGCCGCACCTGGATCTGGCCGATCCCGGCAATCTGGTATTCAATGGGGTCCTCTACGGTGATAATGTTCTTGTCGGGCGAGTTTACCTTCTGCAAGGCGGCGTAGAGCGTGGTGGATTTGCCGGAACCCGTGGGGCCGGTGACCAGGAAGATGCCGTGGGAGCTTTGCAGCAGTTTGTCCACGTGCGCGTGGACTTCTCCGTCCATGCCCAGCTTTTCGAGGGAGAAAAGGAAACTCCCTTTTTCAAGGATACGCATCACCACCCGTTCACCGTAGGCCGTGGGGATGATGGAAACGCGGATGTCGATCTCTTTGCCGCTCAGGCGAATCTTGATGCGACCGTCCTGGGGCAGGCGGTGTTCGGCGATATTCAGGTTCGCCATGATCTTCACGCGGGAAATGACGGCCGCCTGTTGACTGCGGGGCACGTCGAACTTCTCATAAAGCACACCGTCGATGCGGAAACGGATCCGGACCGTGTGCTCAAAAGGCTCGATGTGGATGTCGGAGGCGCGCTCCTTCACCGCCCCGGTAATCAACAGGTTGATGAGCTTGATGATGGGCGCTTCGTTGGCCAGATCGAGAAGATCACGCTCGGATTCGATGTTCTCAAGCGTGTGAATCGTCCCTTCATCGTCATCATCGGTCATGGTAATGCTGTCGATCATTTCGGCGGCATTCTCACCCTGCTGCTCGAAATAACTGTCAATGATCCGCTGGATATCGTCCTTCGGGCAGAGCACGGGAACCACCGGCCCGCCCAGCAGGAGGCGCAGGTCGTCAAGAGGCAGCAAGCTGACGGGGTCGTTCAACGCGACGTAGTAAGCGCTTCCGTTCTTGCGGAAAGGCACCATGTAGTATTCGCGAATGAAGTTGATGGGAACCTTGGTGGTGAGGGTCGGATCCACCTTATCTTCCAGGCTGGTCTCGACCGCGATGCTGAATTGCTCGCCCAACGCTTCGAGGATGTACATCTCATCCACATAGCCCAGCTCCATCAGCACCTCGCCCACGCGCTTGGGACGAATCTTCTGCAATTCCAGGGCTTCCGTCACCTGCTCGGGATGGACATAGCCCTTCTCCAGCAGGATATCGCAAAGCTGTCGGTCCTGTGCCTTGGGCATGCTTACCTCTTGATGTCGCCCTTGTGGAATCGGGTGTTGCCGCGCCGGCCCGTCAGTTCCTCCGACCGGGAAAGCGTGGGACGGCGCATGGTGCGATCCGCCTTTTTCTGCTTCACCCGTTTGAAGAAACCGCCCTGGAACATCTGCTCAAGGTTGTAGTCATGGTACTCGCCCACGGCGTGCTGGGTCAGGCGTTCAAGGTCGGTGCCTTCCTTGACAATGTGAGGGGTGACCAGAACCACCATGTTCTGACGAAGCCCGGACTTGCCCCGGCTGCCGAAAAGCCACCCGATGAGCGGAAGATCGCCGAGGATGGGCGCGGAGCTTTTGTTGCGGCTCACACTGTCTCGAATCAACCCCGCGATAACGGCGGTCTCTCCGTCCTTCACCCACACGATGTTTTTCACGAGTGATTTGTTCGTGGTAGGCCCGAGAATGTTCGCGTCACCCACCGACTGCTCGGCATTGGCCACCTCCGAAACTTCCACGTTGAGATCAAGACGGACCTTCTCACCTTCGCTGATCTGGGGGGTCACGGTGAGCTGAATACCCACATCCTGGCGTTCCACGCGGGTGGTTCCAAAGTTCGAGCCGACCAGGTCGCCCGCATTGTTCACCGCCGGCCGGGAGGAACCCGTGACGAAAGGCACCTCCTGGCCCACGGAAATGGAGGCCTCCTCGTTATCAATAGTAACCAGGCTCGGCTGGGAGAGCACCTCCAGGTCGGTGAGTGTCTCCAGTGCCTGCATCAACACCGGCACATAGGGAACCTTTACGTCCTGGCCGTTTACGTTCAGCGTGATATCGTCGCGGACACCCACCGTCATGCCGCCGTTCGACCCCAATCCCAGAAGCCCCATGGCAAACTGTCCCCCCGCGGTGGCCAGGCTGGTGGCATCCGCAAGCGGGCCATACAAGGAGGCAATGGTGGCGCTTCGTGTCAGGCCAAAGCCGTCGTTGCCGGTGACCCCCGCGGCGTTCACCTCGAGACTGAAACCGTCGGTAATGGTTACGCTCATCACCGTGGCCTCGACGTAAACCTGGCGGGGCGCCACGTCGAGGCGGGCGATAAAGGCTTCCAGCACGCGGTAATCCTGGGGAGAGGCCATGATGAGCAGAGAATTGGTCTGGTCGTAACGCGCGACGGAAACCTCCTGCTCGAAAGCCTGGATACCAGAGCCGGCCCCGCCGCCGGCAACCTGCTGCACTCCACTGCGGGAGGCGGTCCCACCCCGGGACAGGGAGCTGCCCCGGCTGCTTCGGCGCCCGGCTCCACCCAGGATGGGCTGAAGAGCTTCCTCCACCTGCTCGGCATCGGCATTAAGCAGTTCGTAGATATGCAGGTTATTGGATTCAATGGGCGTGGGCGTATCGAGACGTTTGATGAGGTCGCGCACGCGCTCCATCATGCCTTCGCTTGCCACCACGATGAGGGCGTTGAGCCGCTCGTCCGGAACGATGCGCAAGGTCTCCTGGCGTTCACCTATAACCTGTGATGGCGCGGAACCGGGCACCGTGGGACGCACAGGACGCCGCGTCGTGCGCGTGGTCGGCGTGGGGCGCGGTCGGGATACGGCCGCGCCGGAGGCGGCGCCCGCTCCGTCATCCAGCAGCACCTGCTCGATCTGCATGGCCAGCGCATCGGCGCTGGCATACTTGATGATGAAAAACTCCATGTTCGTGTCGAGTCCGGGAATGTCCACCTCTTTCAGGAAGGCACGCACCCGCCGCAACCCATCGGCCGTATCCGTGATGAGAAGCATGTTGGTCGGCGCATAGGTGTCGATGCGGGAATTGGTCGAGGCCACCAGCTTGAGCGCACTCGACAGCTCCGCCGCGTCGGCGTATTGCACTTGCACCAGGTGGGTCGAATAGCCGTCAAAACTTTCCGGGATAAAGTCCAATCCCTTGTAGAGTTCGAGCTTGACTGAGCTGGTGGCATCCGCCGTGGCAACCACTTCGATAATGCGGCCATCCAGATTCTCGACCAGCGCGTAACCGCGCCGGGCCAGAAGCGCTTCAAGCACCTCGTAAGCCATCTCCGGTGGAATCGCATCGTGCGTAATGAGGGTCACCGTGATCTGCTGCGCGCTGGGATCCACGTCGAAGTTGCGCCCCGTAAGCATACCGATGCGCTTGATCACATCGTAGAGCGGAACGTCGGTGAAATCGAAATTGCTGGGCTCGCCCGGGGTACGGCCGTCCTTCTCGCCGTTAAAGGGTACCGAAATCCGCGGAGACGTGGACACGGGGGCGGCAGGCTTCGCGCCGGGAAGGGGGCGCCGCGTGGGCTTGGCGGCCGGACGTGGCCGGGGCGGCAGGGGCCGGGGCGACACCGGGGCGGGTTCCGCCTCCGCTTCGGCGTGGGCGTTGCCCCCGCTATTCTTCGCGGGAGCCACGCTTTTCCCGGCTGGAGCCTCTTCCCGCGGCCAGGCGTGGGGCGCGCACAAAACGCCCCCTCCCAACACCAAGGCCAGACAAAGCAGTGTTTGTTTCAGCACGGCTAATCCTTCCAGCATGTGCCGCGTCACCACGCGGCGTATCGGCGCCGGTCCAGGACGTCTTGACGGTCCAAAACCTAGCGCAGGTTGTAGGTGATTATCCTCGGCTTGCCATTGCGAAGAATACCTATCCGGAACGACGACGCGTTCTGGTGCTTCTGTATAAGCTCCATGATCTTCGCTTGACTGTCGATTCGCTCATTGTTGACGGTCTGCAGAATGTCCCCGTCCTGAAGGCCGAGCTTCTTGGCCAAGGGATACCTGCCGATGTTGGCCGCCGTGACACCGGTCACGTTGCCCCGTGCGTCGCGCTTAATCACCGGCTTGATCTTGAGAAGTTCCGAGTAGTTGTTCACCAGCTCATCAGTAATCTCGGCCTTGCTGAGTTGGACTCGCTGCGTACTCCGGGTCGATGTTGAACTCGGCGGCTTGACCTTCGGCGCGGATGCAAAGCTTTCGCCATCGTCCATGCGCAACCGCTCCTGAACGGGCGGAGTTTTACGCTTGTTCAACAAGATAACCTGCCGCTTGTGAACTTCCGCCAAAACCACCTTGTCCACGACTTCCTCGCCCAGAAGAAAACTTTCCGGGTTGCCCCGGCGATCAAGATCCTGGATGAAGGCGCTCGCAAACAAATCGTCCTTGGAAAGGGCGATGGTGCCCATGAGGCGAAGGTTCAAATCCGTGTCGGGCAAATCCTCCTGGACCGCCTGCACGGGCGGCGGAGGCGGCGCCTTGGACGGATCGAAGCGCCCGGCATCCCCGAACAGGCCATACTTGGTGATCACATCATAACTGGCCAGGGGACCCACCTCGGGCAAACGCATACCGCCGGCATCGGCGGGCGGCTCCGAACGTTCCTCCTGGGGCAAGGCGGCCTGGACAGGGTGCAAAAACCGCATGACGAGTATACCGCCCATGGCCACGGCCGCCGCGGCCAAAGCCAAGTCCAACAGGATGAAGAATCGGCGTATCGCCAGGCCTCGAACCATTGTTCTCTCTACTTCCGTAACGCGGCGCCGCTTGAAGTCAGGGTAACGCCGAAATATGGCGCACGAGTCATCGCCCATGGCCCTCGCCCCCGCACAAACCGTTCCATGGCAACACGTTTGGGGTCTTCGTATGAACGTGTTGCCGCGGGATGAAGTTGACACAGGCAGGGGGCGTGCCCGCGTGGAACCCATCGCCCCGGCACTCCACCCCCGGACTGCCTTGGATTCAGGGGTCCGCCGCGGCCCACGGAGGACGGTTGCCGGGCCGACGCAAGTCTAGCGGATTACCACCCGGCAACGCAATGCCAAGCAAAACCGCGGCCCCTCTCCCCCGCCTCTTTGGAAGGGAATAGCAGAGGAAAAAAGTCCATCGACAAATAAATGCCGGGAGCACAGGCTCCCGGCAAAGGCAGATCGGGATGAGATTGAGGGGGTCAACGCCGGGCGCGACGTTGCTCCCGGGCGATATGGCGGAGATAAGCCATGTATTCGCTGACCGTGACAGGCGTGGCGGCATCCACTTTGCCCGTGCCGGCTTTGCCGACAGCCGCTTCGGCCCGCTTCGCCTTGATTTTGGCGGCATCCTGTTTAAGGGCCATCGCACCGGTCTCGGTCCCCGCGCGCAGCACCTTATTACCCGTTTCGACATCGACGCTCACACGAAACACCCCGCGGGCGCCACCCAAAAGCCGCAGGGTCCCGTCGTCGGTTTCGCGAAGAAACAGGATCAATTCCTGGCCATCCTTGAGTGGAGCGGGCGCCGTGCTTACCCGCATTTCAAGGATACCGTACTTGCCGCCAAGGTAACTGAACTGGGTAAGACCCTCTTTATTGAGACGGCCCTTGGCCGTGTCCGTCACGCGAAGCGACACGTCGGTGTAGATGCGATTCTGATCAGTTCGGTGCGTGCTGACGGCCTCGACCACCCCGGAGACAATATGGGTCGCCTGCTGCGTGAGTTCCTCGCTGCTGATGTAGGCAAACGCGGCATGGGCCGCGGGCATGACGCCGCCTGATGCGAGAAGGAACAGCAAGGCGGCCGTGGTGGCCACGAAACGGCGGCGAAGCCCCAGCATCAGGAGCAGAAGCGTACTCAGCGTGGCGAGGATGGTCAAACTGATCATGGTGATATGCTCCAGCACCCAGGCAACCCCCTGAACGCAGGTCCTGGCCGCTTCGAAGGCCCAGGCATGGCGCAGCAGGAAACGCGCCATGGCGGGCGACATGCGGTAATAGGTATCCGCCACCATCGCCCCGGCCGCGGAGCTCAGGAGATAGCGGTCGCGGAAACCACGCAGGTTCTTCGACACGATCATCCCAACCGTGCCGCCGGTGTCCGTCCCCGTGCCGCCCGTGCCCTGGGTGATAACATTCAGGGGGCACACGTCATTGGGGTCGCCAAACATGGGGGCATCGGGACGGATAATGGATTCAAGGGCCTTTCCGCTCGTGTAACTCACCAGCTTATTCCTGGAAAAATCCCAATACACGGGGGTTCCCGCGTCATGATTCTCCACGTCTATGATATTGCCGCTCTCGTGGAATGTGGAAGAGAAGAAATCGATGTTGTAGGGCCCGCCGGTTCCGGTGTGCAAGGTGTCATGATCCGCGGGAGTCCGGCCCTCGGGTGCCTGCCGGTCCAACCCCAACTGGTTCAGCGGATTACAGGTGAAGGTATAGGTCGGCGTGTAATGCTGCTGGGGTATGCTCGAACCGGGCCGCTCAAACTGTTTCCACAGCCCCTTCAGTTCAAAGTTGCCGTTCTGCTCGGGAGAGGTCTGCGTTTCGTAGAGTCCCGTCATGGTGCTGAACATGGCCACGCGCTGGGCCTGCCGGGGATCGTCCCGATCTTCAATATCGGCCCATGCCACAATGTGCGCGCCCAGCAGCGGTTCGCTGGGGAAGTTGGTCCGCGTTTCCGTCCGCGCACGCTGATTCACATCGAACATGTTCGCCCAACCGCCCTCGCGGGGATAGAGATAGGTGAGTCCGGAGATGTCGTCGGGCGCCAGATCCGTCCCCCCGTCCCTCCGCTCGCCATGCTGATCCTCCACGTCAAAGGCGATGGGATACATGGTAGGGGTGACCCCGACCCAGTCCGCCACGCCCTGCGGATTGGTGAACCAGAAAACTTCGCTTTCCACGAGCCCCGTTATACTGGTGGGATCGTTGGGATCGGCCAGCGTGGGCCGAAGGTTGTTGTTCGGCGGATGACCCAAGCCAAGAAAGTGGCCAATTTCGTGAACCAGGGTGGCCTTAAGGTCGATCAGCGGCTCCAGGCTGCCCGGCAACGGACGGTGGGCCAGTGCATCGACAACAATATCGATATCGATGATTTCGCCGGCGGTAACCCAGATAGCTTGCCCGTTGTTACCAACCAGCTCGCCCTCGGCCGTGGCCTGCAAGATGATGGTAACGCCCAGGATCCCCCCCCCCACGGAGCCCGCTTCAGGGTCGCCGGCACCCGCCATGAAAACACTCGGCAGAAAATCGACCGTGGGAGACACCGGAATGGGGTCCGAGAAAACGCGGCCGTCCTGGAAGGCCGCATAGGAGGTGGGGACATCCTCCCAAACCTGGAAAGATTCGTTGACGACATCGATCTCGTCATCCGTGAACCCAAAATCACCGCCCTCGATGAAAATCTCGATGCCTTCATCAGGACCCACTTCGCCATCGTTGTTGGTGTCGAACTGGCCGAAATCCCACTGCTGCAAGCGCAGGATGCCAAAATCGTCGAAGAAACCCAGCGGGTAAAAGGCCCACGCCGAGGGCGCCAGCGCCAGCACCAAAACCACGGCAATAACCCCCACTCCCGTTTGACGTATGGTCGCGCTCACGTGTTGCTTTCCTTTCATGGCACCCGGTCCTTCCGCCGGCCGGTCAGGCTGGTCTTGTCGCGAAGATCCGCCCACGGACCGCCGAACGGCCCGCGGGCGAAGATCCACTATATCCGTTTACGCTTTGTTTCGCATTTTAGCGCGGCACGCGCCCAGCAGCAAGGCCAAAACCGCCATCAAGGCGATCAGATCGCCGCCGGCACCCGACTCCGCGGAACCCGCCGCACACCCGATTCCAGGAATGTCGGGCGAGTTGAGATACTCGAATCCGTTCACCAAAACATCTTCCTTGCCTTTGCTCTCGTCGCGCACGGTCACATCCAGGGGACCGGTCTTCGAGATACCACCGGCGGGGAAGCCCACATTCACCCAACTGCCGTCGCCGGCAACATTGAGAACCTGCATTTCCGTATCACCAAAGTACACGGACAAGCTGCCCTCACCACCGAAGTTGGCACCATGTACCACCACGGGGAAGACCGCCTGCGTACCCCGGTCCGGCTCTACGCGGATCACCTTCGGGCCATCCTGCGTGGAGCCGCCCACCAGGCTGAAGAGATCGGAACGAACGGTTTCCTCCCGGGTCGCCGGATTCTTCACGATCAGAATGATCGGTTCCACGGGCGGCTCGTCGATGCGGGAACTGATGGTAACATCAATGGTGTTATCGGTCGCCGCAGTGATCACCACGTCGTAACCACTCAACAGCACCTCCGGGTCGGAGCCGAAGCCACGCCCACGGATAACGAACTCGAAGGGCTCGCCGGGCAACGTCTGGGCGGGCAAGGCCGTCTCGCTGACACCGTCAATCACCACGGAAACGGGCGAAAGCGGCTTCTTGCGCGCCTCGATAACTCCCGAACGCTGTTTCTTCGCGGAGTGACTGCGCACCCAGTTGATACCGCTGGTATCGGGCCGTTGCCTGGCTTCATTCCCATCCATGAAGTACCGCGTGGGCGGCTCCTTGAAGAAGCTGATAAAGCCCAAGCCGCGGCTGCCCCAGTTGAATTCCTCGAACTGCTTGTAGCCGTCCCGGTCACCACCGGACAGGCGCGCCCATGTGTCGGGATCGGGTTCCGACGGGGTGTTGGGACCCCAGGAAACAATACCGACACGGAAATCATCGTTCTCTTCCATGGTATCACTCGCGCGAATTACCAGGAAGAATTCCGCGCCGTGGTCCGGATCCGTGGTCCGTCGTCCAAAGCTGTCGGGAATCCACTGGCGGTGATTCGTCTGCTGCGCCATGGGCACGGGGACATCGTCCGTACCGGGGGTGGAGAAGACGAACTTGACCTGTGTCGACTCGCCGGAAACGCCGGAGAAGAAGGGGGCCACATCCAATTCGACCGGGAGGTCGATATCGGCATCGAAGATCCCGTTCCGGTTCCGCGGGTCGTTGTCATTATCACGGTAAAGCGCCAGACCGCTAATCCGCGGATCAATACTCAGGGGCAACAGGTCGGTGACGGGATTGAAGTTTCCGTTCGCACCCTGATCATAAAGCTCCACGATAAGCTGTTCGAGGAAGGTGGGATCGCGAACGATGCGCCACGGTCCCTCGGCCGGCGTGCCAAAGCGGAGTGAAAGCTGGTCCACCGTGTTCGACACGATCTCGAAGGCATGGTACTCCTTGTCCACGAGCCAATCTCCGGCGAACTCATCTTCCGCCCAAGCCGCGCCCACCGCGGTAAACCCGGCGGGAAGCCCCACGCCCGCGTCCCCCGTGGCCAGCGTGGCATCGGGGCGATTCGTGGATGCATCCACCCCCATAACCGCCATGGCCGCGCCGCCAATGGTCAGCTTCTGCGTCGCATTGGTGAGGTTCAGGATGTGATGCGGCACATTGACTTCCATCATGTCATGACCATAGAAGTCCTGTACCGGATCCTCATCGGGGCTGGTCTTGGTGTAGGCCGACGGACTGGTATTTATCTCGGGGAAGAACTGAATACCAGCCTGCCGTTCTTCGGGGCGTCGCGACGGCAAGGTGGCGGGCACCAGCACGCGGAATTGCTCGAAACGCCGGGCCTTGTCCGAGGTCTTCACCGTGATGAAGAGGTCGTCACCACCTTGGTCAACGGCCGGATCAAGGGCCTTTTCGTCCGGTCCGCCGGACTGGAGGATTTCCGCTTCTATCGTTGAAAGCTGCTTCTGAAGCGCCTCCGCCTCTTTCGTTCCGCCGAAGAAATTGGCGCCGACGCACCAACGCAGAATGAAATTAAAGGCGATACCGGTGGTCAGGTTGTCGTTGTGCGGCAACGGCCAAACCTCGCCCGGTTCGATTTCGACAACCCAGGCCAAGTCATTGCTATCCGCCACGCCATCGCCATTGAGGTCGTCCGGCGCGCCATCACCGTCCAGGTCGATGGGTTCAGGACTGGACGCCCACTGCAGATTGCGCAGGGGCACCACGTCATCAAAAGCATCGAAAACCGGCAGGGCATCCGCGTAATCGGCAATGGGGCCCGGCGTGAAGAACACACCGTTCTGATCCGCGTCCTCCCACAGGAGAATGCCCGAATCCAGATCGCTGCCGTCGGGGTCCAGGGGCGCCAGGTCATCCGGCGTGAAGTCGGGCCCCCAGAACGCCAGGGTAATCTTCGCCAGGCTGGGTTCCTGGCGGCCATTGACAATAATGTCATCCACGCCGGCGAGGTTGATACCCAGCATGGCGGTCTGATTGCTGTCAACATCGATCTTCTGGGTCAGCAACCGGGCCTGTGTTTCCTCCAGGGGCCAGTCGCTCGCACGGGGATACTCACCGGGGGCAAGCAGGGCGGGCCAGGTCGCATAAGCCGGCATGTTCGGCTGGAACGGGGGCGTCGCGTAGGCCGATGAACGATTGTCACCATCCAGCGAATTGAGGAATGGCACGGTCTCATAGGCGTACTGCCAGCTTTCATCATAGGTGAAGTTGATACCGTTTCCGATCCCCGCGTCTCCCGCACTCAGCGGAATGGACAAACTGCCGAAGACGGACCAGTAGGTGACTCCCACACTGTGAAGATTGAGGAATTGGCTGCGAAGGAGACCGAAAGGATCCATCCAGCGGTCGAAATCCGTGGGGTCGTCCAACCCGTCGGCAAAGCCGTAACAGACCGAGCCGAAGGACGATCTCGAACCCCTTCCGAAGAAAATATCGGCTCTGAAGGCATACTCCGAATCCGACTCATAGGTCAGGGTCAGATCGTGGACGTCCACCGTGCTGCGAAGCGGCTTGGCCGCGCTCGCGTTATGGGTCCGCTGGGGCCACCAAGGCTCCACCGCCCCCCACTGCGGGTAGTCCTGCCAGGGCGCCCCGAAGAAATCGGGGTAGGCCAGGGAACCCTGCGCGGGGATCATACTGCTCAGATAGATTCCACCGTCCTCGTGGCCAAAGCGGGCGTTGAAGCGCCGCGGCTCGATGAACACGCGGAAGTCCGCGCCGGCGGTAATGCCTCCCCCCGTGTTGGGTCCCATGGAGATATCCTGATAACCACTGTCGGTGCGGATAACCAGGAAGTAGTCAAATGTCCACGAACTGATGGGATCGGTGAAAACATTATCCGGCGTCGGCTCGAGGAAACCCGCCACGTTGGTTTCGTCCTCGGTCTCGGCGAGGGGCCGCCGCTCGCCGAAGATGAATTTCATTTTGAGTTTCCACCACGGATCACCACCGCCCGGAGGATTGGCGATATATTCCCAGCCCTGATCCTGGAAGAAGCTGCTCCCCATGCCAGGGAACATGGGCCGGTCGGTAAAGGTGATGCCGCCGCCGGGCACCTGGGTGGGCGGATCGAAGATCCCGTTGTTGTTTGTATCGGACCACACCCAAACGCCGTTGAACGAGAAGTCATGTTCCAGGACCGGCTCGTACGTGGGATACTCGTCGTAAGTGATCTCGTTCATACCGGTGATGGGATTGAAACCACCGTTGCCGGGCGGCCCCAGGGGATCCGCGCCGATGTCGGTCATGATCACGTTCACCTCGCGCAGCTCCGCCGCGGGACGATCCGCGAAAATAGTCCGGAAGCCCACATCGGGATCATATTGGTCGAAGTGGAGCGATTTGGTGGAGTGGATGTTCAGGCCCAAAACGGGGAACCATGCTTCCATGGGCACCAACTGACGGATACGCAGGAACTCACCCGAGAAGCTGTCCAGCAACTGGTCGAAAGCGTTCCAGCGTGGCCGTGTAAACTCGGCCACCGGCGTGTACATGTAGTGCGGGGCCGTCCAGGTATTCACCATCCCCAGGCCATCCTGGATCAACGGCGTACCACGCATCTCGAAAACGGAAAAGCTGGAAGCGTAAGCGTCGGTGTTCTCCAGGATTTCACCCGTCAGGAAATCCGGCGTGTAGCTGTCCAACGGTGCGCCGTCATCACCCAGGGGGAAGTTGCCGTTAAGCGTCACCATTTGGGCGAAGAGGGCATCGGCGCTCATGGTAAGCTGACTGCGCCACGTGGCGGATGTCCGCACCGCGAGGACGTAAGACGCACCGTCCACCGTGTTGTCCACGTCCGGAGCGGCCGTGATATTCACCAGCGGCGTCCCCGTGTCATCGAGGAAATTGAGATCATAGCTGATGAATCCGTCGTTCCCCGTGGCCACGCCGTAAGGCGCGCCGTCGTTGGCCCAACGGGCAATGAGCACGTCGAAGTCACTTAACACACCATTGTTGGCATCATCGCCACCGTCAAAGACTTCCCGGAACAGGCCGAATTCAAGCAGATCGCTCTGGTCCGGACCACCGGCGTTCAGGTAACCCAAATCCCTGCTGCTGTCATCATCACCATGAATGATGTACCGCAGGCGGGCCAGGTTGCGCGGCGCGGGCGCATCCACGCCATAGTTCATGGTGAAACGAAGCAGGGGCACCCAGTCACACAGGGGCACCAGCGCTTCACGGTCGCGAACGGCGGATTCGATGGTGAAGTTGGCCGGATCGGTCGCGATCTCGCCCTCGCCCTCACCCTCGGCGCCTCCCGCGAGAATCACCTGCACGTAGTCCTGGCGAACACGCTCGTTACGAACCAACTCGCCCGTACCGCTCTCGCGGAAGGTCACCTCCAAGGTCACCGTGTAGAAGCCGGGAGCGGTATAGAGGTGAGTCGGGTTGGCCTGGGAAGATTCGTCACCCGTGGACTGATCACCAAAGTCCCAGAAATAGGACTCGATGGCATGGTTCGGCCCGGGGTCGGTCTCGGCGCTGCTGAAACTGACCGCGGCGACACCGTTGGCCAGGGTCACCACCAGGGGTTGCGCGCTGAAATCGGCAAAGGGCGTCTCGATGATCTCGATATAATCATCCTTGAAAAGGGTGATCTCCGTCCCGAAGCGATCCACGATGGTCACGCTGACCGAATAGACCCCGGTCTGCCCGTAGACATGGGTGGGACTCTGCTCGAAACGGTCGTCGCCCGTGCTGCCATCGCCAAAGTCCCACGTCACGGTACTGATATTCTGGGGCTGGTTGCTGAGGATCTGGAAGGCCACCTCCTCGCCGAGGGCCTGCCGCACCGGCGTGGCCTCGAAATCGAAGGTCGGCGTTTCAAGCGCTGTAATCGGGGCGGTACGGGCAAACTTGTTCGGGTTGGTGCGCACCCAGTAACGGATGTTCGGATCCCGGTCGTCCTGGCTGTGATCCACTTCCTCGGCGGGCACGAAACGCTGTGCCTCGTAACTGTAGGTCCAGTTATAGACCGGGGGCGGATCCTGGAAGAAAGAGATCAGACCGATCCCGCGCGCGCCCCAGGGGAATTCGGAGAAGATATCGAACTCGTCTTCGCGCTGCTGCCGAAGATCGCCCGGCTCCAGGGTGACCGAGAAATTATCCGGGTCGGGTTCGGTCGGCGTGTTGGGTCCCCACGAGACGATGGCCGCGGCGAAATCATCACCTTGGCTCATCAACAACGAGGGACGTACCACGACGAAGAAATCGGGGCCGTAGGCATCCTCGGAGATGGTCCGCCCGAAGGTCTGGGGAATCACCTGGCGGAGCCTCGGCTGGGTCTCGTAGGGCACTACCGGTTCGGGACGGCCCACGATGTTGTCGGTGCCGGGCGAGGAGAAGACCATCTTGACCTGGTACTGGGGCTCCCCGGCGCGCCCGATGCGGATGGGCGGATCGTCGAGCCGCACGGGCAAGTCGATATACTCCACCACCGCGCCCGTATCGGGATCCAGCACGGGCGGATCAAAGACACCGTTGGTGTTCAGGGGATGGAGATCGTTGTCACGATAGAGCGACACACCGCTCCGGAAACCCCGAACCGGGTCCTCGTAGTTCAGTTCGAGGAAGTCCACCGGCAGGCGGAACTGGCCGTCCCGGCCCACGTCATAGAATTCGACAATAACCTGCTCCAGGAAGGTCGGGTCCTTCACCACATACCACTCGCTGCCCGCGCGGGGCGCGCCGGCGAGGAGGGTCAACGTATTACCGGCAACACCCGTGATCTGGAAGGCCTCCACGGCATCCACCGCGTTGAGATCATAGGCCGCTTGCTTGCCCGTGTCCCCCGTCACCTGGTTCAGGCCGACAAGCCACAACCCCACCCAACCGTCGGGCGTGCCGTGCGGATCAGCCGGATCGGTAATACCGGTCTCGTAATCGGTGATCTCGAACGTGTTGACCCCGGCGATGGTCCCCACCCCGGAGCCCCGGGCAATCAGGTTGTCCGGACGATTGTTGGACAGGTCAAGGCCCAACACGGCCACGGGCGGACCGCCCGGGGCCACGGCCGGCGTACCGGCGGGAGTGACCTCGAGGGAACCTGTCAGATCCAGAATGCGGGTCGGAACATTGGCCTGCGCCATGTCATGGCTGTAGAAGTCCTGCACCGCGCCCTCGTCGGGATTGCTCTTCTGGTAACTATTCACCACGGTGTAGGCAAACGGGGCCAGTTGAATGCCGCCATGACCGCTTACCACGGGGTTGGGCGGCACACTGCGCTCCGGCAGGCGTGCCGGGACAACACAACGGAACTGCTCGAACGCGGCGATATCACCGGAGGTGCGCACCACGACGAAAAGATCGTCGCCTTCCGAACCGCCGGCCGCCAACGCCTTGGTGTTCGTGACGGAATCCGGCACGGAAGCCAGGTCATACAGGCTGGGCTGGGCCGTCGAATAGAACGGACTGGCCAGCGCCTTCTCGGCGGGGCTCGCCCCGGCGATGGGCGGCGCGGCACCCGGCGGCGTCGATATGGGCGCGCCGGTCCGGCGGTCGGACTGGGGCAGGTTCCACGTTCCACGGGGCTGCAAGCGCAACACCCACGCCAAGTCGCTCAGGCCGTCCCAGCGGGCGGCCTCCGCGCCGGTAATCTCCCCGTTCGCAATCGCGGTTTGCACGAGGGCATCAATCTCGGAAGGCGTCAGCCCCGCCACCTCGTGGAGGAAGACCACGCCGTCACCGCTCATGTCGTCGGCAACATCGTCCCCGTCCAGATCGATGGCCTCGGGGCTTTGCGCCCACTGAAGCGTACCCGGCTCCAACGGTACAATCGCGTCGGTAAGGGCGGGTACCGGCGAGAAATCAAAGAACACCGGCGGGTTATACACGCCGCTGGCATTGGAATCCTCGTAAAGCAACACACCGGAAGTCACCTGCGTGCCATTGGGATCGAGGGCCGCTAAATCACGCCGGTCGAAATCCGGTCCCCAGAAGGCGATGGTGATGCTGTCGAGGGACACGCTGTTGTTCTGGTTCACGATGAAGTCATCCGTGCCCGCCAGGTTGATACCCAGCATGGCCATGGGCTCGGACTCGGCTTCAACATGCTGTTTCAGCAGACGCGCGGCACGGGCGCCCTGGTCCTCGGGCTTCACCGGGAAGTTCGGCTCATGCAGCGGGAGCGCACCACCGATGCGCGGGCTCAACCCCGCCTTCCAGTCAGTGGCATGGGGATAGGTGCCGCGCGGCTTGGCCACGTCGGTCACGGCCCAACGACCGCGGGAAATGGCGAAATCCTCGCCTTCCGGCACACCAAAGGGCCAATCCGGCAGGTTCAGCACGCCGTCGGGGTAGACGGCCAGCGTGGCCGGACGGTCCGGGAAGCGCGCGAACTTGTCCATGTAGGCATTGTGCCCGCGCATCAGGAAGAGGGTGTTCCCATTGTTCCCGGTGATCTTGTAGCGGTTGCCCGCGCGATCCACGAGCCACTTGCCCGCGAGGGTATCCACCCCCGAAAAAGCGCCGTCCTCGAGAACAAAGGCATACACGTCATCCGAATAGGTGGATTCGGAATCGGGCGAGGTCGGGATGGCATAGGGTTCGTTGGTCACGCCTTCGTCGTAGAGGTAACAGTAACTCTCCTCGCCCCAGGCCAGGGCAATCGTGTTCAGCGGCCAGGACGTATCAAAGGCCAGGTAGTCCCGCGTATCACGGAAGCGCGGCAGGGTCGGCTGTTCGGCGGGTTCGGGGTAGAAACTCGACCGGGGGTAGGTGGCCTGGCCGTCGATGGCGTCCGCGGTCAGGTCAAAGGGCACCGTCTCGTAAGCGTACTGGATCGCTGTAAGCGCGTCGTCGCCCGTCAGGTTCTCGGAGACATCCCGTTCCACGCCCACGGAAGCCGGGGGCGTAAAGCGGCTTTGCAGCATACCGTATTTGATCAACGTCGGCGGAACGTCCGGACCGAGGGTGTCGAGAATCGGCGGATCAACCCACAGCGAAAAGAGCGTTCGCCCAACAGACAAATCGGTATTGGGCACGGGAGTCGGCGGATTCTGGGCGATATTGATATAGGTTTCCTTGGCAAACACGTTGTTCGTGCTGTAGGTCAGCACCAAGTCGTGAATCTCGATCCCCCCCTGCTGTATCTTCGCGTTGTCCCGGTTCAGCGAACGCTCGGTCCACCACGGCTGGGGCGCCATGAAGACGGGCACGCAATTGTCCGGCGTGCTGCAATCCATGGTGATGCTGGTTTCGTCGCGGGCAGGGTTATCCTGTCCAATCACCCCCACGGGCGCAGGAATGTCGGAACTGAAAAGGATGCCGCCGTCGTTATGGCCGCCATGAAGCGGGTTCCACCGGCGCGGCTCGATGAAGGCCCGGAAATCCGCGCCCACGGGCAGCCCCGTACCATCCCCCTGCAACCCGGAAATATCCCGGAAACCGCTGTCGGGACGAAGCGTCACGAAATAGTCGGCCTGGGGCTGGTTCCCACGCAAGCCGGGGGGAAAGAAATCCGGGAGCGATTCCAGGCCGCCCGTGCAGCCCTGGCCGGACTGCAGATGACCACCGCCCGAGAAACGAAGACGGATCTTCCACCACGGGTCGCCGCCACCCGGCGGGAAGGGAATGTATTCCCACTCGAAAAAGGTGCCATCCACGAAATCCGATCCCGTACCCTGATCCAATATGCCGCCCGGACGCATGGGGAAATCGTTGAAATCGACACCCACGCCCGTGGGACTGGGCGGGTTGAAAATGCCGTTACCGGGACAATTAGACGGATTGCCCGCGGCGTCCGGGCAGTTTGAACCACCGTCATTGTCATAGAACATCCAGGCACCGTTAAAGGAGTAATCGTTTCCGACGGCATGTCCCTGTCCCCCGTCCGCGGCCGTGGTCATCTTCTCGAGGCCCTCGGTCGGCTCAAAGCCCCCGTTACCCGGCACCGCGAAAGGATCGCCGCCTACGTCGGTAACGATGAGGTTCACTTCCGTCGGCCCCGTGTAACAATCGCCGTGGGCGTTAATGGCGATCACGGGCACCCACGTCTCGACGGAGAAAATGCGCCGAATGTCCAGGAACTCCCCGGTCAGCGCCTGCACCATGGTGTTCGAAATATCCCAGCGCGGGCGAAAATGCTCCCGCCGGGGAGTGTACATGCGGATCGGCCAATTCCACGTGTTGCGGTCAAAGCCCGGACGATAACTGAAATCGCCCGTGTTGTTCCCGGATACATCCCATAGGCCGAAATTGGAGGTATAGCCCACATCCTCGGAAAGGGGAAAATCAGGATAGTCGTCGATGGGAGCCAAGTCGTCCGGGTTGATGGGAAAGTTGCCGACGGTCACGGGATCGTTCGCTTCGGGCCCCTCCCCGCCCAAGTCCGCGGGCGGATCGGGGGCGAAGGGCAGCATGGTGGCGCCAAGCACGGTGTAGGAAATGCCGGTGCCCGAGGTCCAACTGGAGGAGGTCCGAAAGGCCAGTATGTACGAATTATTGGGGGCGGGCCCCGCGGTCATCCAGCTTCGCGTCCGGGTCGGCACCCCGGTGACCTCGTCAATGTGGGTCCGGTAAAACGGCAGTTGGGGATTGTTCAGGTCCAGCGGAACCGCCGCGTTGAAGGTGGGGTCGTGGGGGTTGAAAACAAAGGACAGGTTGTAGTCCAAGTCCCCGTAACTGAACGCACCCGTCGCGTCGGGCGTATCGTAGGGGTAGCCATGACCGTTGAAAACGACGACCGGCACCCGTGAATCAAAAAAACTTGTCGGAAGGCGAATATCGAGCAGGTCATCCGGCTCACCCTGGGGACCGCTGTTCCGGAAGATGGCGAACTCCAGGATATCGGATTCCTGGGGCCCCACCAAACTGGATGAATTGCCACGGACGACATGGTCGCCGTCGATCCTGAAGTGCAGGTTGGCCAAGGCCCGGGGAGCCGGGGGGTTGTCGGGGTTGTAGGTCATGTCAAAGCGAAAAAGGGGCGTCCAGTCATTGAAGGGCAGCAGGGCCGCACCGTCCCGCGCGCCAATAAGGTCGGTAACGGCGAAGGTCGCCGGCTCCGGGGCCTCGCCTTCCCCCTCTCCCTCGGCCGCTTCGGTGACCGTAAGCGTGCCTACGCTGACCGGGCCGTCGGGCGGGCACACGAGCTCCACGTCCGGGTTCTCGGCGTGAACAATCAGCACCTGCATGGCCACATCGTAGTCACCCACGATATCCAGGGAGAGATCCAGGCCAACGAGATCCTGGGGAAGAATGGTCAGGGTCGCGTCGTCAAAGAGAACCGTCTCGTACACCGTGGCGTTACCGTTGGGATCGGTGATGGTCCACTCGATGCCGGCCACGTTGGCGGGAATGCCCGCGGGAATGTCCTGCACATCGCCATACAGGGTGACGTTAAAGACGGTAGGCCCCGTGGTGTCCGGGTCGGCGGCGAAACCCAGTTGATACATATCGCAGGTAATCACCTGGCTCAGCAGGGCGGACTGAACCATGAGCCCCGCCAGGGCGCTGCCGGGGGCGGCGGCCAGTTGCAGGGGCGCTTCCGCGGCCGGAGGCGCCTCGGGCAGCAGTTCCAACATGGCCTCCGTCACGGACGCCGTGCGTGTCTCTGGGGCGGGCGCCCCATCCTGTCCCCCCCGTTCCGCGGCAATGGTCCGCGCTTGTTGCCCGGGGAGAACCCCGATCATCCCGATCGTCACGATGGCCGCCAGGGCCACGCTCACGAAGGCACCGTGTTTCATGCTCACTGTCAGACTCTCCTCGGGCGGAAAAGCGTAAAGAACCCCTAAGCCAACGGGCTTCAGGAGCGTTCATTCACCTCGACTATACGGCGTGCCTCGATGGCCCGGCCCCGTGCGGATCTGTCCGCCCCCGCAAGGAAACCGTTGACCGAGAGACCAATCCGCTTATTGACCGGAAGCACCGAACCCCGCACGTCATGTTCGGTGCAGCTTGCCAAACGCGTCACGATCATACACTACCCCATTTCATTGGTACCGTTTTTTATAACACAGGCCAAGTCAAGTGTCAATAGAGAAAGCCGTTGCAATCCCCGTAAATTCATAAGGTTAAGTGGAAATCACCCACTACGCAGTATATAGTTTTCACCTTTTTTGTAAATTATCTACCTGCACCCCGCTTGGGCACCATCCGGTTCAACCATCCCGTTCGTCCCGCCTCCTGGAAATCCACCCTTCACGAGTCCACAACCCCGAGCACTATCTCGCGCAACGAGTCTATCAGATCCTGGGGTAGCTGGAAAAGCCCGTCGCGACCCTTTGCGCGGGCATAGCGCCGGGCAAGGTCGTCTTCGGTGAGCGACCCCACTTCGACCGGACCCAGCACGGTCGATTCCGCGGGGTTGGCGGGGTTGCGAACCAGCACCTCGAAACGAAAGACCGGGTCATCCAAGCCGTACACCGCCGGATCATCCTTCCATTCGAGCAGGGCGCCACGGGCGCGAAGCGGACTCATGAGTTCGAGCAGTTTCGTGGCGTCGCTCTGGTTCGCCAGCACCTTGCCTTCCGGCTTCCGCACCAGCCACCGTCCGTGGACCTTCTCGAAAACGTACTGAACGCCATCAAGGGTAAAGTCCATGCGCTCCGCCATTTCACGGGTAAAAGCCAGCAGGGTTTTAGAACGGAAATCGGCGGCTTTCGCGAAGGCGCGTTGGGCCATGTTTTTATGAACCAGCGTCACGCCGCCGCCATCCTGTAGGGCGGCGTAGTAGTCGGGGTTGTCCGGCGCGGGCGCCATGAGAATAACCCTCGGCGTCTCTTCCCCCTCGGTAAAGACGTTGATGGTGATTTGCGGCGCGTCCAGGTTGTAGTCCCCGGGCTTGGCATCATCGAGAAAATGGGAAATGGTGATGGTCTTCAGGGAGGCGATGAAAGAAGATATGGCCAATTGGTCCACGTCCTCGATGGCCGGTTCCACGACCTGCCAGCCCCGGTCGGAATCCAGTTCCAGGATGAACGCATCATCGCCGTTCCGGTATTCGATGCGGTGAATGGGATTCTCCTGGGCCGTGAGCACATGCTTTTCACGCCAACTGTCGGGCTTACCGGGAAGCAGGGTCAGGAGGTGGGCGGGTGTAACGAAAAGGTCGGGCCGGTCGTCGCGCATGGTATAGATGCCGCCCTTCTCACTCAACACATCGATGTTGCCGTAAAAGATGGTCTGCGGTTCGCCCCTGTCATCGTCGGTGACGGTGATCATGAAGCGTACGGGCGCCAGGCCATAATCCGCCAGGTCCTCCGGTTCGTCGATAAAGTTTGAGCCCATGGTGTTCTGAAGCTCGACGGCCAGTTCATTGAGCACCTTCTGATTGGCCGGCATATCCCTGGGCTCCAGAATGCGCCAGGGCTTGCCCGCCGCCTCGCGCTCGACCACGACCCGCTGCCCGAGCGTGCCGATTTCGGGCGCCTTGCCCTGGAAAGCCTCGCTGCCTTCCCCCGTGTAGATGGGCGAAAACTCGATACGCAGAAGGCTCGCCTTGTGGTTGTCCATGAGAAAGCGCATCCGCAAGTCGTCCAACGACCGGTTCAGTTCGAAATACTGCGTGCTGTCCACCAGGATCACCGGGCCGCCATCCACTTGGGCGTAACGGAAACGTTCGGTAGGTTCCGTATCACCGAAAATAACTTCCACCGGCGCATGCCCCGACAAATCGGCCGCCACGCGCAGCGCGGGTTCAGCCAAACCAAAACGGGCCAGGCCTTCGGGCGCCTCGGCGATGGTCCGGTGGTTCTTTAATTGGCTGAGGTGGTGAGCGACGCGGTTCCACATGAGGTCGAGCGGCGGAATACCCGGGCGGGGCTCCTGGATGGTCCAGGTGCCGTCTTCCTTGCGCATGGCGGTCACAGCGGGCCGGCCCACCTGCTCGACCGTGAGACGCTGCACCGTGTCCGGGTCAAAATCGTAGACGCGCATGGCCTCCTGCCTGCGCACCTCTTCGCGCTTGCCGGCCTGGATAAACCAGGCATAGCCGGCGCAAAGAACCAGCAACACGGCCATCAGCATCAGCGTCGTTCTCGGCTTCATTGGCTCCGCCTCCGAAGCATGTAGGCGAGAACCCCCGCGAGTACGACCAGTTGCGTGGTCAGGAGGGTCGAAAACCAGACAATGCCGCGCTCTTCCATGGGGGTGAGGATCACCGGGGGATCTTCCGTACCCGTGGCACGAATGGCAATCAGGTCCTCCGTGCCGCTCAGCCAATTCATGGCGTTAAGGATGAAATTCAGATGTCCGGGTATACCACCGTCACCCGCGAGCATGCCGTTGGCCAGGAACTCGGAATTACCCACCACCACGATGCGGGACCGCGCGGGCTTTCCCCCGTCGGGCCGGGCGTCGGCGGTGCTCGCCGTGACGGCCACCGCCAGGGGAAGCGGTCCCTCGGGATCGCCCGCATCCTTGCGGGTCTGGCCCTTCTCCATGAGCCGCCTTATGTCGGTCTCGGCCCAGTAATCGGGAGTGGTTCGGAGCAACGCGGACCCCAAGAGACCGCGGTCCGGAGCCTCGGTGAAGCGGACCGTTCGCGCCCATCGCAGCAGCATAACCTGGTCGAACCGCTCCGTAATGAGCTGATCCGCGCGAAAGCAGCCGCGCCACGTACCGGGGTCATCGTCCACATCCTGAAAAGGCGCCGTGTCGGCACGAAGCTGCACGTCGATGGGACTGGACTTCGCGCCGTAGTGATCCGTAATGGCCACGTTATCACCCAGATCGATGTTGTAGCGTTCCTTCAACCACGGTCGGAGCACCTCCGCCTGCTCGAAGCCCTGACGGGCCGAACGGCGCGGTCCCATGAGCAGAAGCATGCGCCCGCCCCGGTCCAGGTAGCGCCCGATGGCCTTGGCCTCTTCCGGAGTCAGATCATCCTTGGGCTCATTGATAAGCAATACGTCCACGTCGGCCGGGATCACCGGCGCGGCCAGGGGGATGGCAATACGCTCGACTTCATACGATTCCGCCCGCAACAGGTTACCCAGGCCCGACGCCCCCCTGGCGGGATCCTGGTCGATAATGTCCCGCTCGCGGTGCCCGGTAAGATAACCCACCTTGGGGTTGGCGCTGCGCAACACACTGATGAGGGCGCGGGTGAAGTCCCGTTCCTCAAGACGCGGGCTGCCCCCGGAAAGGGTGATGACCCGCTTGTCTTTCCTGTTGCCCGCCACGCGGATGACCACCGTACCCTGGGTGGACACGTGGGTCTTCAGGTCCAGGTCCATCAACTGGGGCACGTCCACCTGCGGGTCCAGGAACTTCACCTTGAGCAGATCCGTATGCTCCCGGCACTGTTCCAGGAAACGCCGCGTTTTGTCCCGGGCGATAAGCACCAGGTCGTCATCGACATTCAGGAAGAAGCAAAAAACTTCCACTTCCTCGGTCATGGTCTGGAGTACCTGCACCGTCTGGTCGGCCAAGTCACGGCGGCCCTCCGCCGTAAGATCCCAGGAGGCGTTCCATTGCTTGAAGAAAGCGAAAATCACCACGCAAATCATGAGGAAGAGAAAGGATGCGGCGAAAGCGTTCAGGCCGCCCACGGCACGACCCCGGCGCGCGGCCTGGTGCGCCGCGGCGTCAATGCCCAGCATGATCAGCCACACCACCGCCAGCAGCAGGGCCAGGGAGAGCGGGGCCAGGGTGGCCGCGTTGAAAAGCCCGCCCCGCCACACCAGCAGGTTCAGCGACAGGGCCAGGAAGAAAAGGGCGGACAGGCCGATAAGGGTGCGTGCTTTCATCGCCCTATCCCCTCCACTTTCGGCTCTCGAGAGCGCGGAAGGTCAAAAACAGGAAAAACACACTGACCAGAACATAATAGGCAATATCCACGGGCTCCACGATGCCCAGGGCCATGTTCTTGGCGTGGGCGTCCATGGGCAGTTCCAGCACCACCCCCCGGAACAGGCCATAGACAAAACCGAAGACGGTCCGAACCCCTTCCGCCAGCCCCTCGGGCGCCGGGTTGCCCGAGGGCAGGTCTTCGCCGAGGGTGCCCAGGATAAAAAGCAGCAGACACACGCCGAAGGTAATGGTGCCCGCGGTAATCTGGTTCCGCGTCATGGCGGAGACAAAGAGCCCCAGGCTGATGAAGGCCGCGCCCATGAGAAAGACTGTCAACAAACCGAACCACAACACCGCCGGCTCCACCTCCACGAAACGATGCAGCACCAGCAGGTCCACCCCGATAAGCAGCATGATGACCAGCAACATGCCCAGGGCGGCAAGATACTTGCCGAAAATGATCTCCCGGTCCCGCAGGGGGTAGGTGAGCAACAACTCCATGGTTCCCCGGTTGCGTTCCTCGGCCAACAGGCGCATGGTAATGAGAGGCGTGAGGAACATGAACAAGGTGCCACAGAACACGAGGAAGGGGCTTAACAGGGTTTCCTCGAAATCGGGCACACCGGTCATGGCGTACTCGGAGGGCGCCTGCGACATCTTGGCATAGTAGGTGAAGCTGATGGTAAAGGCCAGTCCCGTGACCAGGGCCAGCACACCTACCACCACGTAGCCGATGGGCGTCTGAAAATAACTGGCAAACTCGCGGCGGCACACCGCCCAGGTGTTACGCATCGCCCGCGTCCTCCCCGCCGCTCTCGACTGCGCCAGGCACCTCAACGGAAACCGCTTCCATGAACACATCCTCCAGGGAACGGGAGCGCGGCTGTAATCGCCGGAGCCGCAAACCTTTCGATACGACATGGCGCGCCAGCTCCGGGCCCGCGTCCGAATCCGCCATCTCGGCGATAAACTCCCCCGGCCCGGTGCGCCAGGCACGGCGAACATCCCGCGCGCCCCGAAGCGCGGCGAGGGCTTCGCTTTCCGGCGCGTCAATCTCCAGCAGAAAGGCGGAAGAGGCGCCGCCCCGGGTCAGATTGGCCATGGAATCTTCGGCCACCAGCCGGCCCTGGTTGATAATGATAACCCGTTCGCAAAGCATGGTCACTTCCGGGAGAATGTGCGTGCTGATAATAATCGTATGCTCCGATCCCAGGTCCTTGATGAGCTGCCGGATCTCGATAATCTGCCGGGGATCCAGCCCCACGGTTGGCTCGTCGAGAATCAGAACCGCCGGGTTGCCGATCAGAGCCTGGGCCAGGCCGACACGCTGGCGAAAGCCCTTGGAGAGGTTGCCGATGATCCGCCGGCGCATGTCCCCCAAGCCGCACGCATCCGCCACCCGATCCACTTCCGAACGCAGTGAACGGCGGGGAATACCCTTCACCCGAGCCACGTAGAGCAGAAAAGAACGCACCACCATCTCATCATAAAGCGGCACCCGCTCGGGAAGGTACCCGACCCGGCGTTTCACCTCGATGGGCGCCGTTTCCACGTTGAAGCCATCAATACTGGCCGTGCCGCCGGAAGCAGGGGTAAACCCGGTCAGCACCCGCATGGTGGTGCTTTTCCCCGCCCCATTGGGGCCCAGGAAACCGATAATCTCCCCCTTGCCCACCTGGAAACTGATATCACGAACCGCGGCAATGGGGCCGTAGTACTTGGTGAGATGCTCGACCTGGATCATGGTGGCCTCTCCGGCGGACTGACCGAATACTGACAGTGTGACAGCCCAATGACAGCTTGCCAAGGCGGTTCCTGCCCGGAAACTCAGCAAATTAACGATGCCGAGGGACAAAAATGGCCACCCGGGTGGATAGAATCTGCCGCCAGGCAAGTTCCATAATGGCACACACTTGTCAATCAATTCCCTCAGCGTGCTGTTTAGTGTAGGGTTTGCACCCTTTTCAAGTCAAGCACCCCGAAAAACACGCTTGGCACGGAATATGCTCCATTCCAGGTGCCGCTTACAGCGGCTGGAAAGGCAGGTGCAGTATGGTTATTCAGTGTTGTGTATGCAAAAAGGTCCGCGTCAAAGGTTATTGGCGAGACGTGCCGGTCCGGCACGGCAAGGCCCCGGTGAGCCACGGCTACTGTCCCCGGTGTGCCGAGGCCGCCTTCGCGGAGATCCGCGCCCTTCGCGCCAACACCTCTCTCAACTCCGTGCAATCACTCACCGCCTGATCCCTTCCCTGCCGGCGGCCCGTTCAAAACATTGGACGGGCCGCCTTTTTTTTGGGTAACCATGACGCATTGCCGCCGGGGGAGGCTCCGTACATGAAAACACCATGGAATAAGCCGTGTGGTCCCCCTGTTTTTTTTGATCATTTGGTTAGTTGGGCCGACTTTGAGCGGCGCCTCTCGAACAAGCGAGGAGACACGCACACCCATGGTCCGCGGAAATCATCCCACGTGCAAGAACTGTTCAATCGGTCTGTTGGCGACTCTTTTATGGCTGGCAACACCATTCTCCGCCACGGCGCAGGGCCAACTTGCCGATTGCCTGGGAAGCGGCCCCGGAGGCGGCGCGGCGTTCTTTGGAGCGTACACCCATGATGACGATGCGGAATCCCCGGGAATCGTGAAGCTCAATTTTGGTTCCACGGGGGACGGCAGTATTTTCATCCAGGACGTGGCGTTCCCTGGATTAACGGGAACCATCACCCTTTCCGGATTTGTCAATGGCCTTGAAACCGGATCTCTTTTTACGCAAACCAGCGGATTTGCCTTCGAGGGTTTCACCTTTTCCTGGACCATAAACGGACTCTTGGATTTCAACAGTTGCACGGCGTCCGGGACCTGGTCGCTGAGGGCCGGAGAGGTGGCGGTGGGCGGCGCCTGGACCGCGGAAAATTTACCGATAGACACGGACCATGACGGCGTACCGGACGACATGGATAATTGTCCCGGCACCCATCCCAACGCCGAGGTGGACAGCTCGGGATGCCCTGTCGATACGGACGCGGACGCGGACGATGACGGCGTGAATGATGAGAATGACGCGTGCCCCGGTACACCCAATGGCACGGAGGTGGATGAGAACGGCTGCCCCATTGACGTCCCCGTGGAATACTTCTGGGCGGTAAACGACGGTCAATACGGTGATGCCGCGAACTGGGAGCCGGCCCGGGTGCCCGATGCCATGGCCACGGCAACCTTTGACCGGCTCTCGACGTACACCGTAGCCATGGAGGCTAACAGAACTTTGGCGCGGCTGCTCGTGGAAAACGGGGACGTGACCCTGCTTAACGGCCGGCTGACGCTGACCAGCGGGAGCCTCGCCGACCAGTCACTTCAGATTGGCGGCTCGACCAACGGGCTTCCCACGCTAACGCTCCGCGCCATGTTCCTCTCGAGCGTTCATAGCCGCGTCGATTTTGGCAACTGCGTTTTCGACGGCGCGTCGGCATTGGATAATCCGGGACGGCTCACGGTGGGCGGCGTGGGCGGAACCTTGTCGGTCACCGCGGAAAGCATCATCACCGTGGGCGAACTGCGGGTGGGAGACGACGCGGAAGATTTGGGCGTGTTGGACATGTCCGGCGACGCGCTGCTCCAAAGTGACAGCGTGGTGGTGGGATTGCTCGGGAGCGGCAATCTTTCCGTCGATAACGCAAACTTCAATTCGGGGCTTGCTGAAATTGGTTCCGGCGCCGGGTCTACAGGAATCGTGACGATTGTAGGCGCTGGAAAATGGACGCTGGAAAACCTGCTCACGGTGGGCCATTCAGGCACGGGAACCCTCCGGGTCGCGGATGGTGGAACACTCGACGGCACCCGGCTGAATGCGGGACTCAACCGCGGCGCTACCGGTGAAATCATGGTGGAACGTCTCGGGGCGTTAAACATGGACACGATACAGGTCGGACCGCTCGGCGCAGCGCGTATGCACATCGTGGACGGCGGGATTGTCACCGCGAACACCGTGACAGTGGGCGTGCTTGACACCACCCGACCGGAGGACGCTGCGTTCATCCTGGATAACGCGCAGATGCTCGTTGATGAAGAGTTGTTCGTAGGTGCCAGGGATAATGACGGCGCCCTGCTCAGCGCCGGCGAGGTCCGCATGTTGCACAGCAGCGTTCTCGGAGACCCGGACGGCACGTGTGAAATCTGGGTGTACACACACAGTACGCTCGCCGTTGACGGTACCGTACTCGGAAACGTGCACGTTGAAGGAGGAACCGCGATGGTCATCGCCGCCCCCATATCGGGTTCGAAGGAGGACAGCGAAAAACAGCCGGGCACCACCATGGAAATCACGGGAAACTTGACCGTCAACGGCGGCCGTGTCGAAATTTCCGTGTGGGGGATCGACCCGGGGGACTTTGGTGTAATCACCGTCGCCGGAAACGCCGAGCTTGCCGGCGCCACCATTCGCATGAACTTCACCAACGGCTTCCTGCCGCGCGCCGGGGAACAAGTCCCCTTCCTTAAGGTCGCCGGGACCACGACCGTGACGGATCTTGCGCATGAATACACCGGGGCCGGTGACGGTTTCGAATACGCCGTTGTACAATCCGGAGACATGCTTGTCTTTGAGGCGCTCAATGACGCGCAAGCGGCATCTGCAAGCGGCGTTGGATGTACCGCGGGTGGCGAAGAACCTGAAGACGCCAAGGGCGCATTCTTGCTGTTCATGGCCACCACGCTCCTCCTGGCCGTCCCCTTTCGCCAACGGAGAACCTGATTCCGTTCCCCGAGCCAGAGGTGCGGCCGGAAAGTCCCCCCCCTCCCGCGGGAGGGGGACGGCGTCGACCTGAAAAGGGCGGTCAAATTGCAGGATTGGTCGAAAGTCGTTGCCGAAAAGTGCTTTGCAAGCGTCGATGCATTCACCTCTCGGGTGAGTGGATCTCAACGGCCGCGCAGTTGAGAACAGTCAATACAAATAATTGCTGCATGGCGAGATAGAACGAGCAGAATCCTCCGCGATAAGGGTGCAACTGCCCTTTTCAGGTTCACCGTGGAGCACCCTGTCGGCACGGGGCACGCACCGCCCACGGGCATGCAGGAGCATGCCCCTACCGCCCGTCATTCCCGCGAAGGCGGACATCCACGGGAAAGGACAAGGCGTCGCCCCCGGCGCATGGAGCCCCGCGTTCGCGGGGATGACGGGGTGCCATCGTCGGTTGGTTGTTCACATCTCCGGGCGGCTGGGGCCGGCACCGGGCTGAACCCAGTCCGTCGGGCGTGGATAACCAGTGGTTCCCCGTGAGGAACATGGATACGACGGGACCCGTTCGGCTCACTGAGCGGCGGCGACCACTTCCGGAGCCGGCTTCACGAGTTCGTAGAGGAAATCGTTGAGACCCTTGATTTCGTCCGCCGTGCCCACGAGGGGCGGCATGAACTTGTAGTAGGGGGAATCCTCGGAATGGTCATGAAGCATCTTGAGGATGTTGCCGATGGATTCATGGTCGCGTCCCGCGAGAAACTGTCGCATGGGACGGTAGCCGTCCCGTGTGTGGCAGGCCATGCACTGACCCCGGAACATAAGTTCACCCACAACGAGGCTCTCGTCGCCCGAGCCCCTGGCCTGCTTGAGCCGGGCACGTTCTTCCGCGCGGAGCCAGATGGTGTTCGTTAGATATCCATCTTGGTTAAACCCCTCGACCTGTGATTTGCGTACACCGTTCGAGTACATGTGATTAGCGATAACGTAGGGCTTCCGAAGCAACTCGCGGCCGTATTCGGTGGAGGCCGTGGCCGCCAGCGCGAGAAAAAGCACCGCGCAGGCATGGCCGAAACCAAAGTCACGCGGATTGCGCC
Organism: Candidatus Hydrogenedentota bacterium; assembly: GCA_024278275.1. Lineage (GTDB taxonomy): Bacteria > Hydrogenedentota > Hydrogenedentia > Hydrogenedentales > JAJRTN01 > JAJRTN01. Next base: position 81,966 of record JAJRTN010000045.1, read on the forward strand.
AAGCAATAAAGTAAACCACGGCGGCGATGGTGGCGGAGGTGATCACCGTGACGAGACCGGTCCGGGTCACCTGGGTGAAGGTACCCGCCCCAATGTTGCTGATGCCGAGCTGGAGCAGGGCCAAGCGGGATTCCGGAACCATGTAGAGGTACCAGCCAAAACAGAAAGGCAGGGCGACAAAAGCCGGCAGCAGCCAGAGGGCGGACCACCGAATAACGCCTTTCTTCAGTTCGGGGTGCTTGAAGCCGTCGATACGGCTGGCGGTCACCAGTGCCCAAACCCCCGCCAGGGCAATGCAGATAAGGGTCCGCAGCGCGGCGCTGGGGAAGTAGGTGGGGTTAAGCCAGGCCTGCCAGAACTTGTCGGCCTCCATGCCCGTGCCCGCCACGCTCAACCAGGCGCCTCCCGGGGTGAGCATGAAGGTGAGGATGCCGTTGATGACAACCAGGCTGAGCCAGGCCGAGACGGCGTAGATCCAGCCGATCCTGATATGAAGCTTGTCGTCAATCTTGCCCCACGTGTAGTAATACACGATGGAGGCCGTAATCTCCACCGTGAAAAAGATCCATTCAATGGCCCAGGCAAAGACGAAATTGTGGATGAGGGTGCTTGTTCCCTCGGGACTGGCGAGACCGATGGAGAACCAGATCGCCACACCCGTCACGGCACCGAAAACGAGGGTGAGCACGAGGAAGAACTTCGCGTGTCCACGGATGACCTCCATCCAGTCGTCGCGCCCTTCCCGCAGCGCCTTGGCCTCCGCCATGGGCAGGTAGAAGCCGCCGCCGATGGCGAAATGGGAAACGAGAATATGGAAGATGGCGATACCGCCGATGACCCAACCGCTGCCGATGATGGGCACGTCCCAAACCGGGTAATTCATGTGACCTCCTGCCTATCGTGTAATCCGTGGGAAGGGTTTATCAGGAAACACCCACGTAGCCCCAGATGGTGAGCACCATGAGTCCCACGAGGGCCGCCAACCCGATATAGGTGGCATTGCGCGCCCGCCGGCCGTTCTTACTGTCATGGTCATAGAAAGGAATCAATGCCCACAGAATGCCGCCCAGGGTAAAGCCGCCAATACCAAGGTATTCGCCCACGATGGCAAGCTTGCCCGTGAAGACTTCGCCGAGCACCTTCAGCGCCTGGAATTGGCTCATGAAGTACCACTCGGGGTGAATACCCTCCGGCGCGGGTGCCAGCGAATCGGCCTGCGGTCCCAACTGCCACGGAAACATGGACGCCATGATGGCCAGCACGTTCAGGGCAATGAGCCACATGGCCAGATCCTTCGTCAGAAAATTGGGGAAAAAGGGGATGGAACGACGCTCCGATTCGGGCTTGGCCGCCTCGCTTTCCGGTATGGCGTTGCCATGTTTCTGCACGAGCCAAAGGTGAAGCGCGAGAATGGGGATGTAGAGAAGCGGCAAAATCACCACGTGAAGCGAAAAGAAGCGCTGGATGGTGGTGCTGCCGATCTCCGGACCGCCCTGCACCAGTTCCGTGATGACGGCGCCCACGCCCGGAAGCGTTTTAGGGAGTTCAAGCCCCACCTTGGTGGCGAAATAGGCCAATTCATCCATGGGGAGGAGATAGCCGCTGAAACCGAAAACCATGGTAAGACCCAGCAGGGTGAGCCCGCTCCACCAACCGAACTCGCGCGGCCGGCGATAGGCCTTCATGAAGAAAACACTGAACATGTGGATAAACAAGGCCAGGATCATGAGGTTGGCGGACCACGAATGGGCCGAGCGAATGAGCCAGCCGAAATCCACTTCGTAAGTAATCTGGCGCACGCTGTCGTAGGCGTTGGGCCCGGGCTGGTAATACATGAGCAACAGAATACCGCTCACGACCTGCACGATGAAGAAGAACAGGGAGATCCCGCCCCAGTAATACCAGAAGGAGTACTTGTGATCGGGCACCGTCTTTTTCTTCGCGAAAGCAACAATATCCTTCAGCCCCAGCCGTTCATCGAGCCAATCCAGGACGGTCGTCCCCATGGAATCCTCAGGCACGTTTGATAAGGATTTGCTCATCCGTCACCTCCACTTGGTACGGGGTCAGCGGCTTCGGTGGCGGCCCGGCGATGTTTTTCCCCGTGTTCATGTCGTAGGTACCACCATGGCACGCACAGTGAATACGTTTCTCCTCGGGCTGAAACTGAACGGTACACCCAAGGTGCGTACACACGGCATCAAAGCAGACCATCGATCCGTCCTCATGGTGAATCAGCATGGTGGGCCGTGTGCCGAAACGGAACATGAGAGCGCTCCCCGGCCCGGGCACCTTTTCCCTGGGGATAGGCACCTCTGTAATCGCGGCCATTTCGGCATAGGTCCGGGCCGGCGAAGCCAGGTAACGGAATATGGGGTATCCGAAGGCCGCGGCGTAGCACGCGCCCACCGCCGTCACGCCCGCCTTGGTCGCGAATTCACGCCGGGAAACGCCCTTCTTTCCCGGTTCCGCCGGATCATGACGCTTGTCAGACATACTGCTCGTCCTTTCCTTTCGCGCGAAGCATGACGTAAGCCATCCAGCCAATCATCCCCGCGCCGCCCACAAAGAGCAGCAGGAAAAGGCAGATGATTGGCCAGTTGGAATAGACCGCCTGTCCCCATACATCGAATCCCGCGCGTTTCAGCGTCACGTCGCGAATACCGTCGCGGAACAGGACCAACGCAATCAGTCCGGCCAGGCCAATGAGGGCGCTAAGGGCCGTGAGCATCATCGAAAGCCGTTCCGGACGCAGCGCGGTAAGTCCCCCAAGCACAATAAGCAAAACCGCCATGACAAGCCAGCCCAGGCCCGCGAACTTGTAGACGGCGATGGCCATGACACCGGCCCGAACCGCCTCCGGCTGCGCCTTGAACACCATAAACGCCAGGCCAATCTGCACGACGGTGAAGATTGCGAGAAGGCTTCCGCCCCAGCGGCGGAGGAATGCCCGTACCTTTTCATCCAGCGTGCCCCGGATGGAAAGCAGCATGAGGCCGATGCCCACCATGCCGATGGAACCCAACATCATGAACAGCCAACGGGGCAGCGTGGTGGGATCACCACGGTGGAAATGAAACCCCGTGGGGTTTGAACGGTACATTTCCACCCACAGATCGGGCCGAAGCATAAGGGTCATGTTTTTCGAGAAGATAAAACCCACTTTCAGAAAAACGATGAGTGAAATCAGCGCCATCCAGTTAAAAGCCCGATGTCCCTCGGCCCGCTTCACCATGCGGTAAAGAAGGAAGTAAGCGCCGATGATCAGGAAGATGACCGATATCCACCACACGCCCATGAGTACGCTCGACGTATACAGTGCCGGCCCGTAAAGCACCTGCGCGAAGAGGAGCGGCGGTATGCCCAGATTCACCACATAAGCCATGACAATGGGCAGCCGCATGGTTACCGCGCCGCTTGCGTTCAACATGGTGTCGTCGCGGCGCATACGGCCCACAACCCCCCACACCAGCGCCATGAACAAGCCGCCGATCAGGAAATGTACCGCCGTAAAATGCAGCGCGAGCGTTACCGTGTGGAGCAGCTTGAAAAGCCACACCGGCGCGGGCAAGGGGATGGGATCAATCGCTGGAAAGGCATCCATGGTATTCTCCTGAAAGCCGGAAACGCTGGTGTACTTCAAAGGCGCGCGTGGGGCCGAAATCTTCCGCCACGCCGTGACGTTGCTCCCCACACCATCCCCAACAACACCACCTCATGAGCCCATCAGGAGTATGCCCAATCCCGACCGCTGGAATCAAGATGAATCAGACATGGAACAGCGTGATTCTCGCCCATTAAGGCGGAAGGGCAGGGAAATACTTCCACTACTCCCCATCCAGCACTTCCCGTATCTTGCGCAACAGAACATCCCGACGGTAGGGCTTTTGGATGAGTGCAAGCCCTTCGTCGAGGATAAAGTTGGTGTGGATGGCATTCATGCTGTATCCGCTGGCAAAAATCATGCGGATGTCCGGGCGTGTTTCCCGGATGCGCTGCAAAACCGCCTTGCCGCCAAGCTTGGGCATCATCACATCCAGCAACGCCAAATCGATCTCATCGGCGTGGTTCTTGAAAACCTCCAGTGCCTCCTCCCCATTACGGGCGGCCAGCACGTTGTATCCCGATCTTTCCAGGAAGGATTTCGCAAGATTTCGGACCGTTTCATCGTCCTCGGCCAACAGGATGGTCTCGCTGCCACGAGGCACTGGCCCCTCGATCTTGTCGCCCACGGTAACAGCGCTGCGCTCCGCCAGGGGCAGGTAGATCTTGAACGTCGTTCCTTTGCCCACCTCGCTGTAGACCTCCACCGTGCCCCGGTGCTGTTTGACCAGGCCGTAAACCGTAGAGAGCCCCAGCCCCGTGCCTTCGCCCACCCCCTTGGTGGTGAAAAAGGGCTCAAAAACGTTGGCGAGCGTCATTTCGTCCATACCATGACCCGTGTCGGTCACGCTGAGGAGTACGAACCGTCCCGCTTCGGCCCAGGCATGGGTCTGGCAATAATTCTCCTCGATTCGCACGTTCTCGGTTTCGATGGTGATGGTGCCGCCTTCGGGCATGGCGTCGCGGGCATTGACGCAAAGGTTCATGAGGATTTGCTCGATCTGGCCCGGGTCGGCGTGAACGGTGCCCAGATCATGGCCGGTAATTACGTTCAAGTCAATGTGCTCGCCAATGACGCGCCGGATCATTTTCGTCAGTTCCAAAATGACTTTGTTCAGGTCGATGTCCTTCATATCAAGCACTTGGCGGCGGCTGAAAGCCAGCAACTGTCTCACCAGGGTCTTGGCGCGGTTGCCTGCTCGCAGCATTTCCTTGATGGATGCCCCCGCGACACTGTCCGATCCGGCCTCGTCCAACGCCAGATCGCCATATCCCAGGATAACCTGCAAGAGGTTGTTGAAGTCGTGCGCCACGCCGCCCGCCAGTTGGCCCACGGCCTCCATCTTCTGCGCTTGGCGCAACTGGGCCTCCAGCTTGCCCCGCTCGGCCTCCGCTTGCTTGCGGTCCGTGATGTCCTGGATCGTTCCAAACATTTCAATGGGGTTGTTGTTCTCATCGAACCTGAGCCCGCCCAACCCATGAACCCACTTTTCCTGTCCAGTCTTCATATCAACAATCTTATATTCTTTGTTGAATCGTTCATGTTTCTCCAGGACCGTATCCTGAAGATAAGCCGTCACCATTGCCCGGTGGTCGGGGTGAACAAGCCGCAACCAGGCGGCGGTATCCCTGCGATACTGTTAATCAATACCGAAGATTCGATCCAACTCGGCCGAACAAGTCCACTCACCGGTTTTGATATCCACTACAAAATGGCCGAACTTGGCCACTTTCTGCGCGTCAAGGAGTCTTTCCTCGCTTATCCGAAGCGCCTCTTCGGCCTGCTTTCGGGTGGATATATCCCGCCAAACCGTGTGCAACAAGGTTTCCTCGCCTGCCGGAATGGCGGTAAGCGAGACCTCCACGGGAATAACATTGCCGTCCTTACGAATGTGATCCCACTCGAATCGGTGGCTCCCCTTGGCGAAAGCCAGCCCCATCATCTCAATGGACTTCTCGAAAGACGGCTGACCGTCCGGCTGAAACTCGGGGGACAAATCCGAGGGGGGCGTGTCGAGCAACTCCTCCTTACTGTCATACCGCAGCAGGTCCACGGTGGCGGCATTGCAATCAACAAACAATCCATTTCGGAGGATCAGCATGGCATCGGTGGAATTTTCGAAGAACGTCCGGTATTTTTCTTCACTTGCGCGCAAGGCATCCTCGGCCTTTTTCCGGTCGGTGATCTCCACAAACGACACCAGCACACGGGACAGGTCCTCTTCGTATCCCGGCTGAACCGACAGGGTTAATTCCACCTGGAACGGCTGACCGGCGGCATTGAGCAAAGGCGTTTCGCTCCGAAAAAAAGTCTTGCCATCCATCAGGGCAACCAGTTCTTCCTGAAACACTTTCAGCGATTCAGCGGTAAAATGGCGGGGAAGGTCCCCGACCATTTCTTCTTTGCTCTCGACCCCAAAAACCCGAAGACTGGCCCGGTTGGTATCGAGCACGCGAACGGCCACGGCCAAACGGGCAACCTCGCCCGGATTTTCATCCAGATAGGCGCCAAGGTCGTTAACGCCGGCAAGACGCAACTCCTGTAAGCGCGCGTTCACCTGCGAAAAATCTTCTTCCCATATGGCGATGGGAGAATCCTCGAAAATAGCCCGGAGCCGTTTCTCGCTCTGGCGCAGTTCTTGGGTGCGCCGCACCACGGCCTGGCGCAGTTGCCAGTTCCAGATCCAGGCCAAAACGGCGACAAAGATGATTCCCGTGAGCCCGCCGAGAACCGCGAAAAACCAACGGTAATCCTTGGGCGGATTGGGTTCATAGATTAAACCTTTCAGCGAGTAATCCGGATCGAGCATACCAAGGCTGACATAGGTATCGGCGATGTGCTTCCAACGCCCCGGGTTGATGTGCCCCATCTCGACAAGGTTCGGAAGAATCAACAGCCGCATCTGTTCCGCTTCGTAACGCAGGTGCTCGCGGGTCAGCCCGCGCTCCCGAACGCCGGGCAGCGCCAGAATCAGATCGATTAGTTCCTCCACGTGACTCATGGCGTATTCCCAGCCCCGCAAACTGGCCCGCCGAAAGGCCGCCACGCGCCGGGGATGCTCCGCGGTCTCCGTCTCGGTCGTAAAAAGACAATCCCCATAAAAGTCAATGCCGTAGTCGATGGGACGTATGATGAAAGGTTCAACTCCCTGAAGACGCATTTGATCCGGTTGATCGGTGATATAGGTCATTGAGGCGTCAACCTCGCCTTGAATCAAATCACCTATGCGCCAGGTATGGGGCACCATGATCACGTCGCCAAGTGACAGGCCTTCGTGCGTCAACATGGCCTTAAACTGTACCGCCCCCATATCGGGATCAACCATGACCTTACGTCCGACCAAGTCGGAAGGCATTCGGATACCACTTTCTTTCCGGCTCAGAACTACGTAGGGAGAATGCTGAAAAATAGCGGCCAGCACCACAACAGGTTTACCCAAGAGCCGTTCATTCAGCAGTGCGCTGCCCCACACGCCGTATTCCGCCCCGCCGGCCAGCACCGTTTCCAGCGCCTTGTGCTCGGGCGACGCCTCGTTGATCGTGACATCGAGCCCTTCCTCACGATAGTAGCCCCGCTCTTTCTCGACATAGTACCCGGCAAACTGAAAGGCGTGCATCCATTTCAGGTGAAGGGTGACGTGTTCCGGAGCGGGCTGCCGGGGAGACACGTCAAGGGCATATGCCATCGGAGCGGCCAGGAAAAGAACCCACCCCACTGCCAGTACCAAGACGTATTCCGCCACCCCCGGTAACCATCCCGCATATGTACGCCTTCCACCCATGACGCGCCTCCCTCAACCCCGAACTTCCTCCCCCCGGCCCCCAGGACAAAAGGACCCCATGAAAAGTTCCATGAAACGATTCTAAGAGGGTGTTTGCAAAGTGTAGTTTAGGCTAACCCTCTGCCGCAAGAGACTGCCACCCCTTTCATCTGCCCGGCTTTGCCGGGCTTTCTTCTTGACTTTTAAGTATAGCGTATATAACATATGCTATACTTAATGCG
>JAJRTN010000046.1 GCA_024278275.1 Candidatus Hydrogenedentota bacterium
GACTCTACAGGCGCAACCCAATTATAGGACACTTTTTTTGGGCATTGCAGCAAAAGCCGCGCCCCATAACAATCTCGAACCAACATCTCGCCTAAACAGGCATCAACAAAACGATTATGGGGCAGGCTCTACATAGCCCGTGCCGAAGCCATGTCGAACCAGGACAGGGCGTCCCGGACCGCTGTCATCCACCGCGACCACCTCCGCCGCGCCCAACTTAATGGTCAAGGTGGAAAACCGGGGTCCCTCGTAGACCGCCTTTTTCAGGCCCGGCGCATCTGCGACAACGTGGATCCGCGAAGCAGATCCAATATCGGGGCGGATTTCAGCGCCCAGAAAATCGGGGGACTGCAGCAGCGTGGCGCGGTTGTACATTTGAAGGGCGTTCAGAAGAAGCGTACCGCCCTGGTGAACATAGTCCTTGAGAACGCCCAGTAGATGGGGCGTCATGTTGATGCCCCCCAAGAGGGCCACTGTGGGATACTTGTAGAGACGTTCTGCGCGGATATCCGACGCGACGATGTCGAAGGGGCCATGGGGGGTTGCCGCGAAGTAGCCCGGGAGGTCGTCGGAATGTTCCGCTTCGTAGCTCTTCTCCGTGCGCATGAAGCCGGGCAAGAGTACATTGAGGTATTCCCGGAAACTCCCATCGGGATAACGATCCGTGGGCAGTATGGCCCATTGACGCTCCTCGATGCGCCACCCCCCCCACAGGTTCGGCGGCTCCCAACCGTTGTCTTTGTCCATCAGGATCCCCAGGGAGACCATGGGGTCGAGTTCGGCGTCATGTTCGCGCACATAAGCCCAAAAGGCCTGAAGCTCACTTCCCCACAGCACGGGTTCAAAGCCGCCTTTTCCATCGGGAGCATAGATGGGTTCGATATTCTGGGGGACGAAGAGCCGTGAACCGGAAACGTAGGAAAGATACAGCGCCCGGCGGAACATGGCACTCGAATGTCCCCCGCCCACGGTCGCCTGCGGCCTCGTCCAGTAACTTTTGTCCGAGCACGGCACCTGCCCTTTATACCAGGGCGAGACCCATATCCCCCAGTCCTGGCCGAATTGTTGCGACCCGCCCCGCAGGTAGGCCAACTGCAATTCAGTCGTCGGCAGGTGTTCAAAGAGCTCGGCAATAACCATGTCGGCACCGATGCGGAAGCCACTGTGGTGGTGGGTGATACACAGCGTCGGCAGGAAAGGGATGCCCAGTTCGTGGTAGCGTTTTCTGATTCGCGTCAGCTCCCCCTCAAACGCCGCCCGTCCGCCCGCGGCATCGGTGAAACCATAGATATGGGGCAGCCGCGCCCGGAAAGAAGGCCGCAGATCTTCTTGAATGAAATCGGCATCCATTTCTTCCGCGAGGGCGCCTACAAATCGTTCTCCGCCCCGATCGGCGATTGCGGTCAACTCCGCCGGGCGATACCACTCTCCCGACCCATGGCCGCCGGTTTCCCCGCCCCCTGCCCGGAATCGGTCGCCCAGACCGCGACGACCGCTGACCCAGAAATAGAGGCCGTTTCGGTTACAGGCTTCGATATCGTCCCAAAGCGTATGCTCATGGTCCCAAGGAACATCGCCCATGACGTAGTTGTGCGTTGGAATCCACACGAAATTGCCCAGCCCCTGGTCTTTCACGAAGTCGATGGTGGCCGTGCCGTGCGCCTCGATGCCCACCATGAGCGGCAACCTGCGTTCCGGCAGCTTGTGCGTTTTGTTGGCGCTGGGCGTGAGCGAACGCGTCGCGAGGGAAATGGTGTCCAGCTTGACCGTAAAGCGTTCCCGGGGACCGCCCCAGGCGGCGTAGGGCGCTTTCGGTCCGTAGACCTCGATGGCAACGCCCGTGAGACGGCGCGCGATACGGTCGAAAGGCCGCGTCGTGTGTGCCACGGGATCGAGGCTCTGAACGGTATGGTCCAGGTCGATCTCGACAGCGTGCCAGTCCTTCTCGGTGCAGACCCGTCGCGTGCCCCACGGGCCGTCATAGTGAAGGTTGGAGGAAGTCCCCCAGAAACCGTCAAACGCCATTTCTTCGTGTGCGTCATCCCTTACGGCCAGGCGGTAGTAGGCGCCCGGCCTGGTTTTGATCCAAAGACGAACGTACCGGTGGCCGGAAACATCGGCGGGTTCCAAGGGTATCACCACCAGGCCGTGGGATCCTTCGGACAAACTACAGTCGACCTCGAAAAGGGCACAGCCCGTGCCGTCATCCCGCGACGAGTCAGCATGTGAAGCGACCGGTGCGCTTGGAATCATCTCCGCACCCGCATTGAAGCGCAGCCCAACAGGCGTCCCGTCACCCTGCGGGAATGCGCTCAGGAGAAGTGTTTCTTCGCCGCCGCCGAAGGTGGCCATTCCCAGCACAAGCAGCAACATGCTCATTCGTGGCTCCTTTACCTTGCGTCTCGATTTTCATCGTAGCGCAAATGGGGAACACTATCACCCATTCTCCGCGAGGAGGGCAACTCCATGCGCCGGCAGTGTCGCCGTTTTTCCGTCTACCTCTCCGAACAAGGGCGTCATTCCGGCGTCAATGGGCACGTCCACAGGGGCCGATTGTTCATTGATGAGGAACAGAAACCGTTGGTTTTTTCCTTCTCGCCAATACATGCCCACCCCCTCGGGTAGATCCTGCTTCATGGGCACCTTGGCTTCCGCCAGGATCTCTGTGAGGAAACTTTTGTAAAACGGGGTTTCGCCGCAGGTGCCAAAGTAATAGGCTACGCCCCGACCGTGACGGTTTTTCGTAACCGCCGGTTCTCCGGAGAAACACCTGTCTTGGTAGCGTGCAAGGATTTCCGCGCCATCAACCAGCAAGGCATCGGTCCATACGCTTGCGTTAAACACTTCCCCATTTTGCGAGATGACGGGAACGCACGAATCGGCAAGGGCGTCATAATCGTCCACCGAAACGCCGAGCAGTTCTCCGAGGAAAACAGGCAGCACGTCTTCGTGGCACACGTTGTCGGCATTTTTCAGGCCCGTGCGCGGATTGACAATGAGTGTTCCACCATTGGCTACGTAGGCACGAAGGCGGATCGCGGCTTCTTCGGTCATAATGGGCCAACCTGGAAGGATCACCACACGGTACCGGTCAAGGTTGATGTCGAGAGGAACGACATCAACGCCAACACCCATTGCACGCAGCGAAACATGGAACCGCCGCACTTGCTCCCAGACCCCGAGGCCCTCCGCCTGTGGTTGAATCTGGAATGCGTAGTGCTGTTCGTAGTCATCGAGAATGGCCACTTCGTTTCGAACAACGCTTTCATCAAGTTTCTCCGCCATGGCGGCCAGTTCGCCTGCGAACTGTGCGACTTCCCGGTACCGTCTCCGGGGAATACCGTCATGTCCGACGACACCATGCCAGAACTGCTCCGTGCCGTGGAGACAGGAGCGCCAGCGAAAGAAAACGATGGTGTTGGCCCCGCTTGCAACCGCCTGCCAGGCCCAGGCGCGGACCTGTCCTGGTTTCGGTCTGGGTCCCACGACCGTCCACCCGCCGTGACCACACTGCTCTTCCATGACCCAGAAATTCCTGCCTTTTATTCCACGCATGACATCGTGGGCCAAGGATGCCTTGGATGTATCCTGGTCCCACTGTGTGATGGGGTAGTTGTCCCACGACACAAAATCGAGATCTTCCGCGAGATCGTAATAATCCATCGAGTTATGCAGGCCCATGAAATTATGGGTAATGAAGTTATTCGGACAGTGCTTGCGCAAGATCCGGACCTGCTCACGCTGAAACTCAACCGTGGCTTGTGATTGGAACCTTCGGAACTCAAGAAGCAACGAAGGGTTGTGGGCGTTGCCGCACTTTGCCTGCTTGGGAAGGGGGATCTGATGCCATGCAGTATAGGTTTGACTCCAGAATGCGGTGCCCCAGCGGCTGTTCAGTGCGTCAAGGCTGCCAAACTTTCGTTTCAGCCATTCCTGGAATGCCTTAGCGCATCCATCACAATAACAAGTATTCTGGGTGAACTCGTTGTCGGTTTGCCAGCCGATGACCGCTGGGTTCCCTGCAAAATGGCGGGCCATGGCCTCGGTGATGCGACGACTGTGTTCGCGCATCACGGGATGGTTTAGGCAACGTTGAAACCGCGTGCCAAAACCAAGTGTGTGGCCCCATTCATCGACCGTATAAAGGTCGGGATGTTTCGCGTGAAGCCAAGCCGGTGGCGTGGCCGTCGGCGTACCCAGGAGTACGTCGATTCCGAAGCGATGAGAGAGCGCCAGGATGCGGTCGAGCCACTCGAACTCAAACCGCCCTTCCTCCGGTTCAAGTTTGGACCAGGCAAACTCGGCAAGACGCACGAGGCCGATGCCGGCCTTGGACATGAGCTGAAGATCGGTTTCCCAACGCCATTCATCCCAATGCTCGGGGTAGTAAGCCACACCGGTTTTCATCATTGCGTCCCCGGAAGTGCGTGATGGTAGATGAGACTGTCATAGTCAGCTTGGTCATGGCAGACACAGGGAGCAGACAAGTTTCGCAGGAATCAACCAACGCATCAAGAGGTAACAAAAAACGAAGACGCTGCCAAGTAGCGTCTTCGTTAGCAACACGTAGTGGAGACATCTACTTCACGCGAACCAGAGCCTGTCTTCCGGCCAGTGCCAGTACACCTAACAACAGGAGGAGAGCCGGGTAACCGGCCACCGGCAGTTGCTGCGTGTCAGGGGTAAGCGGGTCCGTGCCCATGGCCACTTCATCACCATCGTTGATACCGTCCCCGTCCGTGTCGGGATTATTGGGATCGGTGCCATAGATCAGCTCTTCATCCTCGTTAGACAGGCCGTCGCCATCGTCATCAGCACCCGCAGGGTTGTTGATATTCGGAATCTGTGGCCCCGTTAAAGAGATTTCATCAAATACCACATTGGTTACGGGATCTCCTGAGGTGTAGACCATGAGCCAAGCGGTGAATTCCGAACCCGGCACCGTGGCATCGCCCAATCCCGGGATATCGGTCAGCGCTATGCTCGGGCCGAAATCGGTCCATCCCCCGGCGCCATCGTCATAATACACATGCAGGGCCGTATCGGTGAATTGGATCTTCACATGGTCAACGCCGGCGCTCGTGGCGACCCAGTCCGCAGATTCGCCCTGCGCGGCCCAAGCCGCGTCGTAAACTGAAATAATACAGCCGGTGTAGGTATCGCCCGTATTGGTGTCGGTGTTCAACGGATGAATCTTGATGTCGATCCAGCCATTGTTTGTTCCCGTTCCATCAAACAGCGCCAGACGAAGCCCGTAGAAGGCATACCATTGGTCGAGGTCGGAGATATCCACCAAGGTGTACTCAATGTCTCCCAGACATTTCAACTTGGGGTATCCCACCAGCGCCAGGTCGGCCATGCCGTAGCCCCACGTTCCCTGGTCGGAGTGGCTGATGGTCAGCGTGTCCCCTTCATACACCACGGGGGGCAAACCCCATGGATGGTCCGGGAACTTCACGTCGTCATTGATGCCGGTGAAAATGGCACGGCCCGCGTTCGTCATATCGCATCCCTGTCCAAAAGAGTTCATTGACGAAAGCGCAAGAAACGCCAGTAGCATACCCAGAATGCACTCAGTTTTTCTCACAATCCTTCCCTCCCTTACGTGACCATCTTGTCACATGGTGTTTGTTGGCCCACAAAACCGCCTGTTAGGGCTTGTAACCTTTTAATATACGGCGAAGGGGAGTGAAAGTCTTCCCGAAAAAGGGACAGGTTATATCGAATCCTCAGATCATAAGCAGGGGTAGGAACCATGCATAATATCCTGGTAACCATCCACGGCTTAATCATCCAGGGGGGTGCACAACACCTGTTCGCGGGGAGGCACCTCGGCCGTTCGATGGCCCTTCTCCCCATGTCCTTCGTTGGCTGCCGCTGGCCGGGGCAATTCCGGCTCGGCGTACTTTGCGGCCTCGTGTAGACATAATGGACCGACCGGCTCGGATCGCCTATTCGTAGGTTAAGCTATACTTAAGGTCCACCGTAGCCCAGCGCTACATGCGAAAGGAACCGGTCATGTCCATGAAGGAGAATATCATATTTGTTGGTCTGGACGCGCATAGCAAAAACATCAATGTGGCGGTAATCCTTCCGGGCTCACATGAGTTCGACGAGGAGTGGCAGATTACGCATGATGCCC
>JAJRTN010000004.1 GCA_024278275.1 Candidatus Hydrogenedentota bacterium
ATATCAGCACCAGCTTCTCGTCATCATTATTACTCGAATAAAATACCGCCATAATTAAGTATACTAATCCCTCTTGGGTGCCCTTGGGATTGCCACCCTTGCTAAAATGAAACAAAATTAAACCCCTCCAAAAAATCTCTGTGAACGCGGGGAATGACGGCTTTTGGGACACCAACGGCCGGCCGCTACATTGTGCAGCGTTGGGGTTATCCTTCCGCAATCCGGTCGATTATGTTGGTGGTGGAGTGGCCCTCCACGCCGGGGATAATGGCGATTTCGCCGCCGTACCCTTCCACGAGATGCCGCTCTTCCTGGACGATGGTGTCGATGGTGTAATCGCCGCCCTTGGCGTAGATTTCCGGCCGGAGCGTTTCGAGCAGGGGCATGGGTGTCTTGTCGTCGAAAATGACCACGTAGTCCACGCATTCCAGGGCGGAGAGCACCAGGGCGCGGTCCTCTTCGTTGACCACGGGCCGGTCGGGGCCCTTGTTCTCCCGCACGGAGCGGTCGCTGTTGAGGCCCACCACCAGCACGTCGCCCCGGGCCCGCGCACTGAGCAGGTAGGTGATGTGCCCCACGTGGAGGATGTCGAAGCAGCCGTTGGTCCAGACGACGCGCTTTCCCTCCTCGCGCAGTTTCTGGAGAATGGGCTGGAGCGCCTCGACCCGTTTCAACTTGGCCGGGCCGTGGGTTCCAAAAAGGGCGTCCTCCAACTCCACGGCCGACACCGTGACGACCCCTTCCTGCACCACGGCGATGCCCGCGGCGGCGTTGCCGAGGAAAGCCGCTTCCCGGAGCGTGCCGCCCGCGGCGAGTGTGAGGATAACCGCCGCGGCCACGGTGTCCCCCGCGCCGGTCACGTCCACCGCGTTCACGGGGGTGGTGATGGGAACAAGGTCCATCCCGCCCGCTTCGGGGAAAACGGCGATACCCTTGGGGCCGAGGGTGACGAGGGCGTTCCGGGCGGTCTTGAGCAGCGCGGCACCCGCTTGGCGAAGCGTGGCCTCGTCCACCACCTCCACCCCCGCCGCGAGCCCGGCCTCCTTGTCGTTGGGCACGACCACGTCGATGCCCTTGAACATGCCCGCCCGTGCCCGGGAATCGGCCACGGTGACCAGCCCGTGCTCCCGCGCGCAGGAGACGACGGTTTCCAGCACGGCCTCGGTGATGGTGGAACACACCTGGTCGCCGAGGAGGATGGCGTCCACCCCGGGCGCACGCTTGCGGATCTCGGCGATCACCCGGGCCTCCACCTCCCCCGAAAGAAGCGTGGGCTTCGGGGTGTCGGTGCGCAGCACTTCCTGCAAGGGGATGTTATGGCCCCCCGCCCGGAGCTTGCCATAGGTGTTGGTGGGACGTTCCGGGTCGGTCACGATGCCCGAGGTATCCACGCCACGGAGGTGAAACTCATGCTTGACCACCCCGGCGTTCGTGTCATCGCCCACCACACCCACCATCCAGACCTTGGCCCCCAGGGCGGCGCAGTTGCACGCGGCGTTCCCCGCGGCGCCGGGGTTGCAGCGTCGTTCATGTACCTCGAAGATGGGGATGGGCGCTTCGAGGCTCACCTCGGTAACGGCGCCGAACACGTTCTCGTCCAGATAGATGTCGCCCACCACCAACACGCGCAGGCCGCTGTATTTCGCGATGTAGTCGCGCAAATGTCCCTGATCCATGCTTCGCTCCCGTACTTCCATCGGTGAGCCGTCATTCTAACGCACCAGGCGCAACAGGTCCAAAGGGCGGACGGGCACAGACCGCGGCCACTGCGCCCGGGGCGAAGCCCGGTCCCTACCCCTGGTGTCATGGAATGGCGGGATCTTCCA
The DNA here is from genome assembly GCA_024278275.1 of Candidatus Hydrogenedentota bacterium. Lineage (GTDB taxonomy): Bacteria > Hydrogenedentota > Hydrogenedentia > Hydrogenedentales > JAJRTN01 > JAJRTN01. Next base: position 1,827 of record JAJRTN010000004.1, read on the forward strand.
GGATGGCGACAAGTCCGCGAAGGACCAAGCATTGTGAAACCTCGGCGAATCCATCATAATGCTGATGTACGGGTTACGGTGCTTTCGACGAGATGAAGGAGACGGGTGATATGAGGCACATGCTTCTCTTGGTGGTGTTCGTGGGTTGTGTGCCCGCTTTCGGCGCGACGTGGTATGTCAACGCGGCAAATGGGAGCGGCACACAGGACGGTACGTCCTGGGCCACGGCCTTTACCTCGATCCAGGCGGCCGTGGATATGGCCGCCAGTGACGGCGGCGGGGATGTCTTCGTCGCGGCGGGAACCTACCGGGGAACGGCGGACAACGTGGTTGAGATGCGCGGCGGCGTGAATATCCTAGGCGGTTTCGCGGGGAGCGAGTCTTCGGCGGACCAGGCGGACCCCGAGGTGAATGTCACGGTGATCGACGGTGAAACCGAGCGCCGGTGTGTGCTGGGCGCCGGCAACGCCCTGATTCGCGGCTTCACCATCACCCGCGGCTTCGCAGTCATCGGCGGGGGCATGCGCAACTTCCGCGGCTCCCCCACGGTGGAGCGGTGTGTCTTCAGCCATAACGAGGCCAGCCAGGACGGTGGCGGCATGTACAACGCGGAGGCCTCGCCGATAATACGCCAGTGCAGTTTCGAGGCCAATGAGGCCCTGGGCGATGGCGGCGGCCTCTACAACTGGCAATCCTCCGCCCCCACCGTGGAAGACTGTCAATTCGAGGACAACTGGGCTGCGGACGATGGCGGCGCCATGTACACGGACGCGGAGGCTTCCTTCACCTTCCCAACCATCTCGCGTTGTTCTTTCGTGGGCAACAGCGCCGATGACAGCGGCGGCGCCATGTACAACAGTGAGTCGTGGTCCACGGTCGCGGATTGTCTGTTCGGGGAGAACAGCGCGAACAACGGCGGCGCCATGGCGAACTGGGACGGGATGGTCAAGGTGCGGTCGTGCCTGTTTCTGGCCAACGAAGCGACAGGCACCTCCGGCGGCGCCATGGCCAATTGGACCTCCCCGGCGAAGGTCACCAATTGCGGTTTCGCGGCGAACGACGCCGCCGTATCGGGCGGGGGCCTGTACAACGAAGGCGCCGATCCCACCGTGGTGAATTGCACCTTCGTGGACAACACGGCCACGGCCCAAAGCGGCGGTGCCATGGCGAACTTCGAAGCCTCCCCGACCATCACGAACTGCATCCTCTGGGACAACTTGCCGGACGCCATGCGCAATGAAAGCAACAGCCGCCCCACGGTGACCTATTCCGACGTACAGGGCGGCTACACGGGCACGGGCAATATCGATTCGGATCCCTTCCTGCAGAATCCGCCGCGTGGTCTCCTGCGCGTGTTGTCCACCTCCCCGTGCATTGATGCGGGCACCGTTTCGGCAGACGTGACGGATGATTTTGACGACGTGGCGCGACCCCGGGGAAGTGCCTACGACATGGGTCTTTTCGAGTTCGTGGACGCCGATGAAGACGGCATGGACGATACGTGGGAAGGTCAAAACGGCCTCAACCCCGGCGACGCGGCCGATGCCGCATCGGACGGGGACTCGGACGGGCTGACGGCGCTGCAAGAGTACGAAACGGGATCGGATCCACGGGATGGCGCCGACCCGGTTTCCACCTTCCACGTGGCCCCCGGAGGCGATGATGAACTCGGCGACGGCAGCGCGGAGAACCCGTGGCGCACCATTGCCTTCGCCGTGGCGCAGGCCGCGGCGCAGGCCAGCGAAAGCCACCCGGTTACCGTGCAACTGGCCGCGGGCACCTACGAGGAAAAAGTGCTGCTCGACGACAATATCATCCTGCGGGGCGCGGACGACGCCGATCCTTCCTTGACCGTCATTGGACCGCGCACGAATCAACTGGCCACGGACGACGTGGTGGTCGAGGCGGGCGATGAAACCATTCTCCAGGATCTTACGGTAAGGCTCCCCCTGGACGCCCCGTCGAACGTCAAGCTCCTGAAGATCGCCAACGTGGCCCTGGTGGCGGAAAACGTGGTGCTTGACGGGCAGAACAACAGCGACTCCATCGGTGTGGATATCCTTGGACTGGGATCTTCGGATGCCGTGGTCCGCGCATCGCGCATCGAAAACGTGACCAACGGGATCCGGGCGCGGGAATCGCGGGCCAACATCGCGGGCAACACCTTTTCCGACATCCGCTTCGACGCCATCTTTGTGCGCGAGCCTTCGCGCAAGCAAACCGCCGACGCCACGCCGCTGCTGGGTGACGCCACGCGGGAAGACACGGGCGGAAACATCTTTGAAGGGGTGGGAGGGCTGTTCATCAACAACAACAACCCCAACGAGGTGAAGGCCGAGGCCAACGACTGGGGTACGGATTTATACGACGACATCAAGACCAACATGAACGGCAACGTGGATTTCACACCCTTCCTGACAGGCAGTGCCGGCCTGCTTTCGGCGACCCTGGTAATCACCTTGGAAGAGGAAGGATCGGGAACGCGGATTACAAGCGGCACGGTCGCGCTCGATCTGGCCGGGCTGGAGCCCGTCGCGGAGAATGACAACGGCGTGTACCTCTTCCCCGGCGTGGCGCCCGGGGCCTATACCTTGACGGCAAGCGCCACGGGATACGGGGATGCCACAACCGCCGTGGCGCCGGCCTCCGGCCAAGTGCTCCAGGTGACCGTGGTTCTGACGCCCCATGCAGGTGAGGGCGAAGGCGAGGGGGAAGGGGAAGGCGAGGGGGAAGGCGGAACCGGCTGTGCGCCCGGCCACGCCGGTTCGGGCCCCCGTGGCGACATGGTCCTGCTTGTATTGCTGACGGCGGTCTTGCTAGTTTGGTCTCGACGGGAAAAACGTACAAACTAATCCCCATGCAGCCACTATATTGCATTTATATGAAGCGCCAAAGGCGCAGATTCATACCGGCGGTGCGGGGTTAGGTTGAATGGAGCGGGCTTTCGATTTTTCATGCTTTGCATGCGTTCTCCCGGGGCGTTGCCCCAGGCCGGTATGCTTGTGCCTTTGGCGCGCGGGACGCTGCTTGTACCGTGATCCGACACCCCCCATCCGTCTTTTCCCGGCATCACACCCGGCCAGGAAGACATTTGGTCCGAATGAAGCGATGTTGTTGAAGTCAATCTAATCCCCGTGCAGGAGAGCCGTATGTCCAAAGCCAAAACATTACCCGAGAGAAGTGAAGTCCGGCCGGAAGACACTTGGGATCTGACCAAGGTGTTCAAGACGGACACCGCTTGGGAACGGGCCTACCGGAAGCTGGAGAAAATGGTCGGCGGTTTCGCCCGGTTCCACGGCAAGCTGGGCCGTTCGGCAAAAACTATCCGGGCGTGCTGTGATTTCGAGACGGAACTGGACAAACTCGCGGAGAAGCTGGGGGTCTACGCCTACCTGAAATCGTCGGAAGACGTGACCAACAGCACCTACCAGGGCATGGTGGCACGCTACACACACCTGGCCACCAAGGCCGGCGAGGCGGCGAGCTTCATCGCCCCCGAGCTCCAGGCCATCCCCAGGCGCAAGATGGCGACCTACCTCAAGAATCCCATACTCGCGCCCTATCGCTTCAACCTGGAGAAACTGCTCCGTTACCGGCCCCATATTCTTTCCGAGAATGAAGAGCGCCTGCTGGCCATGCAGGGCGAGGTGGCGGGCACGGCCTCGCGGATCTTCGGGCAACTCAACGACGCGGACATGAAGTTCGGCAAAGTCAAGAACGAGCGCGGCGAGGAAATGGAACTGACCCAAAGCTCTTTCCGCGTGTTCCTGGAATCACCGAAGCGCGCCGTGCGGAAGAAGGCCTTCCACCAGTACTACGCCGAGTACGAGGACCATGCCAACACCCTGGCCGCGGCCATGAGTGCTTCCGTTTTGCAGGATGTGTACATCGCCCGCGCCAGAAACTACCCTTCGGCCCTGGAAGCCGCTATTTTTTCCGACAATGTTCCCGTGACGGTCTACGACAGCCTTATCGACGCCGTCCACGATCACCTGGATACCATGTACCACTACCTGGAGGTCCGCAAGCGCGCCATGCGGCTTAAAGACCTGCACATGTACGATACTTACGCGCCCATTGTGAAATCCGCCCCGGTTAACATCCCCTACGAAGAAGCGGTGGAGACCGTTTGTGCGGCCGTGTAACCCCTGGGCGGCTCTTACGTCAACGTGCTGCGGAGAGGGCTGCTGGAAGCGCGATGGGTGGATCGTTACGAGAACCAGGGCAAGCGGAGCGGCGCATTCTCCTACGGCGCCTACGGCACGCCGCCCTACATCCTGATGAATTACCAGGCGGATGTTATCGACAGCATGTTCACCCTCGCCCACGAGGGCGGACACTCCATGCACTCCCACTACAGCACGACGCGCCAGCCCTACCAGGACAGCCACTACACCATCTTTGTGGCCGAGGTGGCGTCCACCTTCAACGAACAACTCCTGGGCAAGCACCTTCTCGACCGGGCGACAGGCAGAAAAGAGCGGGCCCGCCTTATCAACCGTGAGATCGAAGAGATTCGCGGCACCATTGTTCGCCAGACCATGTTCGCCGAGTTCGAGAAAATCATCCACGCCATTGCCGAAGAGGGCGAAGCGCTCACGCTGGAACGACTGCGCGCCGAATACCGGAAATTGCTCGAACGCTACTTCGGTCCCGGATTCGTCATCGACGAAGCGTTGGACCTGGAAGGGCTCCGCATTCCCCATTTCTACCGCGCCTTCTATGTCTACAAGTACGCCACCGGTCTTTCCGCGTCCATCGCCCTGGCACGGGCCGTGATGGACGGCGGCAAGAAGGAACGGGAGCGCTACCTGCGTTTCCTCGCCAGCGGCGGCTCCAAGTTTCCCCTTGATCAACTTAAGGAGGCCGGCGTGGACCTTCGGAAGCCCGCGCCCGTCGCCCAAGCCATGACGCGCTTCAGGGAACTGGTCGAGGAGTTGGACACACTGGTATAGAACCGGGAATATATCGATGGAACCATGCTCAAGACGCGACTTTCTAAAACAAACGGGCCTGGGCGCGGCCATGCTGGCGGCGGGCACGGCGGTAACAGCGGCGGCGAAAACCGCCAGGCCCAACATCGTCCTCTTCTACTTCGACGACCTCGACTTCGACGAGCTTGGCGTCTATGATCCCCTTGCCTTCCCAACCTATTCGGGGGCGCGGGAAAAGGGGCTGTTCCGGGAAGACATGAATCCCTGGCTCGCCTACCTCGATTCGCCCGCCATCCACACGCCCACCATCGACGGCCTGGCGCAGGACGGTGCGCGCTTTGATCACTTCTACGTGACCTCCACCATCTGCTCCCCCAGCCGCTACGCCCTGCTCACGGGCCGATACGCCAGCCGCAGCGACGGCGTGTGCCGTGATTTCCCGCCGGGCGGTCCGGCCAACGTGGTCCAGAACGCCCACCTGGGCCCCGGGGAAAGCAACATCGCCAAACGTCTCAAGGCCCAAGGCTACGCCACGGGCATGGTGGGCAAATGGCACAACTCCGATTGGGACGGCCCCCATGGCGGACGCGTGAAGGGCGTCGCACCCGACGCCGACCCGCGTGATCCGAAGGTGGCCGCGGCCATTCGCGAGGTCTACGATCGGGGCGTGAATTATATTCGTGAACGCCTGGGCTTCGATTACGTGTCGCGGGTTTACCTGCAGAACAAGGAAGCCCTGGGCATTCCCAGGGCGCTGCAAGTTCATAACCTGGAGTGGCTGGTGGAAGGGGCGCTGGAGTTCATTGACGCTCACCACGAGGCGCCTTTCTTCCTCTACTTCGCCAGCACCACGCCCCACGGCTGGGTCGGTTCCGCCGACTTCCTGAAGGCCGACCCGTGCGCCACGCCGGCGGGCATGCTCGACACCCCCCCCAAGGGCATGCCGCCCCGGGAAGATACGGCCCGTCGTGCCCGCGCCGCCGGGGTCAAAGGACGCCTCGTGGAGGCCACCTGGTTCGATGACGCCGTCGCCGCCGTACTCGGGCGCATCGAGAAACTCGGCCTGGCGGAGAACACGCTGGTCCTCTTCATCAGCGACCATCAGAACCGGGGCAAGCGGACCCTCTACGAAGCGGCGCGGGTTCCCGCCCTGGCACGCTGGCCGAAACGCATCGCGCCGGGACAAACCATCGGCAGCCTCTGTGCCAATATCGATGTGGCGCCCACGTTGCTCGATGCCTGCGGCGCGCCCACCCCGGCGGGCGCGGACATGGACGGCCGGAGCTTTCTGCCCCTGCTGACCGGGCGGGGGGATAGCGTTCCCTGGCGTGAATCGCTCCTTCTCGAAGTGGCCTACGCCCGCGCGGTGGTCACGAAGGACTGGAAATACATCGCCCTGCGCTACCCGCCGAAACTCCGCGAGGCCATCGGGCAGGCTGAGCCGAAGACCTACGCTTGGGACGGCACGGCGAAGCGCGTCACCGCGGGCAACCGCTGGAACAAGAAGGGCGCGGTCTACATCCCCTACGGCGCCAACAAGGACTTTCCGGGCTACTTTGATCCGGACCAGCTATATGACCTCAAGCATGATCCCTACGAGCAGAAGAACCTTGCCGAGGACCCGGCCTGCGCGGAACGGCTGGCGGAGATGAAGGCCCTGCTTTCGCGCCACCTGCAGGACCTCTCCCACACCTTCGGCGAGTTCACGCGGGGTGACGGCCATGGAGAAACCAGAATGAGGGGAAAGTGACGCCGGGTTCCCTTCTTACGTGGCACAACCGCCCCCTGTGGGCCGTACTCGGCCCGAACCGGGGGCTGTGGAGACCGGCAGGGCTTCAATCGGTTCTCATGCCCCGGCTTCCAGGTGGCTGACCATTGTCGCTTCCCCCTATGGTGCGCTGCTCGACGCGATGTCGATGAGTGCCAGCAGTTCCCGGACCACCTCCCGTTTATCGGCGTCGGCCTGGTAAAGGGCGCCCACCTTTTGGCGCGCGGCGCCCACGTCGCCACAGGCCTTCCCGCGCGACAGGAGCTCGCGGCACAAGGCGGGCATGGGCCCCCAGTTGCCGCACTCGACGAACCGGTCGCTGAGAAAAACGAACTTTGGGATGGCTTCGCCGCCGTTGGTGAGAAAACGGGCAAACACGTCCGGGTGTTGCCCCCGCTCGATGAAACGCACCTGGAGCTTGGGGGCCGCGTCGGCCAGGCGTTGCAACACGGGAACATGGCGCACCACGTCGCCACACCAATCCTCGGCGATGGCCACGACATGCACGGTTCGCGGCAACGCGGCCAGCAGGGCCTCCTCGTGCGGTTCCAGGCGCTGGGCGGCCCGCTGTTCTTCCATGGCCTTCGCGTTATCGGGCGCTCCCGCATCCCCTATCCATTTGTCATAGGTTTTTCCGGACGTGAAAACCTCGGGCCAGTCAATGAGCGGTAGAATGGGGGGCTGGGGCATCTTCGGGCATCTCCTTGCGGTAACGGATCACGGACAATTCCAAGCCCCGGAAGTGTAACGGCCGGCGACCCGAAACGCCAATTGCCTGATCAGGCACGTATCGCTCGGGGGAGGGAAATGCCTGGGTCCGCTTGATTGCCCCCGACGGTTTGACCTGTCATCCGGTCTGCGCTACGATGCCCTGGTCGATCAGCCATGAAAGGACCGTGGGTGCGAACAATTCTGGTAACAGGCGGCGCGGGCTTTGTCGGGTCGCGGTTGGCCATGGGACTCAAGGCCGCGCGGGAAGGTACGCGCGTCATCGCGCTGGACAATCTGCGGCGCCGGGGCTCGGAGTTGAACGTGCCCCGATTGGCCGCGTCGGGCGTCGAGTTCGTCCATGGCGACGTACGCCAGGCCGCCGACCTGGAGACCCTCGGGCCGGTGGATTGCATTCTCGAATGCAGCGCGGAACCGTCGGTGCTGGCGGGTTATGGCGAATCGCCGTGCTATGTTCTCGACACCAACCTGGTGGGCGCCGTCAATTGCCTCGAGGTGGCGCGGCGCCACGGCGCGGGCTTCATCTTCCTCTCCACGAGCCGCGTCTACCCCATTGAAGGTCTGCGCAACCTGCCTTACCGGGAAGGCGAGACCCGTTTCGAGCTTATCGGCGAGGGGACGGCGCCCGGTGTTTCGCCGGCGGGAATCACCGAGGACTTCCCCCTCGCGGGCGCGCGGTCCATGTACGGCGCGTCCAAGCTCTGTGCCGAGTTGCTCCTGGCGGAATACCAGGCCATGTATGGCCTGCGCGGCCTGGTGAACCGGTGCGGCGTGATCACGGGACCGTGGCAGATGGGCAAGGTGGACCAGGGCGTGGTGGTGTTGTGGGCGGCACGGCATGCCTTTGGCGGCACGCTACGGTACATTGGCCATGGCGGTACGGGAAAGCAGGTGCGCGACCTCTTGCACGTGGACGACCTGCTCGATCTCATCCTGTACCAACTGGATCACCTGGATGCCCTGTCCGGACGGGTCTTCAACGTGGGCGGCGGACACGAGGTAAGCACGTCCTTGTGCGAGCTCACCGCCCTTTGCGTCCGGCTTACGGGAAATGCCATCCCCATCACCGCGCAAGCGGCCACCCGTGACGCGGACATACCGGTGTATATTACGGATCATGGCCGGGTAAGCGAAGCCACGGGCTGGCGTCCGCGCCGTGGTGTCGAGGAAACGGTGACCGACATTTGCCGCTGGTTGCGCGACCATGAAGCGGCGTTACGTCCCGTGTTGGGATGATAAGGAGACACCTGTCATGTCCGGCAAGACACTTGTTGCGCTGACCCTCTTACTGCCGGCCGCTTTTCAGGGCGGCGCCATTGCGAAGGAACAAGCCATGTGGAACGCGAAGACCATTCCCGAGAAAACGGTGGTGCTGAGCTTTGACGATGCGGTGCGGTCTCATGTCGAGTTCGTCGGGCCGCTGCTCAAGCGGTACGGGTTCGGCGCCACCTTCTTCGTCTGTCACCTGTGGATGGACGACCAGGACAACTTCATGAACTGGAAGGACATCCGAAAGCTGCACGACATGGGCTTCGAAATCGGCAACCACACCTGGTCCCATGGCGGATTCAACACGCCGGAATCCGCGAAGCTGTTGCCCGAGGAACTGGACAAGGTGGACCGTGCCCTCGCGAAAGTGGGCGTGCCCAAACCGATCAGCTTTGCCTGGCCCGGCAACGGCTTCGGCCCCGAAGCGCTGGAAGTGGTCCGCGCCCACGGCTTCCGCTTTGCCCGGCGCGGCATGCAGCCGGAGCTGCCCTACGGCGAGATTCACCTGGGACCGCTCTACGAGCCCAGGCGTTATGATCCGCTCCTCATTCCCACCTCGGGCGATGCCTACCCCCAGTGGACCCTCGAACATTTCAAAAAACTCGTGGATCAGGCGGTGGAAGGCAAGGCGGTCATCGTTCAATTTCACGGCGTGCCCGACACGGCACACCCCTGGGTTCACACGCCACCGGAGATGTTCAAGCAATACATGGCCTATCTCAAAGAGGGAGGCTTCAACGTCATTGCCCTTCGCGACCTGGAACCTTACATCGACCGGACGCAAGACATCGACGATCCCACCGTAAAGCTTCGTTATCCATAGGGGATGAACCCATGTCCCCGTTCCCATGCGCCCCATGAGAGTACACAGGGCGTGATACGGATTCCTGGTCCCGGAAGAACCGACCGAAAAACGTAGGGTGGGCCGTGGCCCACCATGGCCTCAACCGGCAGGCCCGAAGGCGGGAATCCACGAAAAAAGGCCGCCGGGATCGGGGAGGGGCGGAACGTTTCGTTCCTGACGCCAAGGGGAATCGATCCGCAGATTATTCCGCACACGTTTCCAGGCGTGCCATGACTTCGTGTGGCCGTCTTCAGCGAGCCGCCGTACAGTCGCCCTGGGCTTGCCAGGATGCGTTGCAGGCCTTGGATTCCGGCAGGGCGGCCAACGCGGCGATGGCGTCCTGCAGGTCCTCGACGCTTCGGGGGAGGCGTGCTTCCGGGGGAAGGATGAAGGGCTGCCCTTGTTGCCGCCGGAGCGCATCCAGGGCCTGGTGGAGTTCCCGGTGGCGGCGGCAGAGTTCTTCAACATCTTTCACGACGCGCTTCACCTGTTTCCACAGGACGAAAAAACGCCGGACCCGTTCGGCTATTTGCATGGAGAGTTGCGCCAAATCCTCGGTGTAGCGCTGGGCAAGGGCCTCCTCGGCCTGGCGGGAGAGGGCCTCGTGGCACGCATCCATCTCCGCCAAGGCTTCCGCAATGTGATTCCGCTCGGCGATCAATGCCTGGTGCCGTAGCTGGTCCGCCAGCCGTTCTTCCCGGCCGTAAGGCGTCGCGCCACGAAGGTCAAGTTCAAGCCGCCGCGCCACGTCGGCCTCGTGCGCCGCAATGTGTTTATCCACGCCGGACGCGTTGCTTTCGAGGAGCATGCGTTTTGCGACCATGCGGGCCGCCTCGTTCTTGATGGCGTGCAGCTTGTCAAGCGGTGCGTTTTTGGGCGTCGCGGACGCAGGTGACATCGGGTCATTCTCCCTCGCGGTTTTGCCGGAAGGCCGTTCCGCGCGGCCGTCCGTGAACATGCCCCGCCCTTTCCAAGGGGTTTGTAGCAGGCGACGGTGGCTTTGTCAAGAAGAAAATGATGGTATCGGCATTTTTTTTGCATGATACCCGTGGGGATGGCGTCACCGTGCCCCATGTGCCGTGTCCACCGTATCACGCAGCAGGCCCGCGCCACACCAGGGGACCACGGAGCGGGCCTCCCGGACACCGTAATTGAACACCATGAAGCCGCCCGTATGCCGTTGACGGGTCCGCTTCACCTGTTCGATGAAGGTCAACATGGGGTCGCGGCCGGTCCAGAGACCCAGGCCGATGCCCGGATAGACCGGCACCTCGCCCGCCCAGGCCTGCTGTTGCCGGATCCAGGTGTCGAATTGCCCCGTACGCTCCGTGTAGTCCATGGGGCAGACGAAATCCAGGTACCCCGCGTCGCACCAGGCCTTCCAGTCCTGCCCCACCGTATCGCGGTGCGTGGGCCACGTGATAAAAACCGCGGCGGACACTTTCACTTTCAGGTGACGTTCCTTAACCGCCTTATGCACCCCGGCGACGACCCGCGTGATCTGGTCGCGGCGGAAGTCCCCCCATGCCCGCCGCAGCTTCGGGTCCTCGCGCATAGCGGCGGGCCAGGGCGAAACCGAATGCCCCAGACGCGCTTCGAATCCCTGTCGGCATGCTTCGCTGAACGAGGCGTCCTCGTCGGGATAGCGGATGTAATCAAAGTGGAGGCCGTCCACGTCGTAACGTTCGGCCACCTCCAGCATGGCGGCAGTTTCCAGCGCCCGATTGTCTTCCCGGCAGGGGCACAGCCAATTCGCTTCCTCGCCGCCATCGAAGCGCACCTGGGTCCGGCCGGTCTTTTTCATGCGTTCGCGGAAAGCCTTGGGCGCGTGCCCCGTCATGTTCCAGCAGACCTTCCAGTAGTGCAACTCGATCCCGTACTTCTTGCAGGCCGCCAGACACTCCGCCAGTTGGTCGCCCCGCTCCGCCACCTCGGGCGCCACGGGAAGGACATCGCTTTCGTAATACGCCACGCCGCCCCAGGCCATGTTGGGAAAAAGGGCGGTGAAACCGTTCTCCGCCAACAGGCGTACCGCTTCATCCCAGGTCATGCCCTCCACGCCAAAAGGACTGTGACACCAGAATCCCCGGAACTCTCCGGCTTCGGGCCGTTGCCGCCGGTAATAGGCTTCGAGCATGGATTGACGTATTGCGCCCGCGGCGCGCAGGGCGCCGGGATAATCCCCGGCGGCGACCCGTGCATCCACCGTGGCCGTGGCGGGCGGCGGGGAAGCCAGCGCCTGGGCCAGGGTGTCCAACGCCGAAACAGCGTGCCGCGCCGCCATGGGCCAGGCTTCTGGATACAGGGCACCCACCATCGCCAACAGGAGCCGGGCCTGGTTCTCCCGGTCGTCGTCGAGCAGGATGTGGGTCATGTGCGCCCCCGTACCGGACACCAGCACGGCGGCTTCGCCCGTGGCCCGGCCCGTGCCGTCATGCCACCAGGCGGCCACGCGGGCCTTGTCCGCCACGGGTTCCATGGCAATGATGTTCCACGAGTGCTGCCGCACTTCGTCGGGCAGTCCCATGACGCCACCATCGGCCGCGGGCCGGATCGATGCAAAACGCGCGCCGGGCCCGCTTTGCATGTGGCGTCCCCTTGTCATGCCCAGGGCGCGCGCCAGTTTCGGCGGGATGGCGTAAAAAGTGATTACCTTGCCGCCATCGGCAATGAACCGCAGCAAGGCCGCCTCCGTTCGTTCGTCCATGGAAGGACAATAGGGTACGATGATCAGGCGGTGCCCCGCCGGCATGGCCTCTGCCATATCCACATCACTCAATGGGGCATGGGGAATGCCGTTAGCCTCAAGATAAGACGCCACCCGCCGGGCCGTTTCCAGGACCGTCCGCGCTTCGCCCGGCTCCGCGCTCACCGACCGCTGCGCCTGCAACACGGCCACGCCCGGCGTGGCGGGTATGACGGCGAAATCCGACAGCAGGAACGTGGTGTCCTTGTCCGAACCACGCCACGCGGAAATACGGATGCGGTCGATGCGGCGCCAGCCCCCGGGCGCGCCCTCCGTCCGCATGGCCATCCGGGGAATAAACATGCGTTCCGGCTTTCCTCCCGTCCCTTCGGGCGCGAAACCCGCCGAATACCAGCCCGACGCGGTGTGCAGGTAGAACGAAAAGCGGCTTACCGGCATGGGATCATCACACTGAGAGGTAAAAACCATGCCCAAGGCCCCGGACAAATCCAGCGCCACCGCCCGATCCCAGGAAACACGCGGTTCGGTGGTTTCGGCGAAGTTACAGCGGAAGCGCAGCCTTTCCCCCCCCTCCGCCATCTCCACCTTCGGGGTCGGTTCGACGGGCTGCCAGGCCGAAGCCGTTTCGGTCAAATCCGGCAATGGCTGCGCCGAAACCGCGTCCAGCGTACAACAGCAACCCAAGACCACCAGGAGCGCAATACGTCCCATACCGCTCACCATGCCATCCCTCCCGTCTTTGGATGCGGGAGTATAGCAGGTCCGGCTCGGTCCCGCAGATGGCACATGCTGCGCCATCCATAAATTGTTGCGTTGAGGCGGTTAATCGCTTACCAATGAAGTTCCGCACGAATTGACGCGAAAAGGGGTTCATGCTCCCGCCCCGTCATTCCCGCGAAGGCGGGTGTAAGGTGAACCTGTTTTCAGTACATCCCGGGGCACGTTGGCCCCCGAATGTGGAGGTGAGCTCCCGCCTTTTTTCGAGTCCCCCCCCTTGACGGATCCGTGAATCGCGTGTATCCTTATCATCCTAGGGTTAAATGACAGGTGGTTTGGTTCGGGTTTAACCCGGATGTTTCACCAACTTCGATGTGGCATGTGTGGATTGGGTCAGGCCAAAGGCCTGGTGAAGTGAGGCGGACGACGGCGTGTGGATACATGCCGCGTTCGTCGGGCGAAACAAGTCCTGGAGATGGCCCGGGATACGTGGGCGCAACAGGAGGCTGGTGAAGGATCCGGTTTAACGCCACCGGCCAAAGTTGAAACCGGCCTTTTTTGTTATTGCGAAGGATGTCGAGCGACGGTGGCAATCTCCTATGCAAAGGCCTGTATTGGCACGTGAGTTCCTCTCTTTCTCGCAGTAACGGGCTTTTGTTGGTGGCGTTGGGTTATTTCGGAAAAAGAACGGGAAAGGTGGAGGTCATGAAACACTATCGTTGGTTTTTGACGCTGGGGGCCCTGGTGAGCCTTGCTTTGGTGGGGTGTCCGCCGTCAATCGTTCCGGATGTGGTGGGCATGACGCAAGAGGCGGCGGAAGCCGCGATTGTCGCGGCCGGATTTTCCGTTGGTGCCGCGGCCGAGGAATACAGCGACACGGTGCCCGCGGGCGAGGTGATCAGCCAGGATCCGGCGGCGGGCGCCCACGCGGAACAGGGCAGTGTCGTGGCGCTTGTGGTGTCGATAGGACCCGAGTTAGAGGTGCAGGTTATTGAAGACACCAACCTGTCCACGGAGACGGGCCTAACGGACGGCGGGGTAACCCGCCAGGCCACCCAGATGATGACCGGTACGGTGCCGAACCCGGCCGGCCCGGATGCCACCGAGTTCGAAGGCTCGGTGTTCCTGGTGCTTAATGGCGACAAGATCCCCGTCTCCGTCGTTCGCGAGACGGCGAAAACCGGCCAGGTGATCTACAAAAACGGCCAGGCCGAATTTCTCAACGATGCGGACCGCATCGCCCCGGAGACGGTCGAAGCCCTGTCCAAACAGGACGGTGCGTCGCTCTGGGTATTCCAGGTGACCTTCTCAGTGAACGCGGGACCGAATACGCTGCGTGTCGAGGTCTACGACCTGGAGGACTCCCTTTATGCACGCACGGAGGACTGGGATATTATCGGCGCAGTGGAGCCCACCAGCGTGGTCATCACCTTGTGGTGGGACACGAACCAGACCGACATCGACCTGCATGTCAAGCAGTTCGACGAGGAAGGCACCGACGAGGGGCATTGCTATTACGCCAATCGGAGAGCGGGTGCCATGGAACTCGACTTCGACGACGTCAACGGCTTCGGCCCCGAGCATGTCACGGTCCCCGACGTGGTGGGGCACAAGCGTTTCGTCATTCGTGTCTACTACTACGCCGACCACAACGACTCGGAAACCACGACGCCCACGCCGGTGCATATTACCGCGGAGGTGAATGGGGAAAACGAGCTGTCCGTGAGCAGCGTGCTGTCGTCGGAGAGCACCAATTCCTCGTGGACCACGGGCGCGCATGTCTGGGAAGCGGGCGAGGTGGAGGCCTCGGGGGCGAATGTTTACACCATCAATCTGGCCGAGCCCGACCTGTCGGCCTGGCCCACGGTGAAGCTCACCATGAATGTCATGGATGAAGAGGGGGACCCGGTGGACGGGTTGACCGCGGACAACATTTACGTGATCAACTCCGGCACCGCCATGTCGCCGATTACGGTGGCCGCGGCGAAAGCGGCCGGCGGCTATTCCCTCACCTATACCGATATTACCGCGGGTAAGCGCGATCTGTATGTCTACATCTACAAGGCCGCGCAAAATGAAGGGGATCCCTCCGAGGGCGGCCTGTCGAATGTGCTCACCTATGGCAAGAATTACGGCGTGCTCGTCGGCTTGAATGAATACCCCGCCGCATCGATGGACCCGGGCAACTTTTCCTGGGTCGGCGCCGCGGGCGGTGACTACGTGAACGTCACCGTGACCAAGACGCCCGACGGTCCCGGTGATTTCACCCTGATCTTCACCGATACCGAAGGCGGCACCAATCGGCCGGAGGTGAGTGTTACCCCCACCGCCATGGTGGGCGCGGCGTCACCTTACCGCCTCAATTTCACCGAGCCGGCAAATTACGACGACTATGACCGGATCCAGGTGAAATACAAGAAGCAGTCCTGGTTGCAGGCCGCGGTGAAGGACGTGACCGATATCAAGACCGCCCTCACCGGGACCTCCCTGGGGCAGGTCAACAACATGTGGACGGCGGCGGACTTCACCACCTACACCAACGCCGCCGCCAAGGAGGCCACCATTATCGACAAGATTAAGGCCATAGGCGGGGTGATGAAGAAATACGACCTCTTCTACTTCCACTTCTCCGGCCATGGCGCCAACGGCACCACCGACGGCACCCAATACTTGTGCGCCTACGAGGATGCCAACTGGATCAGTGTCACCGACCTGTCGGCCGCGTTGGCCACCATACCCAAACCCGGCGCCACCAGCACCATTGCCAATGTGATCATCGGCATTGATGCCTGTCACAGCGGCAACTTTATCGACATGAAGCAGGTCTGCCTCTGCGACGACCCGGTACGGAACGAGCGGTGTCGAAACGTCGAGCCGCAGGCCGACACGCAAGAGAAGTATGACGGCCCCATATTGACCTTCCAGGAAGACCTGAAGGCCCTCACGGGAAACAACCTCTTCGTGATGACGGCGGTGCCCGGCACCCATTCCGCCTGGGATGACACGTCCATCGGCGGCGCGGCCAACCCCGGGGGTAACGGCGTCTTCACCTACTACCTCAAGCAGGGCATCAGCACCCAGGGCAAGTTCATGTCCGAGGTGGCCGCCAACACCAATCACGACACGTGGGTTACGGCCGAGGAAGCCTTCGCCTACCTCGATCCCAAGGCCAACGCCCGCGTGACCACGGCCAACGGATTCCCCGCGGGTGCCGCGCAGGACCCGCAGGTCCTCGACAACAGCACCAGCAGCGTTACGCGGTTGGTCTACAACTGGTAGGCCGTTCATCGTGTGTTCATGCGTCCCCCGCGCGGAAGAGTGCGCGGGGGACGCTGTTTGTGTTGAACAGAACGGCGCTGTAATCGTCTTCTTAGTGGACCATGGTATGGACCAGGGAGTATGAAACCATGCGCGGAAATCCAGTCACCCATGCGGCGATACTGACCGTGACACTGCTTCTGGCGGCCATCCCCGCCTGGGCCGGGGGCCGGAGCCGGGCGGAAGTCGCCGAGGCCCCCTGTGTTTACAACGCCTGGCATCGCGACACCCTCATCTATGTGGCCCTGTTCAACCCGGGGGATGCCCCCTTGTCGCTGGACGTGGCCGTGGGGACACACGACACGGCCAGGCGCATTTTCCTGCGCAGCCGTGTTGAACTGGGGGCACACACGTTCCAGGTGGTCAATTTCCCCGTGGCCGGGCGAACCACCCCGCGTGGGGACCGGCAACGGGCGGACCGGGTCTTCGTGGGCCGCCCCGGGGAGACGCCCGCCATGGGCGTCATTCAGAATGCCTATCCCCCCCGAAACGCGGTCTTCCTGCGCGACCTGCTGGTTCCGTCAGGCGGCCCGGTTCGCTACGACTATTGGCCGGAGAAGCGCGCGGGGACGACCCTGCTTTTCCTGCCACGCGTTTTGGGCGAAGGTACGGGCGACGAAAGGAACGGTGATACCGCCACGTGTTCCCCGCCCCCGATCTCAAGCCGGGCGCTGGCCGGTTTGGCGTTGCCGGCGGCTTACCGCGACGAGATCCTCGCCAGGGCGAAAGACCATTTTGTCTTTCGGATTGACCATGGGGCCGGGATACCCGTCTCGGTCACCTATCCCGCGCCGAATGTCTCCCAATGCGCCAATCTCACGATTCACGCCTACCGGTACCGCCTCCATGAGGATGGCACGTTGCGTGCCGGAGGCGAGGCCGGCGCCGTCATCACCGTCTATAACCCTGCAACGATTCAGCACGCTCTTTCCTCCCCATCACCCGGCGCCATCGGCAAGAAGCCGCTTCCCACGAAAAGCAAAGGGAAATCGTAACGGGTTATCCGTCACCCGCTGAAACACCAACAAACCCCCTGGTGGCATAAATGGGCTTTGCAAAGGGGAAATAAGGAGACGATAAGCCCGTAATCACGGCCCAAAAGGAGTCACGGGAGCCGCGTCCCCGGCCCGAAAACCCACGCTGCCTGGATCGACCGGTCTTTGTGCCAACTTTATGCCAGCGGCGCGTGCTCGAAGGTCTCGATGATCCCGGCACAAAGCACGTAGCCCGCCTCGTCATAGCACACGGCCCACTGTCCGGGGGTTACCGCCTGTTCAACCCGCTTCAACTCGATGCGTGCTGCCCGGCCCATGGGGATTACCCGCGCCGGTACCCCCTCGTGGCGGGAGCGAAGCTGCACCCGGCCGTCGAAAGGTTCCGGTGCTGGGGCCATCCCGCCCCAGCACAGGGGCCCCGTGGTGAAACGGGCGCAGCCGGTTTCTTCCACGTGGCCGACGATTACCGCGTTCCGTTCGGGGTCGAGGCGGACCACGTAGTAAGGCCGTTCCGCCGCGATACCCAGTCCGCGCCGTTGCCCCAGGGTATGGTGGATGAGCCCCCGGTGCTCCCCGATAACATCGCCCCGCGTGTTCAACACGGGACCGGGACGGCTTGCCCCCGCCCGGGCCTCGACGATCTTCGCGTAATCGCGGTCCGGCACGAAGCAGATTTCCATGCTTTCCGCTTTGTCGGCCGCAGGAAGGTTCAGCGCCCGCGCATGATTCCGCACCTCTTCCTTCGTCAACGCCCCCAGGGGGAAAAGGGCGCGCTTCAATTGCGGCTGGGTCAGCGGCGCGAGTACGTAACTCTGGTCCTTCGGCCGATGGACGGCCCGCCGCAGGGACCAGCGTGTACCCCGTTTTTCAAGCCGCGCATAATGCCCCATGGCAATATAGGCGGCCCCCAGCCGGTCGGCGTAGCGATAGAGCGCCCCAAATTTAATCATTCGGTTGCAGCGTGCACAGGGATTCGGCGTCCGTCCCCGGGTGTACTCGCTCACGAAGTAGCGAATAATGTCACGGTCAAAGCGCTCGACGGCATGCATGATTCGGTGCGGAATACCAAGCTTTTCACAAACGCGCCGTGCATCCGAGGCGGCTTCAAGACCACAGCAGGGCTCGAAAACGGACTTCTCCCCGTGCTCCGGCACCAGGCGCATGGTGACGCCGATGCAGTCGTACCCACGGGCCGTCAGCAGGGCGGCGGTGACGGCGCTGTCCACCCCGCCACTCATGGCAACGAGAATTCTCGCGGATGGGGGAGGGTACATGCTGTTTGATCGCCGCGTTGCTTCAGGCACGGGGGGCGGCGGACGCCGCGGACGCGGACACCGCTTTGGGCGGACGTTGGGCCGGGGCTTTCATGGCGCACTTGCCTTCGAAGAGCACCCCCTCGGCGATGCTGATACGGGGCGCGCTGATGTCGCCCGTCACCTTGCCGCCGGAGGTGATCTCAATGCGCTCGCGGGCCGTGACGTTGCCACGCACCTCGCCCGCGATGATGATCTGCGTGGCAATGAGATCCGCCTTGACCTTGCCCGTTTCCTGCACGACAATGCTGTCGGCGCAGTCAATGCGCCCGGTCACCGTGCCCTCGATACGCAGGGTGCCTTCCGAGTGAATCTCGCCATGGACAGCCGTCCCCGGCCCCACCATGCTGACAACACGGTTTTCGTTGTAACCCTTGCCTTTACGTGAATCCAGCATGGCGGTTAATCCGGAAGGTACTTGCGGGGATCGACCGCCTTGCCGCGGACCCGCACCTCGTAGTGCAAGTGGGGCCCCGTGCTTCGGCCCGTGCTCCCCACGCTGCCAATGCGATCGCCCGGCTCCACCTGCTGTCCCTCTTTCACCAACAACTTGGAAAGATGGGCAAACCGTGTCTGGATGCCGTTCCCATGATCCACCGTGATCAGCCGGCCATAATCGCCGTCGTAGCCCGCGAACACCACCACGCCCCGTCCCGTGGCATAAACCGGCGTCCCTCGCGGCGCGGCAATGTCCGAACCCGAATGAAGCCGCACGCGCCGGGTAAAAGGATCGCGGCGGTAACCGAATTGGGAGGAATAACGGCCCGCGCCCCGGCGGACGGGACGTCCCGTTGGAACACGTGCCACCTGGTCGTTGTGGACCTTCATATCGGCCACCAGCTCGGACAGGCTGTTGGTGCGCACCCGGATCTAGCGCAGAATCAGGTCCGCCGAAGGGCGAAGCATGCCATAGATGACTTGAGGCGGACGGTATTTCGCCTCCACCGCCGTGAAGCCAACCCCCTGCTCACCCGTCAGCGGGCCGCCCTTACCCCCTCCCCCGCCCGACGCGGAGGCGTCTTGGCCGGTCTCGCGGGGTTCCAACAGATGGATTTCACGCGCCTTGGCCTCCATGTCATGGAGTTCCGCCAATTCCGCCGTAATAGCCGCGATACTGCTCTCGTAGTCGAGGCTCATGCGGGCCTCGATTGCTTTCAACTCCGCATCCGATATACCGGCCTGAGAAACGGTTTGGGGCGTACTGGCCAGTCGCCACTCCAGCGCACGGATGTGCTCCCGGCGGACCTGGGCATTTCGCGCCTGCTTCCGGTCGCGCTGGTAGAAAAACGCCGTCGAAAAAACCAATAAGGCAAGCAGGGACACCCCCCCCCAGAAATGCAGGCTCGAAAGGTTTAGTGTTCTGGTGCTGCCCCGGTCATGGGGAATCAGCATCACGGTCCACTTCTTCATACGGGACGTGGCTCCTGAAACGGCTGCTTCGATTCAGCGGGTACGGATGAGGGGGAACCGGTTGTACGCCGCACAACTCCGACCCATGGATGGCAACCCGGGGAAAAGCGTTCCCGCCAAACGGGGCTAATATAGCACTACGGCCCCATCAAGTCAACCATTCATGGATGATTGCGCGGTCTTGTCAATAGTTTAATGGCCTCGCTTTTCAGGCCTCAACCCCTTTTCCTGCGCCGATATACCACGAACATTTCGATAAAATCCGAGGGCTTCTTGCCCTTGTATTCACGGCGATTGAAAACGGTCACCAAATCCGCGTAATCCTGTTGATGTTCGGCATCGTCCGAATAGAGCTCGTACAGGGGGGCCGTAGGTACCCGGCCATCGCGGTGGCGCGGACATCCCACGTCTTTATGAAGCGTAAACCCCTTGAACGTGCCCGCCCGGTTTTCCTGCAGCTTAAAGGGATACAGGCGGCAGAGAAGGGGGCGGGCCTCATACACCGTGCAATGGCGCGTTTTCTTGTCGAGAAAATGGCAACCCTTTTTGCCCCGTTTGAGGGCCATGAGATAGCGTTCCCCCCCCACCTCAAGCCACGTCGGGTCATTCTCTTCCACCTCGGTAATCTCGTCGGGCCGGATGAACTCAAGAAACTTGTAGGGGTTGGCCGCCCTTTCCCGCACGATGCGTACCACGTCCCACGGCGTGGGCAGACAGACCACATCGGTGCAACAGTGCCCGCAGTGATGACAACTGAATTTGACAATGCTTTTGCCCATGGGCACTCCTTGTATTTCCCATTCTTCAGGGGAGTTATACACCACCCGGTGTCCCGGGTTCATCAGGCCGGGAGAACACGGGGCGTTCCCTTTTGGCCCGGGGCAACGGCTCATGATATACTGCGCGACCCGGTACGCGGTGGCTTCGGGCCACGTGGAGAGGCGTTTGCAACTGCGAGGGCTCTCGTGCGTGCCATCCGTGGGAACCGTGTACCCGGCTCCGTGACGCCGCGGCTCGGCAACGCACGGTGTAACGGAGTCATGGCGTGATCGCGGAGAATCATCTTTATCGCGAAGGGCGTCTTGCGGGCGTGGGGTGAGGTGTGCGCATCCCGGTCTAGGAGTCGGCATTGGGCAAGCTGTATTGCGGTGTAGATTTCGGAACAACGAATTCCAGCGTGGCGGTATCCGATGGCCGGGGCGTCCGTGTACTGGCCCTGGACGAACACAACGACAGTCCGACCTCGCTTCCCTCGCTGGTTTATATCACCCGTGATAACGAGTGTATCGTGGGGCGCCTGGCCGCCGATGCCTTCATCGAGCGCAATGTTGATCGCGAGGTGATCCTCAAGCAGGTTGATCTCGGCGCGAGTATCGAGGCCTACGTGGGCGGCGAACTGGACAAGGAAGACGGCTATCGTCCGCCCGCACCCGGCCAGATGACGCGGGAAGCGGTGCGCGCACATGCCATTGTCGAAGTGAACGCGCCCGGACGGCTGTTTCAGTCGCTGAAGACCCTACTTCGATACCGCCAGTTCCGTGGCACTGAGGTTTTCGGCACCCACTATCAGATCGAGGAGCTGGTGGCGTTTATCCTTGCGCGGATGAAGGCTGGCGTGGATGAGGCCGCGGGGGAATCCGTGGAGCGGGCCGTGTTTGGGCGGCCCGTGCGTTTTTCCGAGAATGACCGCGAAAACGAAACCGCGGAGCGCCGCCTTCGCGTGGCCGCCGAACTGGCGGGCTTCAAGGAAGTCACCTTTTTCTACGAACCCGTGGGGGCGTGCGTCGAGTATGCCATGAAGGCCGATTCCCGGCAGCGCCTGATGGTCGTGGACATTGGCGGCGGTACCTGCGACGTGTGCATCATGGAGTTCGGTGGCGCCCATGACACGAAGACGCGCCTGGCGGAGAGCCGGATTCTCGGCGTGGCCGGCGTGCCCGTCGCCGGAGACGCCATCGACCGCGAAACCATACGGCGAAAACTGTTCCCCATTTTCGGGAGCCGCGCGCGCTACGGTCCTTCCCAATTGGCCATGCCCCAGTCGCTCTACAACCAGATTCTCGATTGGCAGAACCTCTACAAGCTCAACAACGAAGAAACCATTCATTGGCTTTGCGCGGCCGAGACCTCCTCGGATCAGCCCGAAGGGATACGGCGGTTGCGCGGGTTGATTCAGCGCAACTATGGCTATGTGGTTGCCCGGGAGGTGGAAGCGGCCAAGAAACGCCTTTCGAGCGCCCTTGAAACCCGGATCCAGCTCGAACACGAAGATGTACGGATTGACGAACGGATTGAGCGGGAGGAGTTTTCCCACATCATTGAAATCCTCCTTGATCGCATGCTCAAGAGCATTGAGGAGGCCGAAGCGCGCGCCGGCGTCAAGCCGGGCGATATCGACCTGGTGTTGACCACGGGCGGAACAAGCCTTATTCCCGCCATACGGACCATGCTCGAACAGCGATACGACCCCGGCCGGATCCGCCGGCGCGACACCTTTACCAGTGTCGCCACCGGCCTGGCCATTGTCGCCCAATACGCCTGATCCGGGTAAGAAAGCCTTGCCGGTAGCGCCGTTGACATGTCACGGAAACGGATTACGGCACGCTTGAAGCGTGTACCGCCTTTTTCGAGATTGCGAGGGATCATGCCGCGAACGCGGAAAGAGTCGCCCCTTTCGGCCTTGCGCGCCTTGGGACTGGTGAGTGCCCTGGGCGCCATGGTCGCCGTTTGCACGGTGGGCGGCACGCTGGTGGGGCTGTGGCTCGACGGGAAGGCCGGCACCGGCGGGTTTGTGGTGGTGGGCGTGTTCGCCGGCCTGGCGGCGGGAATCTATGGCGCCTACAGGCTTCTCGCGCGGGAATTACCATGGAACCAGTGAGACGATTTCGAATCATGGCCGTGCGTCTTTCCATCGCCATTACCCTGGCGGCGGGCGCGATAGCCTTTCCTTTCGACCGCGTGGTGGCGCACGCGATCCTCTTATGCGGTCTTGGCGGCATTCTGGGTTTCTGGATTATGGCGTTGCGGATCGAAAAACTTGCATCGGTGTCCGGCGATAAGGTACATTCCTTGTCATTCAAGTGGGCTTTCCTTCGATATGTTATCTACGCGGCGGTTCTCGGCAGGGCGTTCACCCTTGACCGTGAGTCAATCAAGGGAATTCTTGCCGGTGTCGGCGGCTTGCTGATTATCCAGGCGGTGGTGGTGTTCCTTGGTTTGACCGGGTTGGATCGCCGTGTGACGTAACGTGACACGGAAGGGGAAAAAAAGTAGCGCCATGGAACGTATTGGCGAACGCCTTATCTGTCATTATTTGCCCTTCACCGACGTTGAGATTCCCCTCGGCGGTCTCAATGTGTTAACCGTTTTTAACACCTTGGTGGTCATGGTAATACTGTTGGGGTTGTCCCGGTGGGCCGTGCGCCGCTTCGCCCTGGTGCCCGGCCGCGGGCAGTGTGCCGTCGAACTTTTTGTCAGCGGCTTCGACAACCTGGTGACCAGTTCGCTGGAACTCGAAACGAAACAGGCCAATCGCCGTTTCTTTGTGCTCATCGGGGCGTTGTTTCTTTTCCTCGTGCTCTGCAATTTCATGGGTTTCCTGCCGACCCACTATTTCGAGGAGCCCACGGCCGACATCAACTGTACCCTGGGCTTGGGTATCATGGGCATGGTCATCGCCACGTTCTGCGGCATGAAGGCGAAAGGGGTCTGGGGTTTCATAGAAGAACTTTTCGGCCCCCTCTGGTCCCAGGAAGGCGCGAAGGGGGGAGCGCTGGTGGCGGGGAAACTTTCCGTTCTCTTTTTCTTTCCCTTGAACGTAGTGGGTGAACTGGCCAAGATTGTTTCCATATCGTTCCGTCTTTTCGGCAACATTATCGGCGGCGGCATCATTATCGTGGTGGTGTCCCAGTTGGTTTGGAACTTCAGTTGGCTTTCCATCGGTCTCGACGGCTTCTTCATCTTCTTCGTCGGCACCGTGCAGGCATTCGTGTTTACCATGCTGACCTTGACCTACATCGCGGTGGCCATTAAGTAGGCGGGCCGCATTCAGAGGCGACATTGTTCGAGTTTGAACCACATACTTGGGAGCTGCTGGGCCGGTATCTCGGCGCGGGCATTGCCTTGGGTTTCGGCGGCATCGGCGCGGCCATCGGCATGGGCAACGCCGCGGCGCAGGCCAGCCACGGGATGATGCGTCAACCCGCCGTGCAGGGCGAGATGCTGCGGACCATGCTTATCGGTCAGGCCGTGGGGAGCAGTCCCTCCATCTTCGCCCTGGTATTGGGCCTCATCATTCTTTTTGTTCCGGCGCAGGTGGTGGTGGGGGGAAGCTTCTGCGCCGCGCTGGTGGGCGGCGGACTGGCCATCGGCTTTGGCGCCCTGGGCAGCGGTCTGGGCTGCGGCTGGCCGGCCGGCCATGCCTGCGACGGGGTCGCCCGTAACCCCGGCAACAGCAGCAACGTGACGCAGTCCATGATTATCGGTCAGGCCGTGGCGCAGTCGCCCAGCATTTTCGCCTTGGTGATAGGACTTATTCTCGTGTTCCGGCAGTCCCCCGGCACCGACGCGCTGGCCATGGGCATCGCCCTGGGCGCCGGTCTCTCCATCGGGGTGAGCGCTTTGGGCTCCGGAATCGGATCGGGACGCACTGCGGGGGGCGCGGTGGATGGCATCAGTTGCTGGCCCCAGTCCTACGGCACCACCCTGCGCACCATGCTGGTGGGCCAGGCGGTATGTGAAACCCCCGCCATTTTTGGCATGCTCGTGGCCTTCATCATGATGTTTGCCCTGCAGGACATGGACACGGGCCTCATTGGCTTCGCCAAGGTCTTCGGTGCGGCCGTGGCCGTGGGATTCGGGGGAATCGGCCCCGGCATCGGCAGTGGATTGGCCGCGGGAAGCGGCTGCGCCGCCACCGCGGCAAAGCCCCGCCACGACACGTTGATTCTGCGCACCATGCTTATCGGGCAGGCCGTGTCCCAATCCACGGCGATTTATGCCTTGATCATTTCCCTGACCTTGCTTTACGTTTTGTAAACGCCTCCGCGTGTTGCGGAGCTTCAATGAGTGGATCGGTTGAAAGTGTGCCGCGTTAAGCGGCCAATACGACGCCTCATGGCGCGGGTGAAAAAGCACCCCGCGGGGCGCACGCGAAAGGATGAAATGGCATGGACGTGACCACGCTTATTTCGGTGGTTGACACGGTCGTGAGCCAGCCCGCGGGGATGGTGGCCGATGCGGGCATCAGCGGCAAGGACGTTATCGAGGCCGGCGCGCTTATCGGCGCGGGCATCTGCATGGGCTTTGGCGCCATCGGCCCCGGCATCGGCGAGGGTTTTGCCGCGGGCAAGGCCTGCGAGGCCATTGGCCGCGCGCCCCAGGAAGCCGGTTTGTTGACCCGTACCATGCTCATCGGCCAGGCCGTTTCCGAGTCGACCGGTATCTACTCGCTCGTTGTGGCGCTGCTGATGCTTTTCGTCGTGGGCGCGTAAGCGCGGAGATTGCCTGAAGCATGGTCACCATCAACCTGACATTGTTCATCGAGGTGGGCCTGTTCCTCGTCTTCCTTTGGGCGATGAACCGCCTTGTGTTTCGTCCGCTGTTGAACGTCATGGACGGTCGCGATGAAAAACGCTCGGGTGATCTCCAGGTGGCCCGGGAAGCCGGCGCCGAGGCGGATCAACTGGAGAAGCAGTACGCCTCGGAATCCGTCCGAATTCACCACGAAGCCAGCCGCGAGGTGGTACGCGCGCACCGGCAGGCACAGGAAGCCCACTTTCAGCGGCTTGCCGAACTGAAACAGCGGGGCGAGGAAGAGCTTAACGCGGTGCAACGGGAGGTTTCGGAGGCCATGGCCCTGGAGCGGAAAAACTACGAAGCCCTGGCGGTGGAACTTGCCGAGGCCATGGCGGAACAGCTTGCCGGGAAAGGGAATGCCGCTTGAGCCCCGCGAAGAAATTCCTAATAATCTTTTTCGGTGTCGCCCTCGTGATCTGGATCGGGGCGAACGTGGCGTTGGGTCCGCCGGGCTATAGCCGCGCGTACCTTGACCAGTATCAAAACGAGCACGAACACTATCTTGAGATTATCAAGAGCAGTTACTACAAGCTCTATTCCGAAAGGCCCCACCTGCACCCCGTGGATGGCAAGGACGCGCCGCAGGGCTTTGCCCACCAGGTGGATTTCGTAAAAAAATATGAAGGCCGCGAGGCCTTCATCCAGGAGCAGCACCGCAGGCATCTTTACGAGCTTTTTTTCGAGTTCTTCAACACGGGTCTCGTGGTGGTGCTCATCTGGCGCTTTGGTCGCAAGCCCCTTTTGAACCTGCTTGACAGCCGAATCGCGGATTTGCGCGAGCGGATTGAATCGGCCGCCCAGGCCCGCAAGGCCGCCGAGGATCGGCGCCGCAAAGCGGAGATGCAGATTTCCCAGATTGCCGAGGAGAAGGCGCGCGTGGCCGAAGAGACCCGCGAACGCATTCAACGGGAACTCGGCCAACTGGAGGAAGCCAACGAACTGAGCCTGAAACTCATGGGCGAGGAACTGGCCGACCGGAAGGACCGGATCTACCAGAATGCCAGGGTGCAGGTGAAGGAAGAGCTTGTGAAACGGGCCATCGCCAGGGTGGAGGCCGATTATCGCGAACGGTGGGATTCGGCACGGGAAGCGGCCCAGTTCGAGCAATTCATCGAAGGCGTGGAGAAGGGCGCATGAAGGATTATCTCATCGCCGAACGATATGCCCGCGGGCTGAGCGAATCCCTTTCGGACCGGGAATCGCTTGAACCCATGGCGGAGGCGCTCGCCGCCCTGGGCGCTTTGTATGAAGAAAGCCATGACTTGCGCAGCGTTCTCTCGAATCCCGCCATTGATGTTGCCCGCCGTGTTGATGTGCTGAGGCAGGTCTGCGACGGTATGGGAACGCCTTCCGTCGTGTTTCGGCTCGCGGAACTCATGGTACGGCGGGGGCGGATTACGCTTATGGCCAACGTGGCGGCGATTTTTTCGGAATTGGCCGATGAACGGTTGAACCGAATCACGGCGCGTGTTACTTCCGCGGCGCCTCTTGACGAGCCCCGTCGGAGCCGCATTTGCGAGGCCCTTCGGAAGCATACGGACAAGCAGGTGCGGCTGGATTGCCGCGAGGACAAGGAATTGCTGGGCGGCGTACACGTTCAGCTTGGCGACCGCGTGTATGACGGAAGCCTCAAAACGCGGCTCAAGAATATGAAGGATGCCTTGCTGGCCGAGGGATAAGAAGTCCCTTTGCGCCTCCGCATAGGACCAACGGACACGGCAGGGGATGCGCTTTCCCGCGCGGGAAGCGCGGATAATGCCGCAGCGATGGCCGTTCTCCAGGGAGAAGTGAACGCATGAAGATCCAGGCAACGGAAATCACGGAAATCATCAAGCGGCAGATCGCCGATTACGAATCCACCGTGGAGATCGCCGAAGTCGGCACGGTGATTCAGGCCGGCGACGGCATCGCCCGGGTATTCGGTCTTGAGAAGGCCATGGCCGGCGAGTTGCTTGATTTCCCTGGCGGCGTGACGGGCATGGTCCTCAACCTCGAAGAGGACAACGTCGGCGCGGTTCTCTTTGGGGAATACGAGAAGATCGCCGAGGGCGACACGGTCAAGCGCACCGGGCGCATTGCCTCGGTGCCCGTGGGCGACGCGCTTATTGGCCGCGTGGTCGATGCCTTGGGGCAGCCGGTTGACGGGCGTGGCGCGATTGACACAAACGAGTTCAACCCGGTCGAACGCATTGCTCCCGGGATCGTCGACCGCCAGCCCGTGTGCGAGCCCCTGCAAACCGGCTTGAAGGCCATCGATTCCATGACCGCCATCGGCCGGGGCCAGCGTGAGCTCATCATCGGCGACCGCCAGACCGGCAAGACGGCCATCGCCCTCGACACCATTATCAACCAGCGCGGCGGCGACGTTATCTGCATCTACGTGGCTATCGGGCAGAAGCGGTCCACCGTGGCCCGCGTCGTGGAGGAGCTCAAGGAAAACGGCGCCATGGATTACACCATCGTGGTGTCCGCCACCGCCTCCGAAACCGCCCCACTCCAGTACCTGGCGCCCTTCGCCGGGGCGGCCATGGGAGAATACTTCCGGGACGCGGGCAAGCATGTGTGTATCGTCTACGACGATCTGTCCAAGCATGCCGTGGCGTATCGTCAGCTTTCGCTGCTGCTGCGCCGTCCGCCGGGCCGTGAAGCCTATCCCGGCGATGTGTTCTACCTGCACTCCCGCTTGCTGGAGCGCGCGGCGAAACTGAGCGACGAACGGGGAGGCGGCAGCCTGACCGCCCTGCCCATTATCGAGACCCAGGCCGGCGACGTGTCCGCTTATATTCCGACGAACGTCATCTCCATCACGGACGGCCAGATCTTCCTGGAAGCCAACCTCTTCTACTCGGGCGTGCGGCCGGCCATCAACCCCGGCATCAGCGTTTCCCGCGTGGGCGGCGCGGCCCAGAACAAGGCCATGAAGAAGGTGCAGGGTTCGCTTCGCCTCGACTTGGCGCAGTATCGCGAACTGGAGGCCTTCGCACAATTTGGAAGCGACCTGGATAAAACGACCCAGGCCCAGCTTAATCGCGGTGCCCGGCTGGTTGAAATACTCAAGCAGCCTCAGTATAAGCCCCTTGCCGTGGAGTTCCAGATCCTGATTATCCATGCGGCGTCGAAAGGCAAGCTGGATGATGTGCCCGTGGCCGCCGTGGCGCGTTACGAGGAAGAGCTCTACGCCTATTTTGAATCGGAGGCCAAGGAAACGCTACAGGAACTTCGTGAAACCGGCGCCATGAGCGAGGAACTGACCGTGAAGATCGATGAGGCCATCGACCGTTTTACGGAACGTTTCATGATGCGAAGCCGCGAAGAGGCCACGCAGTAACAGCGGCGGTACTGGAGAGCGTAAAGCATGCCGAGCCTCAATGACATAAAGCGGCGCATCACCAGCGTCAAAAGCACCCAGAAGATCACGCGCGCCATGAAAATGGTGGCCGCGTCGAAGCTTCGCCGTGCCCAGCAGGCCATCACCCGCACGCGTCCCTACGCCTACAACCTGCGGAGCCTGGTCAGCAGCGTCGCGGCCCGGGCCGACGAGGTGGATCATCCGCTCTTGCGCTCCGCCCGGGGCGAAGGGAAGATTGGCATCGTCGTGGTGACCTCCGACCGGGGCCTCTGTGGCGGTTTCAATGCCACCATCGTGCATCGTGTGCTGGAGTGCATCAAGCATGATTTTCCCAAGCGTGAGGTGGAATTGACCATCGTGGGCCGGAAGGGACTGGAAGCCCTGCGCCGCCGTCATTGCACCATTCGCGCAAGTTTCACGGGTGCCTCCGACAAGCCGGCCATCCGCGCCGCCGCCGAGGTAATCGATGATATTGTCGCGGATTTCATGGGCGGCGGCACCGACGAGGTGTACTGCCTCTACAATGAGTTCAAGTCGGCGGTTCAACAGAACGTTACCCTGGAGCAGATGTTGCCCGTCGTTCCGGAACCCCATGAAGGCGACGGACTGCCCCTGGATTATATCTACGAGCCCGGCCAGGAAGCGGTTTTCGGTGAATTGCTCGTGCGGCACATGCACGTGCAGATGCACCGCATATTGCTTGAATCGGCGGCGAGCGAGTATGGCGCGCGCATGACCGCCATGGACAGCGCCACGCGGAACGCGGGCGATGTCATTGACCGGCTGACGTTGCAGTATAACCGGGCGCGCCAGGATGCCATTACCACCCAGTTGATTGAAGTTGTGAGCGGCGCGGAAGCGCTGTAAAGGGCGGACGCGCATGGCGCGCCGCATCCCGCATACGGAGAAGCAGATGAACGAAGGCCGTATAACCCAGGTGATTGGTCCCGTGGTGGATGTCCGGTTTGATCCGGGGCAACTGCCACCCATCTACAACGCGCTCGAAGTGGATCATGGCGACGGGCTTCCCCTGGTGCTCGAAGTTGCGCAGCATCTGGGCGAGAATACCGTTCGGGCCGTGGCCATGGACAGTACGGACGGGCTGGTCCGCGGGACCGCGGTCCGGGACTCGGGCGAATACATCACCACGCCCGTGGGCGAGGAGATCCTGGGCCGTATCATCAATGTCGTCGGTCGCCCGGTGGATGAACGCGGCGCGATTGACGCCAAGGAGCGTTGGCCCATTCACCGTGAAACCCCGAAGTTTGAAGACCTGGTGACCACCACCGAGATGTTTGAGACGGGCATCAAGGTGATCGACCTCCTGGCGCCCTATTCCAAGGGCGGCAAAACCGGCCTCTTCGGCGGCGCCGGCGTGGGCAAGACCGTGCTGATCATGGAGCTTATCCACAACGTGGCCAAGCAGCACGGCGGATACTCCGTGTTTGCCGGCGTGGGCGAGCGAACGCGCGAGGGCAACGACCTCTGGCGCGAGATGCAGGAGTCCGGCGTTATCGACAAGGCCGCCCTCATCTACGGGCAGATGACCGAACCGCCCGGCGCCCGCGCCCGCGTGGCCCTCACCGGCTTGACGGCCGCCGAGTATTTCCGGGATGAGCAGGGGCAGGACGTGCTCCTCTTCATCGATAACATTTTCCGATTCACCCAGGCCGGGTCCGAGGTTTCCGCCCTGCTCGGACGCATGCCCAGCGCCGTGGGCTACCAGCCCACCCTGGCCACGGAAATGGGCGAATTGCAGGAGCGCATTACCAGCACGAAGAAGGGCTCCATCACCTCCGTGCAGGCCGTCTACGTCCCCGCCGACGACCTCACCGACCCGGCGCCGGCGACCACCTTCGCCCACCTGGACGCAACGACGGTGCTCTCGCGCCAGATCGTTGAGCTGGGGATCTATCCCGCGGTGGATCCCCTCGATTCGACGAGCCGGATTCTCGACCCCCGCGTGCTCGGTGACGAACACTACCGGGTTGCCACCGGCGTGCAGCAGCTTTTGCAGCGATACAAGGATCTCCAGGATATCATCGCCATTCTCGGCATGGACGAACTCTCCGAGGAGGACAAGCTGACCGTGGCCCGGGCGCGCCGCATTCAGCGTTTCCTCTCCCAGCCCAACTTCGTGGCCGAACAGTTCACGGGCATGGAAGGCAAATACGTCGCGGTAAGCGATACGGTGCGGAGTTTCAAGGCCATCCTCGAAGGCGAATACGATCACCTTCCCGAGGCCGCCTTCCTCTATTGCGGCGCCATTGAAGATGCGGTCGAAAAGGCCGAAAAGATTGAGAAAGGCCTGTAAACCGTGGCCGAAGGCACCATCACTGTCGAGTTGTACGGACCAGAACGCGACCCGGTTCGCTTCGAGGTTCACGAAGCCGTGTTCCCGGGCGGCGGCGGCGTTTTCACCGTCCAACCGGGCCATACCAGTCTTTTGACCACGCTTCTCGCGGGGGTTGTGATCCTGAGAACCCGGGAAGGCGACGATCAGTATTTTGCCATCAGTGACGGTTTCGCCGAAGTCCGCGATGACCATGTTCGCGTTCTAAGCAGCGTTTTTGAATCAGGGCAAGATGTGGACGTGGCCCGTGCCGAGGCCGCCCGCGAGCGTGCCGAGAGCCGTCTGCGAAAACCCGATGAAGATCTGGATCTCGCCCGTGCCGAAATGGCCATTCACCGGGCCCTGGCGCGAATCCAGGCCAGCAAGCGGCAGGATTATTAGTCCGACAAGGCGCGCGAGGGGGGAAGGTTGCGACGGTGCCCATGAAAGCGCATTGGTGTTCTTATGGTAACGACAGAACACCTTTGAAACAGGGGCGTTCCTCGCCGTGAACGGTTACTTGGGTCGCTCCTCTTCACCCGAGATGCGAAGGTCGGCGATGGTGGCTTCCAATACGGCCTTTTCCGCGCGGCGCACGATGGCCGGGCCGATCCGCACCATGTACAGGCAATGAATCACCATTGCCGCGCAGACGGCGACAATCCCGCCCCCCGGGATCCAGCGGACCAGGCAAGGCACGGAGTCGGCCCAGTCGGAAGTCAGGGCCGCCGCCACGCCGAGCCCGCCCGCGGCCCAGAGCAGGGCGAACACCACGTAAGGAAGAACGCTTCCCCCGAAGGTGGTGAGCAGGCGTGCCCGCGCGATATCCCGAAGCCCGTGAAGGAATCGTTCCGGCCCATACTTCGAAACGCCGTGGCGCCGCGGGTGGTGCCTGACGGGGACCTCGGTGACATCGTGGCCCGCATGGCGGGCGAAAACGGGAATCAGCCGGTGCATGTCATCAAAGAGGGGGGTACATCTCGCCGCCTCGGCCCGCATCGCCTTGAAGCCCGTGTTGACATCATGCAAGCGCAGCCCGAAAGTCCGGGTAACATAAGCATTGTACAACTTCGACGGCAAGGTCTTGTGCCAGGGATCCTTCCGGTCGGCCTTCCACCCACACACCATGTCATGGCCTTCAAACAGCTTCCCGAGCAAGGCGGGAATCTCGGCCGGGTCGTCCTGCAGATCCGCGTCCATGGTAACGAAAATATCCCCCCGTCCGTGGGCCAACCCGGCGGCGAGGGCCTGGGTTTTCCCCGCGTTCCGGGCAAACCGTATCAGGTCGACATGGGACATGCGCTCTTCCAGCGCACGCAGCACTTCGCCGGATCCGTCCGTGCTCCCGTCATCGATAAACAGGATTCGGTGGGGCCAGGGGGCGGCATGTTCGGTGATGCCCTGGGCCAGCCGTTCAAGGGTGTCCTGCTCGTTGTAGACGGGCACAAGAAAAGTAATGGTGGGCGGGGGATTCATGCGGAGAATTGTACCCTATCGGCCAAAGCGGATCGACCGTCTTAAGAAGCCATTTAAAACATGGAAGATCTTTTGACCCGCCATCCCGGGACAACGTGCAATCCAGCAGTCCCTAACCCGGCCAATCCGGAACCAGGAATCGTTACCGCCGTCCATGCCGCGATCCACCGTCATCCCCGCGAAAGCGGAGAGCCAGGGCGCGGGGAATCCCTGGATCGTTCACGTGGATTCCCGCCTTCGCCGGACGGTTTCGCTGAAATGGCCCCTTTGTAAATGGCCCTCACCGTATGTCGGCGTCAAGCCACTTGATCAGCGACATCATGCCTCGGGCCCGCTTCAGCATGGTGGCCTTCAACCCGTGCTCACGGAGCTTCGCCTTGGCATCGTGCCGGTCCTTGGCCACGATAATCCCCCCAACAAAGGATTTCTCCTCGTCGCCCTCGGCCCGGATCGCGTGATACTCGAAAGTCGCCATGTCCCGTGTCTCCATTCCCCGGACTCATTGTACCATGCCCAACCTTTCCCGGGAATTGCGCACACGGCAGATCCATGTCGCATAAAGGCCGCGCCCCCCAGCTCCGTCATCCCCGCGAAAGCGGGGACCCATGTCCCACACACCGCCCCTTGACACCTGAACATATATTCAGTATAATTTGCAGTGGCCAAGGACACAGGCAAAGGAGGAAAGGGGTATTCCCATGAGGATGATCGAACTTATGCGCTATGACGTGCCGCCGGAGGTGATTGCTTTGTGGCGGGAACGGGAAAGCGACACGCTGCTGCCGTTGCAGGAAATGGCGGTGAAGCGCTACAGGCTCTTTGAGAAGGGCAATCGCCTGATCCAGGCGCCCACCAGCTCGGGCAAGACCTTTATTGGCGAAATGGCGGCGCTCCAGACGGCCATGCGGCGGAAGAAGGTGGTCTACCTGGTGCCCTTGAAGGCCCTGGCCGAGGAGAAGTACCACGACTTCCGGGAGAAATACGAAAGCTATGGTTTGAAGGTCATCGTTTCGAGCCGGGATCGACGGGAGTTCGACCGCGACCTGGAGACGGGGGATTTCTCCATCGCGGTGGTGGTGTATGAAAAGCTGTCGCAGCTCCTCGTGCGTCGCCCGGAGCGGCTGGAAGAGATAGACCTTATTATCGCGGACGAGTTGGAAATCCTGTCGGACCCGGAGCGGGGCGCCATGGTGGAGTTGCTGCTTACGCGCATTCTGCAGTCGGCGTGTCGTCTCATCGGGTTGTCGGCGGTGATCGGCGAGGCGGAACGGTTGGCCCGGTGGATGAAGGCGGAGTTGCTCCATTACGACCGGCGGCCGGTGGAACTGCGCTACGGCGTGCTCCACGAAGGGGTCTTCCGTTATCGCACCTACAACGATTGCGCCGAGGGCGAGGAAAGCCTGGTGGACGCCCATGGGGAGTCCACTTGGGAAGGGGTGATCCAAAACGTGTGCGCTTTCGTTGCGCGGGGGGAGACCTGTCTCATATTCGTGAAGGCCAAGCACGAATCGCGGCGGGGGGCGGAATTGCTCAAAGACCGCCTCCATGAACCCGCCGCGACGGAGGCGGTGGAGAAACTGCGCGGCCTTGAAGCGACGCGGTCGCGGGACGCACTGATCGAGTGCATGAACCAGGGTGTGGCCTTTCATAACGCGGATCTTTCACAGGCGGAACGTCTCGTGGTGGAAGAGGCCTTTCGAAAGGGCGAGGTGAAACTCATGATTTCAACGAGCACCCTCGCGGTGGGATTGAACATGCCGGCGCGGAATGTTTTCCTTACCCCGGAGAAATGGCGCTATGATCAACGCCTTGACATGCCGTGGAAGACGCCCATCCTGCATACGGAATACGAGAACATGGGCGGCCGCGCGGGGCGCTACGGCGCGGGCCATGCCTTTGGCCGGTCGATCCTGGTCGCCGCGACGCCCTTCGATTTCGAGACCCTGTGGCGGCGCTACATACAGGGGGAACGGGAAAGTATCGAGCCCCGCCTGGCGAAGGAGCCGCTGGAAAACCACGTGCTCCGCCTGGTGGCCTCCCGCTTCTGCCGAACCCTGGCGGAACTGTTGACCTTTCTGGAAAACACCCTCACGGGCCGGTGGATTTGGGCCGAGACCTTCACCCTGGAGGAGATCGCGTTTCGCATCCGCGCCGCCGTCAATCGCTGCATCGACGCGGGGGTGCTCACGTCGAACGAGGGGGGCCGCCTGGAGGCCACGCCTTTCGGGCTGGCCATCGCCTCGAAGGGTATTTGCATTGCCACGGCGCGGGAACTGGAGCATTGGATCAGTGAATCCGAAACGCGGGAGTGGAGCGATATCGATCTCATTTTCGCCGCCGCCGTCACGCCCGACGGGCGCATGTTCCAGGTGATGCTTACAGCGCGGGAGTATGAGCACGCCGACTATACGGGCCGCATCAGGCGTCACACGGTCCGGGACGACCTCGCCGCCGACACGCCCCTGAACCGAATCCGAAAGGGCAACCTCACGCCCTTCTTCGAGGAGGTGCGGGCCATCAAGATCGCCCTGTTCCTCGAACACTGGATCGCGCAGGAACCCGTTCACGGCCTGGAAGAGCAGTTTCACACCATGTCCGGGCAGATCGTGTCCGCCGCGCAGCAGATCAGTTGGCTTCTCGACGCCACGGCCACCATCGCTTCCGCCCTCGGGGGAAAAAAGACCTTTATCACGCGCATCCGTCTCCTTTCCGAGCGGCTCCAGTACGGGGTGCTGGAGGAGACGCTTCCCCTGGCCCGGCAACGTCTCGCGAAGGGACGACGCGGCGTGGTACTGGAGATGGCGCGTGCGGGGCTTCACACGCCGGAGGCCCTGGCCGGGGCGTCCGAGGCCCAACTCCGGCCCTGGCTGAAACCCGCGGCAATTCGCCGGCTCCAGGAATGGGCGCGGACCCAATGCCGGTCCCGGAAGCACCCGGCGGCGGAGACCGCCTCAAGCCCGGCCCCGGTTCTCGTGGTGGACGACCGCCAGCCGGATCGTATCGAACTCGATGGGAAAGTGGTTATCCTGCAGGAAAAGCAGTACTGCCTCATTCGAATCCTGGCCGCCACGCCGGGGCAGTGCGTGCCCTACGACACGATCTACGCGGCCCTATGGGGCGATACCGTGGTGGAGAACAACCAGATGCACTACCAGAAGCAGAACCTGCTCAAGCGGATCCGATCCACGGTTCCGGACCGCGCCAACCTGGTCCGCACCATCCCCAAACGCGGTTTTGTCCTGGATCTCCCGGAGGAGGCGGTGCGCTGCCCGGAAAGCCCGGCCATGTCTCCCGCCGCATGAACAGCCCACCCACGCACCGCGAAGCGCCGCACGAGGCAATGCCCGCATCATCGAAGCCAACGGGGGCGCCGCCCCTTCAAGGCCATCAGGGAAAGCCACCATGGATCGCCCCCCGGGGATAACTTGAATACCACCCCCTGCAAGGCAATACTTACAGGACCGGGTGCGGCACGGTTACACGGCGCCCGCTGCACTTCCTGATCGTGGCTGACAGCGATAACCGTTCACGGAGAGCACGATGCTGCCGGTGCCGGGGATCCAGGCGGATGTGGCAGGGGGGCGATGGCCGGAGAGTGGCATGGAAGCTCAATCGGATACCAACACGAACCATGGCAAGGACCCCGCGCCCTGCCTCTCCCTGGTCATCCCCGCCTACAACGAGGAATCCCGGATCGGCGCCACCCTCCGTCATGTCCTGGCCTATCTCGACGCGCAACCCTACAGCGCCGAGGTTATCGTTGTGGACGACGGCAGCGTGGACGGCACCGGCCGTATCACGCGGGCCGCTTTCGCGGCGCGGAAGAACGCCCACCTGTTATCACATCACACCAACCGCGGCAAAGGCGCCGCTGTCCGAACCGGTATGTCGGCGGCGCGGGGAAGCTACCGCGTGTTCTACGACGCCGACGCCTCCACCCCCATCGAGGAACTGGAAAAACTCCGGCCCCGATTCGAGGATGGCGCCGACATCGTCATCGGCTCACGGGCCCTGGCGGATTCCGATATACAGGTCCGGCAGTCCTGGTACCGGGAGGCCATGGGCCGGATTTTCAACATCATGCTCCGTGCCTTGGCCCTGACACCGTTCCGCGATACCCAATGTGGTTTCAAAGGATTTACCGCGCCGGCCGCCGAAGTGGTCTTCTCCCGGCAGACCCAGGAGGGTTTCGCCTTCGACACCGAAATCCTCTTCATCGCCGCCGGCATGGGCCTGCGCATCGACGAAGTGCCCGTCCGATGGGTCAACTGCTCCCACACCCGCCTCCGCCCTTTTCACCACGTCCCCCGCATGTTCCTGGACATGTTGCGGCTCCGACTGCGCGCCTGGCGCGGAAGTTACCGCTGACCCGCGACGGCATCGCAAATCGTGGGCGTTTGCCTGTCCCCCGTGGCCGTTCGAAATAACAAAGACACGGCTTTCGCGGATGGCACTCGGGGATGGCTCTCTCCTTATGGATGGGCGGTGTGATGGAACAGGAATTCCGCGAGGGCCCGGTAGATCCAGGCCACGCCCCAGCGGGGAGCCACCAATTTGGACCGGAAAAAGGGGTATTGACGGTAATAAGGGGCGCCATCGGCCGGTCGCCGAAGGTGCAGGTAGGTCCATTTCAAGGTCTTTTGCGCCAAGCCGCGCGCCGAAGGCAGGGCCTTCATCAGTACGGAGGGGCACAGAATGCCCTCGGCGCGAGCGTGTATATCCACCGGGTAACGGCCGCTTGCCGTAATGGGCATTCCGGAAGGGGTAAAGAGGGTGCGATAATAGCGCATGCCCCGGTGCAGCGCTTCCTCCATGTCCCCGGTGGGCCTGGAATGCTGGATGGCATGGAGCGCGCGCAGCACGAAGCCCGTGTGGTGGTGGTCCACCAGGCGCATGAGGGACGCTTCGTAGGGCTCGGCCGCGTCCGATTCACCATAGGGCCAGGCGCCATCGGGGCGTTGGCGTGACAGGGAGAAGGCCTCCGCCCGTTCGGCCCGCTCCGCGCCGGGATTTTCACCGGCCACGTCGGCCAATTGTCTCAGAAAGGCCGCCACCAGCAGGTTGGCGTTATGTACCCGTCGCCGGTCGGTGACGGCGTAGGCGAAACAGCCCGTGCCGTCCGGCTGGTCCAGGTAAGGCAGCCCCTCCAGCAGAAAGGTCGCCACGGACCGCGCCGCAGACACGTAGGAATCGTTCCCCGTCAGGGAGGCCGCCCGGAGAAAGGCCTCGCCGCCCTGGGCGCACACCACCGCGACCGGCGTGTCCTTCGGCGTGTTCAGCCCCCTCGCCGTCACGTCGAAGGGGTATCCCCAGCACAGCCCCGGAAAGTCCTTGTTCCCCCGGCGGAGAAGCCAATCCAGGGAAGCCTTCGCGCCGTCGAGGTACGACTCGTCCGCCGTAAGCTGAAAAAGACGCAGCTTCCCCAAGGCCACCAGGGCATGGGCCTTGGGGTTCTCCGACGGGGCGACCCCCAGTACGCGGCGGGCGGCCAGTGGAAAGAGGTCACACAAAAGGGTCGTGCCTTTTCGGAGAAGCGGACGCCCTTGTGCGCGCCGAACCAACCCGTGCTGCTTCACGTCAAAGGGGTCATACCCGGTCAGCCCGTGCCGGGCAATCCAGGTGTCCAGTTCCAACACCCAGGACTGGGCGGCTGCGATAATGGACTGGTTGGACGATTCCATATAATGGTCCTGTGTATCAATAAACCCGGGGCCGCATGGTACGGTGCGCCACGCCGCGCATGCAACCAAACCCCGTGATCCTTATTAATCCCCTACCCGTGAAGTTCTGTGCAAATGGTCATGAAAACGTGTTTCTCCCTCCCTTTTGTCATTACCGCGAAAGTCGGGAATCCACGGAAATACGATGAACCTCAAAAAGGCGGTTAAATTGCAGGATTGGTCGTGAGTCATTGCCGAAAAGTGCTTTACATGCGTCAGTGCATTCACCTCTTGGGGGCGTGGATTTCAACGGCCGCGCCGTTGATAACCGTCGATATACGTCCATGCCCCATGGCGAAATAGAACGAGTAGAAGCCTCCGCAATAAGGGTGCAACGGCCCTTTTCAGGTTCAACCACGAAACACACAAAATACACGAAATCAATGGGCCTTGACCCACCATAATCTTCCCCCATGGCAAGATGGTCTCGCCTCAAACACATAGGCATGGTGAGCCAAGGCCCACCCACCACGCTCTGCATGGGAACGAGAGAATCTGTGTTCATCTGCGCAATCTGCGGATACATAATCATGGAGCCCCGCCTTCGCGGGAAAATGTAGAAGCGGCTTCCGGCCGCTTTAAATGCGCCGGGATGGCGCATCTATTCTTCGTTCCGACCAGGCCGGGTGGTTCGGAACCAGGAATTGCCGCCGCCGCCCGTGCCACGAACAACATGCTGTGCCGTGATCGGTTACATTCCCCGAAAGGCATCCCGGATTCGGTCCAGCAGGGCGGTGTCCTCGCCGGTGGCGATGAGCATGAGCATGCCTTTCCGGGCGGTCCGTTGGGGAACTTCCTTGGGCTTGGCCGCACCGAGGGCGTCGGCCAGCCCCCATGCTTCGACGATGGCCGTACCGGCGTCCTTCTTCTGGTATTCAAGGTTTCGAACGATCTTGCCTTCGTCGCCGTATTGGTAAATATCGACCGACGCATCCCCGATGGTCATGGAGACCTGCGCCACGGCTTCCAGGCCGGGCGTCACTTCCCGGTAATCTGCGATGTCCAGACCGGCCTTCTCGAAGGCGGCCTTCGCACGGGCGAAGGTCTTGGGCTTGGGAAGGAGGTGGGGAACGACGGGCACGAGGAGCAGGATCACGACAAGAGCGGTAAAGACTTTGACCAGGGGACTGTTCATTACTGGAAACTCCTGGAGAGGCCGCCGAGGAGAAGATGCCACCCGTCGGCCAGGACGAACATGATGATCTTGAAGGGCAGGGATACGAAGATGGGCGGAAGCATCATCATGCCCATGGCCATGAGCGTGCTCGCCACCACCATATCCACGATGAGGAAGGGGATGTAAAGGAGGAAGCCAATCATGAAGGCCGTGGTCATTTCGCTGACGACAAAGGCGGGAACCAGCACATGGGTGGGTACGTCGTCCCACCGCTCGGGCCGGGGCAACTTGGCGATATCCATGAAGAGCTTGATGTCGTTGTCCCGGGTCTGACGAAACATGAAGGTGCGTATGGGGTCGAGGGCCGCCGTGATGGCTTCCGCCTGGGTGATTTCATCATTAAGATAGGGTTGCAGTGCGCGCTCGTTGACCTGTTGATAGGTGGGCATCATGATGAAGAAGGTGAGGAAAAGGGCCAGGCCCACCAGCACCTGGTTGGGCGGGGTCTGCTGGGTGGCCATGGCCTGGCGCAGAAAACCGAGTACGACGATAACCCGGGTGAAACAGGTGGTCATCACCAGGATGGCGGGCGCCAGGGAGATGACGGTGATGACGAAAACGATGACGAGGGATGTGGGCAGGTTCTCCGTATTGACGGCGTCCCGCGCACCCTGAATCAGGTTCATCCCCAGGGGGTTGGGGTCCGGCTGGGCCTGCGCCGCGCCCGCGGCCACGATCATGGCCAGGAAGATCCATGGGGCGATGTATTTACGATTCCCGGTCACGGACACTTTCCCGGAGGTGACGTTGCAGACGCTGCAAGTCACTTCGGAGTTGGGT
Source organism: Candidatus Hydrogenedentota bacterium (assembly GCA_024278275.1). Lineage (GTDB taxonomy): Bacteria > Hydrogenedentota > Hydrogenedentia > Hydrogenedentales > JAJRTN01 > JAJRTN01. Next base: position 42,242 of record JAJRTN010000004.1, read on the forward strand.
CAATTCGTCGTCGGAAGCGGACGTCGGCTCCTCTTTGCCCGTGGCCGCGCCGAGGGCCGCCAGAAAGTCCTGCCGCGACCCCGGGAGGTCGGGGGCGGCGGCTCCTTCCGGGAGGTACTCGGCAAAGGCGTCTTCCCCGAATTCGGCGACGGGTGCCACGCCGTTTTGCGAGACACCGACGACGAGGACACGTCCGCCGGTATGCACGTAAAACAGGGCGGCGCGCGGCCCCAGGCTGACCCTGCCGATGACCCGGCCCAATTGCTGCCCCATGAGCAGCGGGGTTCGGGCGGCGTACCTGCGCAAAAGAAAACCGGACAGGAGGATCATCCCGACGACGATGCACAACGCCCCCAACGCTTTCCACAGGACATCATTCATGTCGGGCGGCCCGTTGGGGATGGCGCCCTCCGATGGCGTGCCACCCACCTCGGAACCACCGCCATAAACCGTTTCCATTCGTTTGCGGAAGGCTTCTTCCTCGGCCTGCTCGGCGGGTGTTCGAATCGGCGCGGCTTCTTCGCCCCCCTCCGGCGTGGGGAAATCGCGCCCCTCAAGCTCCCACGTAACCGGCGTGGTGTTTTGCAGTGAAGGGGCGCTTTCCTGGCCGGCCGCGCCCAGCACGACGAGAGCAGCCAGGGCAAGACAGGCTCCTCTTTCCCTATTCATGACCGGATGTTCCCAATTCATCCAAACCGGCAATCTCCGCGATCCGCACGCTGAGACCGTCCACCAACACAACCACCTCGCCCCGGGCGAAGGGCAGTCCATTGATTTGGAGGTCGGCCATCTCCCCGGCCAGCTTGTCCAGGGGGAGCACGGAGCCTTCGCGCAAGGCCAGTACGTCGCGCACGGTTGTCTTGCACTTGCCAAGGTCCGCGGTAATGCTGAAGCGCACCTTCAGCAGGTCCTGAATATCGAGCGTCTCCGGGCCGGGCTGAACCGGACGCAGTTCTTCGTCAAAGTCGTGATCGACCGCTTCGCCGCGCTCTGTCGGATGCTCGTCACTCATGGCACAATGGGACTGAACTGTTTGTACTTGGACTCCAGGACATAATACTCCTCGGGTGCGCCAAAACGTTTGAGCAGATCGTTGGCCTTTTGCGTAACCTGCTTGAGAATGGCGTCTTGCGTATAACGGTCGTTCACCTCCGTCAGGGTGCGGTTTCGGTGGAGTTCGGCCACCATGGTGGTAAACCAGGACTTTCGGCTCTCGATAAGATCGGTCGTTTCGGGGGTTGAGCAGAAAAGAACCACCTGGAAAATAAGGATCGGAACCGGGGCTTCAGGATCGTCCGTCAGCACGGCGGCCTGCATGGATTCGAGCTCGATTGGCGTGGCCGCCTGGGGGATGATATCGATGGGATCCTTGGGCTCCGCCTCGGCCGGTCCCGCGAGCATTCCGCTCAAGACGAACTTGTACAACACCACCGCCAATATGGCCGACACGAGGACGATCCCCGTCACGACAATGAGTGTGCTCCGCAGCGGGGAACCGGCCTTACCTTCCTGTTCCTGTTTCTCTTCATCGGCCATGATTTACTCCAAGCCTCCGCGGTATTCGACCGGCGAAACGGGATAGCCCCGGGTATTGCGCGGCATCTTCTCCTCGAGCCGGTCGTAGAGCCCTTCTATGTTACTCCTGTCAACAAGGCCACGCACATAAATCTCCACGCGCCGGTTGGCTTCACGCCCTTCCGGGGTATCATTCGTGGCTTTGGGTTGATTGGGACCGACGGCGGTGATTTCGAATTGCTCCGAGGGTATGCCCCCGGTGGTGTAAAGATAGCGGGCCACCGCGTCGGCGCGATAATAGCTCAGCTCGTAGTTGTCCCGAAAACGGGCGGACTCCGTGACGGGGGTCGCATCGGTGTGGCCGCGAACCTCGATGAAGGCATCGGGCAATTGGCGAAGTGTTTCGGCCACTTCCCGCAAAAGGGGGTAGGCGTCGGGGCGCAACGTCGCCTGCCCCAAATCGTAGAGCATGGCGCCCGGCAGGCTCAATTTAAGTCCTCCCACCGCGTCATACTCAATCTTCACCTGGTGCTCTTTACCCTGTATCATCAAGCGCTGCCGAAGGTTGCGTGCCGCTTTTTTCGCCTCGGCGCTTTTCTTCTTGGGCGGCTGGTACTGGAGCTGAAGCGGGCTTGACTGCCCGGAAAAAATACCAAACGATGCTTGCAGCGCGACCATGGCGTCGTTGAAGTCTTCCTCGCTGATGGTGGAAAAGGAAAGGAGCAGCACGAAAAAAGTGAGCAGGAGGCTCATGAGATCGCTGAAGGTCACGATCCATGCCGGCGCGCCTTCCTCGCAGGGCGGACATTTCTTCTTTGCCGCCATGGCCTATGCCACCGTGAGTTTCTCACGGATCTCGGGCGAGACGAAAGCCTTCAGCTTCTGCTCGACGACCCGCGGATTATCACCGGATTGAATGGACAGAATACCCTCGATGGTGATTTCCTTCTGAAGAAGTTCCATGGCGGTGCGTACCTTGAGCTTTCCCGCCGATGGCAGGAAAACAAGGTTGGCGAGAATGGCGCCATAGAGGGTGGTGAGCAAGGCGACGGCCATACCGCCACCGATGGCGGAGGGATCGTCCAGGCCCTGGAGCATCTGGACCAGGCCGATAAGCGTTCCGATCATGCCGAAGGCCGGCGCGAAAGCGGCCATGGCGTTGAGCACCGCCTGTCCCATGGCATGACGGTCCTCCATGAAAGCAATCTCGGTGGTCAGGATATCCTTGATGAGCTCGGGCGGCGTGCCGTCAATGGCAAGTTGAACACTCTTCTGCAAGAATTCGTCCCCCGCCTCACCGGCATGACTTTCCAGGGCGAGAATCCCCTCGCGGCGCGCTACCGTGGCGAACTCAATGATCTTCTGAATCAATTGCTCCGTGGTGCTCTCTTTCTGAAAGAAGGCGTTCTTGAGCGTTTTCATGACACTCAAAACATCGGCAAGGGGGAAATTGATGAGGGTCGCGGCCAGGGTACCGCCGAAAACCATGATTACCGAGGGGATATTAACGAAGGCACCGGCGTTGCCCCCAAGCATGATAGTGATGAATACGAGCGAAATTCCCGACACGAAACCCAGTACGGTTGCAATATCCATAGGGCTCCCTCTCTACCGGAAGTGACACGGTTGGATTCTTTCGGACATGGCGTATGGGGAGGGGCGCAACACCTTTCCCTTCCCACGCAACCGCCTGCGCGCTTCATCCACGCGCAGGAAACACGCCGCGCCGAATTACGAACTTCATTCTAACACCCCATCACCGGTATCGTCCAAGGCGCGTGTGGAACCCGCCGGGTGCGTGGTTTGCGCTGGACAGCTTGCCTGCCAGTGCTCTTGCGCCGGTCTTCCACTGGCGGACAAGCTGCCTGTGGCACCGCAAAGGGGTCGTGGCGATTGCGCCGTTTCAGACAATCCGCGAGCGCCTGCTGTCATCCTTATGACGATTGCGCGGTCGGGGAAAAAAGGGTCCCCGACCGCGCTGCGCGATACACAGAGGTTACGTCACATCACGGGGGACTACCGAACGAGGTTCACGGTCTCCTGCAAAATGGTATCCGCCGCGGTGATGGTCCGGGCGTTGGCCTGGTAACCGCGCTGGGTGATAATGAGATTGCTGAATTCCTCACCCAGGTCCACGTTTGAGTTTTCGAGCACGCCGCCGGAAACGGTTCCGCGACCGCCGGTGCCCGGCCGGCCCACCTGGGCGTTGCCCGAGGAAGGCGTCTCGACGAAGGTGTTGTCACCATCGCGGGACAACCCGCCCAGGTTCGCGAAGTTGGCCAAGGCCACCTGCGCGATGGTCCGGGTCAGGCCGTTGGTGAAGACCCCGTTGATCTCGCCGTTGGCGCCAATGTTGAAGCTCTCCAGCACGCCCCGGGGAAAACCGTTCTGCGAGCGCAGGGCGATATCGCTGGTGGCCGGGTCGCCGGAGGTGGGATCGAAGCCCGCGCTGAGCTGGGTCACCTCGTCCATGTCGACAACGAACTGGAAGGGCAACGTGGGAAGGGAATCGGGCAGGGGCGTGCCCAAATCGCCCGATTCCAGGCTGATGGCCAGGGTGGTGCCGGCGGCCAGGGTACCGTCGGTCTGGAAGGTGATTACATCCGTGGCGCCGCCACCGCCCACGTTCGCGGGAGTGCCGCTTCCGTTGTCAAAGGTGGCTTCCCAGGCCCACTCATTGGCGGTGGTTCCCTTGGTGAAGACCAGGGAGATCTCACGCTCCGTGCCCAGTGAATCGTAGACCACGATGGTTCGGGTGACGGTGTCCCCGTCGCTCACGTCGGAGTTCAGGTTGCCCGTCATGGTGGCGGTGGTGGTGGCCTGTACGATGCCCTGGCCGCCCACGGGCACAACAATATCCGAAGCGATGGCGTCGCTGGGAATGACACCGTTCTCATCGGCCTGGAAACCCTGGACACGCATCCCGGACCCCGGCTCGATCAGTATGCCATTGACATTGAGCGTAAACGAGCCGTCGCGGGTATAGGCGGCGTTACCGTTGATATCTTCCAAAACGAAGAAGCCCGACCCCTGAATGGCCAGGTCCGACGATATGCCGGTGGTCATCAGCGAACCCTGTCCATGGTTCACGTCGATGCTGGCGATGTTGGCGCCCAACCCGATCTGGAGCGGGTTGCTGCCGCCGAAACCGCCGAGGGGCGCGGAACCGCCCGCCAGGGTCTGGGAAAAGAGATCCTGAAACAACATGCGCGAGGAGCGGTAGCCAACGGTGTTCACGTTGGCGATGTTGGCCGCCACCACGTCAAGCCGGCGCTGATGCGCCCGCAAACCGGTTACACCGGTAAACATTGCACTTCCCATGAGAATACACTCCTTAGGTCATGGCGCCGCGTCGGTCGTTCCGCGGTGCCCGGGCGTCCCTCAAGGGGTCCGGCCCGTATACTGAGTTCAATGCCGTATCCGCCCGGGCTTCGGGCCGATCCGGTCGGTGCTCCGCCTCGCTCGTGGGGAGCACGGCGGCACTGTCGATGTGGGTAAAGATGGACGCATTGCCGTCACTCGTGTCAACGGCCGTGATAATCGTCCGGTTGGGGACACTGGCCACGAGGGCCACATCGCCCAGCAGGACCAATGCCTCTTTTCCGCCTTTCCCGGCCAATTGGTCGAGCGTCTCGCCCACGCGGGCCAGGTCTTCAGCGGACAATTCGACACCGCGCGTTCGGAGCCGTTGCGCCGCGTGCGCCGAAACGCGCACGGCCCGGGAGGCCTCCATGGTTTCGCCGAGAATATCGGCAAAGCGCGTGCCTGGGGTTGCGGCCGGCCGTGTGTCCGATGGCACGGAACGGAACGTCACCCGTGCTTCGAGGGATACAGGGTTAACCATGGTCCGACTCCGCCACGGGCGCTTCATCGGCCACCGACAGCACGTTGGTCATGGGCAGCACTTCTCCGTCTACCGTCAGGACCACGATACTGCCCTCCAGGTGTACGGCATCGACCGTACCGGTCACGGCGCCTCCATCCATCCCAACGCCCTCGACATACTTGCCGAGCATACTTTGGGCATTGATGAAGTTAAGCTGATCAATGTTGCCGGTCAGGTATTCAAGCCCGGTCACAACGCCTTCGAAACGGTCGTTCAGTTGCTGCATCTGTTCGAGGGAAGAAAACTGGGCCAGTTGGGCGACCATCTCGGCGTTATCAACGGGCTCCAGCGGGTTCTGATTCTGCATCTCCAACACAAGCAGTTGAAGAAAGGCATCCCGGTCAAGTTGATCGCCGGCGGCGCCGGCGACCGGCTCCCCGGTATCGACGGCCTTGTCGGTGGAACCCGGGGCAACCGCGGACGCCTTGGCGTTGGCGCTGATTGTTTCTCGAGCGGCTTGCCGGTCCGCCTTGGTCACCGAGAGAGTTCCGGAGACATTGGCACGGAACGCTACAAGTGCGTTCATGGAACACTTCCTCCTCTTTTTCGAATCGGGTCCGTCACGGCAACGGGCCGCAACGGCGTTTCATGATTGTTTGCGCAGGCTACACCAGCAGGTTAAGCCCCTTCGCGGACAGGTAGTCCCGCGGACGCCGCGTGCCCGTTCCCGGCGTCCCGGAATAGGTCCGGGAAGCCGAAGCGGCCGGGTGCCACCATCCGCGAGGCGCATGGGCCTGCCCGCCGTTATCGCGTCCCATGGAACCACCGCCCGGTTCCGGGTGGGACCCCATGTGAGCGCTTACATCCACCCGCGACAGGTGTGTTCCGTCGCGTGCGAGGGCCTCCCGCAATGCGGGCACGTGAACTTCCATCACATCCCGAACCACGGGACTGGCGGATACGAGCCGAACGCTGACTTCGCCCTTCCGGCCGCGGACTTCCACGTGAAGTTCCCCCAGGGATTGGGGGACCAGCCGAATCCGGACGCGCTGTCCACCGCCGGCCAGCAGGCTTTTCACCTGCCGAACCGTCTCCTCGCCCAACGACTCCAGGGAGACGCGGGAAGGGGAGTCACCGGCATGACTGACGGCCGGCGGCGATGGGTGCCCGTCCGCCGCCCGAACCGTCACGCCTTCGGCGTGGGACACGGGCGCGACCGGCCCGTTCTCAACACGGACGTGGGCTTCGCCGGACACGGGGTGCCGCAACGGAACCGTTTTTTCCGTTTCGGGCGCCTGGGCCGTGTCCCGCTGTGACGCGACACGCGCCGCCGCCACGTTCACACTGTCCCGTGTTACGGAACGAAAGTTCGCTTCCGTCACCACGGGTTTCGCGGAGCCTTCAACCACGCGCAGCGCCGATTTCACGGCAAACGGTTCCGGTTTCGTCACGGTATCCGCCGCCACAGCCTTCGGTGCCGCGACAGGTTCCTTCGCCGATTCCACCACCGGGGTTGCCGAAGGCAAACCAGATGGTGCCGCCACCGTCTCGCTTGTAACGGTCGTCAAAATGACCGGACGGGCCGAAGCCGTGCCGTTCACCTCGATGCTCCGAAACACCGGGGCCGGGGATTCCGACCTGGCCACCATCTTCCCGGTATCCGCTTTGGACGAAAGGACCGTTACCACCGGCCCCTTCGGCGCCGCAGCATCCATAGGAACACCCCTGTCGGCCAGCTTGGCATCACGACCCGCCGCCATGGCACCGGCCCGTGACAGGTCGACCACCGGCACGACCCGGGCGGGCCGGGCTTCCACCGGGCGGGCCGCCGCGTCGGTCAAAGACACCTTCGTGGCTTTCGACGGCACGTCGGCCGTTTCGACCGCTTCGCCTGCGAATGCTGCCACGGGGGCGGTCTTCGCGGGGGGTGACGATGAAACCCAAACCCCGGTTTCATCAATCGCCGGTGAGACTGCCGGAGCGCTCGCCGCTTCCACGCCGCGAGGCACGGAAACCCGCGGAGCAGGACCGTTGTCCGTGCCCGTTTCACCGGCGACGATAAAAGCGGCACGTTCCGACCCGGCCGCCACCTTGGTTTGGGCCGGTGCGGGATTCGAAGCGGCCTGGGACCGCCTCGGTACGACAAGTTCCGGCATCACGGGCGGTGGTTCAGTGGACGGAACCCGTGGTTTTGTGCCATCACCCGTGGCGCGCCCGGTGAACTCGGCGGCCGCCCCGGTAGCGGACCCGGCCGGAATTGCTTCACCGGGACTCGTCCGGGGCGTGACGGCCAGATCTCTCAGCGCGGAGGACCGGGTAAGCCGGAAGGGAGCCGGTGCCTCACCCGTGTGGTTTTCCGCTTCCTCCGAGAGAAACCCAGCGGAAGCCATTGCCACCTCGGCGTTTGGCGCTTGAACACTTTCCACCGCCACCACCGAATTTTCGGCCGTGCCGGATTCAAGCACCGTTCCCTCCACGGATGCAAGGTCCGAGACAGGCACCATGCCTGTCTGGTCCGTGGGTGCCGGGGCCGCAAGGACATCCTCGCCACTCGCTGACGGTGGCGAAGGTGGGACACTTGCGTTCTCCACCTCACCGGACGCGGCCAGGGCCGTTGAAAGCGCCTGACCCGTCTCTCCGGCGTCCGCAACCTCGGGCAGGCTCCCGCTCGGGCTTTCGTCTTCCACGGCGCTTTCCTCGACCGTGTCCTGCGAAGGTTCAGGCGGGACGATTCCCTGGAAGGACGCAAGCAATTCGCCGAACGCCTCCTCCGGGATATCGCGCTTTGCCTTTCCTGTTTCCGGCCCTGCTGAAGAAGCGGCGTCAGAAGAAGGCTGAAGCATCTGTAACAAGTTTACATACATATATTACTCACCTCCTTTCCTGTGGGAATACCAATACCGGGGGCGAACACCCCCGGGGGTTGGGAAGAATGTGGTCGTACAGGGGGATGGGACGTATGAGACATATGGGACGTATGGAATACATACATCCCCTGGAAGCCCCCGAAACCATCTTGTGCGGCTAATTTCCGAGACGTTTCAACTCGCGAAGGATGCGGGTCGCATCGCTGGGGTCGAGGGCGTCGAGAATCTTGCCGGCCTCCTGCGTCTTGATGGTGTTGAAAACCCGCGCCGCGTCCTCGGGATTTTCATCGGCGAGTTCCTTGAGCACCTTCGCGGCCTTGTCGGGCTTCATGGCTTCCATGCGCACGGCGATGGATTCAAGGCGCTTGGCCCGCTCTTTCTCACGATCATCAATGGTGGCGTCAATCTCGGCACGCAGGGTTTCCATCTGGGCCACAAGCTGTTGAAGGTTTGTTTCGCGTTCGTTAAGCTGTGTTTCGCGCTGGTCGAGTTGCTCTTGCCGCTTGCGCAGTTCCGCTTCTTTTTTCTTGAGCCGGTCGGCAAGGGAACCCAGTTCGTCAACGGGAGCGGCCTGCTCGGGTGCTTTCTCCACGGGGGCGGTTTCGCCGCCCAGGAGCCGGTCCAGGGCCTCTTGATTGAGGTTGCCGGTAAAGAAGAGCATGAGCGCCAGGCATGCTGCGAACGACATGATTCCAATAAGGGCATAGATCACTATTTTCATGTGTTTTCCCGCCATCCATGGGCCGCGTCATCCGTCACCGAACGCGCCGCGCGCGTGGAGCCGGTCTCGTCCAGCAATTTCTGTTCCGCCCGATCCAAATCGCGCCGCCACAACGCTTCACGTCGTTCAATGAGCCGCTCCACCATGCGCCGCTCCTTCATGGCGGCCTCCAAAGAGGCACGCTCCACCTCCGAGCGGTCCCGTAACGCATGCAGTTCGGCATCCTTCGCGACCGTCCGTTCGGCCAGATGCCGTTCGTATTGATAGTAGCGCCGCGCCTCGCCCGCGTCAAAGGTTCCCGAGGCGCGCCTGCCCGCCTCGTGCAGCGCCCGGCGCCGTGCCCGCATCAGCTCTTCCCGCTGACGCTCGGCCATGTCGGCCTCGCGGCGAAGCTCCGCCAGGAGCCGGGCCTGCATGTCCTCTTTCCGCTTGCGCACGCGCAAGAGGGTGTCGAAACATCTCTTAGGCCGCCTCGTCATGGTCTTACCCTCGAAGTGCCCTGGTCATGCGCGCCTCGATCTCCCCGAAATCCGAACGTTCCCAAAGGCCTTGCCGGAGGAAGGCGTCAATACTCGGCTTCAGCCGCAAGACCGTGTCCACCTCCGCGTTGCTGCCGGCCACGTAGGCGCCAATGTTGATGAGATCCTCCGTGTCACGGTAGGCCGCGAGCAACTGACGCATGCGAATGGCCAGTTCACGGTGGGTGTCGCTCGTAACTTCATTCATGGAGCGGCTCACGCTGTCCAACACATCCACGGGTGGATAATGACCGCGGCCCGCGAGGTCGCGCGAAAGCGATACATGACCGTCGAGGATGCTGCGAACGGCGTCGCCCACGGGATCCTGTATGTCGTCGCCCTCGATGAGTACGGCGTAGAAACCGGTGATACTGCCCTTTTCGGACATGCCCGCGCGCTCCAGCAGTTTGGGCAAGAGGGAAAAAACAGAGGGGGGATAGCCCTTGGTGGTGGGGGGCTCGCCGATGGCCAGGCCCACCTCGCGCTGGGCCATGGCGAACCGTGTCACCGAGTCCATCACCAGCATCACGTCGGCACCTTGCGCTCGGAACCATTCGGCAACGGCCGTGGCGGCGTAGGCGGCGCTGATACGGCGCAAGGCCGGTTCATCGGAGGTGGCGACCACCACCACGGCACGGGCCAGGCCGTCCTCGCCCAGGTCGCTTTCGATAAACTCCCGAACCTCGCGGCCCCGCTCGCCCACCAGGGCGATCACGGTCACATCGGCACTGGTGTTGCGGGCGATCATACCGACCAGTTTACTCTTGCCCACGCCGCTTCCGGAAAACACGCCCATGCGCTGCCCCCGGCCACAGGTAACACAGCCGTCGATGGCCCGGATGCCCGTGGCGATGGGTTCGAGAATGCGCCGCCGGCTCATGGGGGGCGGCGGATCGTTAAGCAGAGGGACTTCGTCTTCCCAAAGCGGGGCGGGTTTTCCGTCGATAGGTTGCCCCATGGCGTCCACCACGCGCCCCAAGAAATCGGCGCCCACCCGCAACATGCGGGGCCGGTTCGTGGGGATGAGGAGGTTGCCGGGCGCGATACCACGCATGTCGCCCAGGGGCATGAGCAGGATGTGACGCCCGCGAAAACCCACCACTTCAACGGGAATCCGGCTGCCGTTGTCGCGGCGGATATGGCAGAGATCCCCCACCGTCATGCGGGGGCCGGTGGCCCGAAGGGTGAGTCCTACCACGTCCACGACCTTGCCATAGGGCCGCATCGGGTCCAGGTCCCGAATCCTCCCCTTGTACGGTTCGAGATCAATGATGCTCATGTCGCCGGTCGTTCCAGGGCGGCCAGCACCTCGGCCAGCAGACAGTCCATGCGGGCCTCCACGTGCATCAACTCGGAATCCACCAGGCAGTCGCCCGGCGCCACGTCTTCATCCACCTCGACGGCCATGTCCACCTCGCCGTCAAAATCCGCCAGCAGGGCAATCTTGTGTTCTTGCAGGGCTTCCAGGTCCGCCGGATTGATCCGCAGCTTCAAGTGTTGCCGGTCAACGATGCACGCCAACGCCCGGCGAACGGTGGAAAGAATCAGATCGGGATCGGTGCGCACTTCCCGTTGCAGCACCCGTTCCGCGATCAGGGTGGCCAGCTCGGTCACTTGGGGTTCGAGGGAGGCCAGGAATTCGTGGCGGGCCGATTGCATGGCCTCCGCGGCCCGGTGAAGGGCGGCGGCGCATTCCGAAACGGAGGCCTCAAAGGCCTCGCGCCCCTTTTCCATGCCCCGCTGGAACCCCGCCTCGAAGGCTTCTTTCACCTTGGCCTCGGCTTCCGCCCGGGCCTCCTCCAGGATAGCGGCCCGGATGGCCGCGGGATCGACGACCTCTTCTTCCACCTCGACGGTCCCTTCCTCGGGCAGGTCATAGGTGGAAGGCGGCGTGTCGGGAAACTCCTCAAGCGCGTCACGCCCGAAGTCGAGAACGCGGGGCGGCGCCGTAGAGGCACCCTTCCAGATTTTCGCCATTCCGTGCTCCGTTCCCAATCCCGCTTATATCGGCGGCCTACACCAAAACGTCGTCGTCGCCCCCGCCTCGGCCGGACATAACCACTTCGCCGGATTCCTCGAGACGGCGAATGACCGCCACGATTTTCTGTTGCGCCTCTTCCACGTTGCGCATCCGAACCGGTCCCATGAACTCGATCTCTTCCTTGATCATTTCCCGGGCACGCTCGGACATGTTGCGCAGGATCTTTTCGCTCACTTCCTCGCCCGCGGCCTTGAGCGCCAGGGCCAGGTCCTTGCTCTCCACCTCGCGCAAGGTTTTCTGGATGCCCGTGTCATCCACGTAAACAATATCGTCGAAGGTGAACATGAGCCGGGAGATTTCATCCGCCAACTCGGGGTCCCGTTCCTCCAGGTCGGCCATGATCGTCTTTTCAGCGGCGCGGTCAACCAGGTTCAGGATGTCGGCCACCTCGCGCACGCCCCCGGCGAAGGTGAAGCCCTGGCTGAACACGGCCGCCATCTTGCGTTCGAGAACACGTTCCACTTCGCGCACGATCTCCGGGGCCGTGCGGTCCATGGTGGCGATGCGAATGATCACTTCGGCCTGCACGGCCTGGGGCAGCGCCGACAATACAATGGCGGAGGTTTGCGGAGGAAGATGGGCCAGGATAAGCGCCACGGTCTGGGGGTGTTCTTCAAGGATGAAACTGGAAATCTGTGAAGGGTCCGCTTTCTTGAGAAACTGGAAAGGCACTTCCTGCAAGCTGGACTGAAGGCGGTTCAGGATCTCGAAGGCACGCTCCGAACCAAAGGAGCGTTCCAGGACCTCTTTCGCGTATTCGATACCGCCCGACGTGACAAAACGCTTCGCCACCGCCATCTGGTAGAACTCGTCCATCACCTCGGCCTTGACATCGGCGTCCACGTTTCCGAGACCGGCCAAATCCAGGGTGATCTGCTCCACTTCGTCCTCGCTCATGGCGCCGAGTACATGGCTGGCCTGTTGCGGGCCAAGGCTCGCCAATAAGATGCTTGCCTTGGTGCGTCCGGGCAGATTCGCCAAGCCCGAAGTGTTTTCTTCCTGCTCAGTCTTCATCTTCGGTCATCCAGGATCTCAGTAACGCCGCGACCACTTCCGGTTCATTCACGGCCAGGTCCGTAATCTCACTGGACACGTTTTGCCGGCGCATATCCTCGCGGGTGGCCTCGGGGATTTCGGCCACCTCTTCTTCTTCCTCGGAAATAAGCTCGGGCGAGGCGATGACACGGCGCAGCAGAATGCGCACCATCAGGAACCCCAGGATAATGAGCAATACCTGCACGCCTGTCCAAATCCAGCTTTGCATGCGGTCCCGCGCCTCCGCGGCCGAGACACCCTCGGTGGCCGCGGCCAGGCGCCAGCCACCGGCCAGCAGATCCTGATCGCCGATGACCACCTCGGTGGCCTCGCTACCTTCACCCACGATGGCCCGAATCATCTCCTCGAAGCTCTTGCGCTTCTCCGGGCTGAGACCGGCGTAGATGGGGTTGCCGTCCGCATCCTCGCCTTCATAGTCGCCCTGGATGATGGCGCCCACCTGGAATTTTACCACATTGCCGGGCTCGGTCACCGTCCGGGTGGTCCGCCTCGAAGGCTCCGAATTGGTAATTTCTTCCTCGTCCTCTTCGGAGGTGCTGGTGCCGCCGGGCGTACCGGCGGCCTCGGCCACGTTGGCCAGCGCGCCGGGCGATCCCTCGGGGGGCATTTCCTGGATGGTGCTCGACGTGGTGCGCGTGTACCGGCTCACATCGCTCCCATCGTAGACATTGATGTCTTCCACCTCTTTGCGGTCGTAGTCCACCACGGCGCTCACCTTGAAGATGGCCGGGAGGTTCCGCATGTCGAAGAAATCCTGGAGACGGCTTTCCCGTTCCCGTTCAAGCATGCTCTTGTAATTGAGCTTCTCGCTGGCGAGCAAGGCGATACCGTCTTCACTTGGATCCCACAAGGTCTTGCCGTCGGAAGTGCCCACGGTCACGTGATCGCGCGTCAGCTTGGGACCGCCGCTCCGGACCACCGTGCTCACGAGAAGCTTCACTTCCCGCTCCGTGGGGGGACGCGAAACGGTTAATACGACAGACGCCGTGGCGGGCTCCTGGTCCGCCGTGAAATAGACCCGGCGCGGCTCGTTCAGGATAACCTGCGCGGCCTGGACAAAATCGTATTCTTCCAACTGGGCCTGCAAGGCGCCCTGCCGGGCACGGGTAAGCTTGATCCCGTTGAGCATTTGATTGCTGCTCATCATGTCGGGCTGATCAAAAAGCTCCCACGCCGGAGACCGCTTGCGCCCGATGCTGAGGTTTTTCTCCGCGGCCAGCATCTGGGCGTCCTTGAGCTTGCTGGCGGGCACCAGCACCGTGGCGTAACCGTTTTCCTGGCGGTAGGGGATGTCCGCCGCGTCGAGGGCGTTAATCAGGGCGCCGGCATCGTTGGCGGAGAGCCCCGTGGCGAGGTTCACGTAGAGCGGCGCATCGCCCGTGAGGGCCACGAAAAGAACGATGGCCACAACCGCCACCCCCGCCAAAACGATGTTGACGCGGGCAGCCAGGGTAAGCTGTTGCCAGGCTTCGCGGATACCGTTGGCAATCTGGCGGAGAAAATCCACGGTTCACACCTTTTCGTATACGCACGCCCATGGGTTCACGCCCGGCGCCGCCGGGGCATCATCACTCGCGCCTGGAAAAGGCTCACGGCCACACTTCGGCCCGCACCAAAGCATGCCCTCACCGCTCCGTACCGTCCGGCGCGAACCCCGCGGGGGATCCCAAGTCCGCCCGTGGACACCGAACAACCGATACGAAATTGTGAATTAAATTATAACCTCCGCGCCGGGTCATCCAGCAATTCCACCGGACAACCAGTCCGAAAAACCTGCCGGGGATGCAGCCTTTTTGACGGAAACGCCTTCCCCGGTCACTTTCGGCCTCGCTATATCTGCATCCGCATGATCTCCTCGTAGGCGGACATGACCTTGCTTCGCACGGTCATCATGGTCTGAAAAGCAACATCCGCTTTCTCGATGGCGACCATCGCCTCGGATACATCCTTGATTTCCCCCGCCACCAACTGCTTGATGGTGGTGTCCGCCTCGTTCTGGAGCTGTTGCACTTCGGTCACCGCGTCGGCGAGCACCTCCTTGAAGGAAGCGGTCTCCCCCGTCGCGCCGGGCAAACGGGCCGGTCGCATCTGCTTGGCGCTCACCTCGATGTTCGAGCGCCCGATAGCCGGTATTTTGAGCGGATCCGCCATGGCAGAGACAGTTTACCTTAGTTCTCGATAATGCGCAACGTCTGTTGTTCCATACGCTTGCTGTTGGCGATGACCGCGATGTTCGCTTCATAAGCCCGCTGGGCCGAAATGAGGTTCACCATCTCCACCGCCACGTCAATGTTGGGATACGACACAAACCCGTCCGCGTTGGCGTCGGGATGGCCGGGCTCGTAGACCGGACGAAGCGGCGACATGTCGCTCACAATACGCTTGACCTCCACCCCCGCCTTGCTGCCGGGGCCCGAACGGCCCAGGCGTTCCCCGCGAAGGAGAACCATCTGGCGCCGAAAGGCGCCCCCACCGCCCTCGGTGCGGGTCGTGCCGACATTGGCCAGGTTGTTGGCGATGATGTTCATGCGGATCCGCTGGGCCTTAAGTCCGCTTACCGCGATCTCGTTGGCGGAGATGGCTTCCATCATGTCAACAATTCCTAACGGCTCAGCGCATTCAAAGTGGTCTTCAATACGGCGAAACGCTTGGCCAGTATTCGTGCGTAAGTCGTGTATTTACCAGTGTTTTCAGCCAGCTTGGCCATCTGATCATCCAAGTCTACTTTATTGTAGTCATTTTTGGACAAAAATGCAATACCTTCGAATTGTGGGCGATCCGTGCGAAAGTCGAGATGCCGGGGTTGGGTGGTGCGGAGAGCGAACCCACCCCGGCCCTCGATTGCTTCACGCAAAGTCGCCTTGAAGTCCAGCTCTGTGGGGGTATAGCCGGGGGTATCGACGTTGGCGATGTTGTTGGCGATGTAGCGGTGGTTCAGCGCCGCCGCGCGCATGGCCCCCAGCAGCACCTGGTCGGTATCTATCCCGGCGAATGCACCCAATGAGAGGTCTCCTTCTCGCGTTTCCGTCAACAATGGAAAGCAAACGGCGTGCCATGTGGGGAAAAGAAACACACGAACGGACATGGACTCGCACGGGAAGGGGATTCCAGCACGGTCCGTGCCCGTCCGTGTTGGTCCGTGTTCGTCCGTACAGCCTACCGAGTGGGAAAGGCTTGCCCACCCGGCGGACCATCCTTGCCGGTAGGGCCGGGTCAGAAACGGGCGGACACCGTGATCTCTCCGCCCGAGGGGGCCAGGCGAATGGTATCGCGGCCGGCGTCGATGCCCAGGAGCCTGGCGCCTTTCACGTCGGCGCTCTGGATGGTCCGGCCTTCGGGATGGCGCAGGCGCACCACGATTTCCGCCGGGGGCGTCCGACGGGGCGGGCTGATGGCAGCCTCGATCACGCCTTGCGCCATGCGGGAGGTGAGGGTATAGCTCACCTTGCCAAAGAACGTCGGCATATCCCGTACATCGACAGCCTGGCCGTCGGCCATCCAGGCGGAGGGCACGAAAGGCGCCAGCCACAGCGCATCCTTCCGCTCCATGACGAACATGAGGCGGGACTGGTAAAGGAAGTAACCGGTCTCGTGGGTCTTGTTGAACGCGCCGTTCATGAAGTGTTCCCAGAGGGAGAGGTCTTCACGATTAAGCAGGGAGACCACCGCGTTGAAATAGTTGCGGATAAAGGGCTTCACATCATCGCGTTGCGCGCAGACTTCCGCGTTGCGGGCGTAATAGGGCTGCACCTTGGCGAAGCCGCCCCGGTTGAACCAGTCGGCCTGGTTGCCCTCTTCGGGGTAGTAGAACCAGCCGGACTTCAGGAACTGGACATCCTCCATGTGGTTCAGCATCCACCCCACGCCCGGGTCCCGGGGCTCCAGCACGCCCATGGGCACAAGGTGATGGGCGCCCAGTTCCACGTCATAGCACCAACTCCGGCCCGCGTCGTCGCCCCAGTACATATCGGCGATGGGCATGGGGCAGTAAAGCTGGGTGGGATAGGCGGGCACCCAGGTGCCGTCCCGCAGGGGCAGCACCGGGGCCTGGCCCTGGACATGGGTGAACGCTCGCCGGATGTCCTGCCGGAATTGGGCGGCCTGGTCGAGCATGGCGGGAGCACCCTCCCAGCCCACGTCGGCCAGGGCCTTGCCCGCCCATTCCAGGCCGGCGTAATAATTGCCGTTAAGATAGAAGTAATGGCTGTACACCCCCCAATCGGCCAGCACGCCCGGCGGCATGAGACCATACTCCGGGTAGGGTTGGCCGAAAGCGTCCTGTTGTTGCGTCTTTTCGCGCTGGGCAAGAATCCACCGGCAAAGGCGGCTTACCTCGGGCGCGACTCCGCGCATCCAGTCGGCATTCTTGTTGAGGGCGTAATACTCGCCCAAGGCCCACAGGTGCCAGCCGGTGCCGATGAGGGTGTAACCGGTGGTGAGGTAGCCCTCGTCGTTGTAGCGGTTGATGAAGAACTCCAGGCCACGCCGGGCAAAGTCCTCGTGGCCCATGAAGGCCATGCCCCGGACCAGGGAGTGGGCCTCGCTTTCCAGGGGGCCGTAGTGGGTGGAGGCAATCCAGGGCGCGATGCGCTTCCCTTCCTCGTTGCGGGCCGCCAGCATGCAATGGACGCGGGAGGCCCGGACCAGGTTGTTCAACATGGGGTCGGGCGTGGTGATCTGGGCGGTGCCGTTCATGACCTGAAGCCAGTGGGCGCGGGTGGCTTCGGCCAATGCTTCCGTGCCTGTCGCGGCGGGCAGGGCTTCGGGCGGGACCGTCCAGCCGGGGATAAGAAGTACGCAACGGGCGCTTTCTCCCGTATTCAGAGCGCCCGAAACCGTGATGGTGCTTCCTTCCACCTGGATGTCGAGGGGGCCGGCTTCCGTGGTGTCGAGCAGGGCGCAGGGACCGTCCGACGCGGCGAAAACGACCCCGCGCGCGTCCCGGCGCAGGGACGCGCCGGCTTCCGCGGTGAACGTGAACGTGAGCGCCACGGGCCGGGCGGTATCGGCCGTGTTCGCAAAGGTGTACTCCGCGACACAGAGGGGCTGGTCGTCATACCACGACGCCATCCCCTCGCCCGGGCCGTTCCCCGTGGGCGCGACGAAGGTGCGCTGCCGGACTTCGACCCCGTCCTGGCGATGGGTGATGACGGGGATGGGCATCCAGCCATCTTCGAGGCGGCGTTCGATGGATTCGTTGGCCTGGCCTTCCCAACCCACCGTAATGTTGCGCTTCTGTCCGGCGTACTGGCCGGGGGCGTCGAAGCCGATGGACCCGTTCCGCTGTAGAAGGAACTTCTCGTCGCCATGGGCCAGGGAGAGCAGCGTGGGACCGTAATCCGCCTCGGGACGGTGGACGTGTTCAAGGGCTTGGGCGAAGGTCTGATCGGGCAGGGCCCGAACCTCCTCCAGGATGGTTTTGCCCCGGGCCGTTTCCGCCACGTGGGCCATGGCGGCGTCTTCCTCCCCGGCGGGAAAAGCCACGATGCCGGCGCTTTCCACATAGACACAACCGCTTTCCATGATGTCATCGACGGCGATGCCGAAGTCCCGGCCCGGCAGGTCGAGGCGAAGGACGGTCTTCTCCGCGCGGGACCAGGGGCGGTCCACCACCTTGCGCACGCGAAGACGCAACGGCTTCTCCAGGGACCATGCCCGGGAACCGGTGGATGTGTCGTCGCCAGGGAAATGCCCGTTATAGATCCGCACCATGGCCGATTCCCCCGTTCCGCCCTTCAGGGCACGCAGGGTGACGTCCACATCCTCCCAGGTGGCGTCCGAGTAGGCCGAGAGCCGCCTGATACGGTGTTCCTTCAATTCCCGTGGAATCAGCCAACGTATCTTCATGGTGGCGGGCCGCTGCCAACCGTTCAATACCGGCGGAAAATCAACGGACCATCCGTTTTCCTCCCGCACGATGGGGGCATCGAGATGTTCCCAGTGCCCCTGCCAGCGGGAGACGCCGGGTGTGCCGCCATGGGGGTCGGGCGTCATGGCCCAATACTCCATGGCCGCACCCGCGGAGGACGGCGCGGGACCGTCGAAAACCAGTTCGGCACGCCGGATACGGCGCTGTTCGAGCCATTCCACGCCGATACACCCCATCCCGATATCCGCGTGGGGGTGTTCGACCATGGGAATGGCACAGGTGCCATCCACGGGTTTCACGTCCGTGCCGGGAAAGAGGTCACGGGCGGGAAACGCTTCGGTGCGGCGGGCGTGGGTGCCATCCTTGATGTAGGGGTTCCACGTAAGAATCCGCCCGAAGGGGGCCATGTCCACGGCCGGGATCGGCGGCTTTTTGCCCCGACTGGACGCCGGCGAAGGCGTAAGCCGCAGGCTGACCCAGTCGGCGCAATCGCAGATCAACCCGTCACCGCCGTCCCCGTTCTCAAGCCGCAGGTAGTTCACGCCCTCCACGGAAACCCGGATCGTCTTCGCCCCGTCGGACTGGCGCAACACGCCGCTGTCAAACAGCAGCGCATCGTCGCCATAGACACGAAACACCACGGAACCCTGGTCCTGCGGCTGTTTCTGCACCCCCACTTCCGCCTCAAAGAGCGCATAGCGCCCTTCCAGGGCCAGCCAGGTTTCTCCCGGCGCGTGCATGCCCAGTCCCTGGGCGTAGTTTCGATCACCGATTTGGAGGGGCAGGGGTTCGGCACTTCCCCCATGGGCGCATGTGTCCAGGCCAAGCCGGCCCCACCCCTGGGTGTGGTAGACCATGAGGGGTAACACATCGCGGGCGGAGAGAACGGGGGCATCCATGGCATCGGTCCTTTCGTGAAAGAGCGTACTGAGGGCAAGCGCCAGGCACGCCAATCCAACGTTGCGCAGGGGAATGAGCATCGGTCTATCCTTTCACAACGCGCACATCCGCATGGACATTCACGCGCATGGTCAATCGGCCTTCATGCTTATTTTGCAGACTGTTACTCAATGAATCCATGCACCATACGGTCGCTTTCATGTATGATCCTGCCGTATTGATCCGATTCCTGCGACCTTCTTGGGTCCCGTCAAATGAGGAGAAAGAACCATGCAGATGGGCGGAGTCTGGGAAGACACGGCGGACACGGGGTGGGTGCTTCACGCCTGTCATTACATGCGCGTCACCGGCGCCACGGGCGAAGGCCGGTTCCGCAACGACCGATGGGTCCTGGACTACACCTTCGAACCGGGAGGCCGGTATCGCGTGGGCCACGCGGGCAACCCGTGGCGGGTTCGGGAGGCGCGCACGGGCCACCTCTATGCGCCGGGCACGGTCTATTGGGAAGATTTCCAGGAGACGACCCACCGCCACAGCGGCTTTTTTCTCTTCACCGGACCGGAAACGCACATACTGCAATCGTGGACGGACGGCGCGGGGTACGCGCAATTCACCGACCCCTTGGGGTTCCTGGGCGATTGTATCCGGGAAGGCGCGCAGGCGGGACGGCATGAGGGAAGCAAAGGACGCCTCCTGGCGCAAGCGCACCTCTACCGCGCCCTGGCCCTGCTCCACGGCGCGCTCCACGAGACAGGCTCACGCTACAGAATCGCCGGGGAGGCCGCGCCCCATGAAATGCCCTTCGTGGATGCCGTGGACGGTTTCCTGCGCCGGCACCTGGGTGAACGCCTCGGCCTGGCGGACGTGGCGCGGGCCGTCCATGTTTCCCCCTCGACCTTGTCGCACCGCTACCGCCGTGAAACGGGACAGACCCCCATGCAACGACTGCGTCAACTTCGTTTGGACCTCGCCAAGGCCCTGTTGCACAAGGGCTACGCCTTGGAGCATATTGCCGAGGTTACGGGCCACTGCGATGCCTTTCACCTGTCCCGCGTGTTCAAGCAGGCGGAAGGCGTGGCGCCACGGTACTATCTGGAAAGCAAGGGATAAAACGTCTCGATAAGGAAACGTATCATGGAAACCTGGTTTGGCGAACAGTATTACTTGTACATCTGGATTCCCGGCACGGCGCTGGGCTGTCTCGCGGGCCTGACCGGCGCGCTGGCGGGCGTCTTCGCGCCGCGCGGAAGAATGCGCGGGCTGGTCTACGCGCTTTGCGCGTTGATCATGGGCGGTTCCGCCGTTATGCTGGTGGCGGCCATCGTGGCTAAACTGGGTGGACAACCCTATGGCATCTGGTATGGCCTGGGGCTGCCCGGATGTATCGGGATCTTCGTCATGGGTTTCAACTTTCCCGTGGTCCGACGAGTCTATGCCAACGCCGAAATGCGCCGGCTTCAAGCCAGGGATGGGTGAACGGCCTGGACGGGCGGGCGATGGAAGGTTCGAAAATGAAAACACGATTCTTTTTTCAACTGGCTTTGACGCTGTCTTTGGGAATCAATGCCATGGCGATACCGGGTACTCTTGATGGCGTGGCGGAAGCCGTGATGCGGCCCTATGCCGGACCGAGTGTGCGGGGCGTGGACACGTCCACGCTGACGGGCAAGGTGATGTGCGGCTACCAAGGCTGGTTCACCTGCGAAGGGGACGGGGCGGAACGGGGATGGTTCCACTGGGGCAACCGCGGCGGATTCAAGCCCGGATCGTGCAGTATCGACTTCTGGCCGGACGTGTCGGAGCTGGACAGGGACGAGTTGTATGCCACACCCTTTCGGCATGGCGACGGGCGGACCGCGTACGTGTTCAGTTCGATGAACCGCAAAACCGTGTTGCGCCACTTCCAATGGAGCAAGACCTACGGCATTGACGGCATGTTCGTGCAGCGTTTCGCCGTGGAAACGCTGCACCCGTCCGGGCTGAACCATAAGACCACGGTGTTGGCCCACTGTCGGGAGGGCGCGAATCGCTATGGCCGGGCCTATGCGGTGATGTACGACCTGTCGGGCTTGCGCGAGGGTCAGATGGCGGGTGTCATGGCCGACTGGCGCCGCCTGGTGGACCGCATGAAACTGACGCGGGACCCCGCGGACCGGGCCTATCTGCACCACAAGGGAAAACCGGTGGTGGCGGTGTGGGGCATCGGGTTCAACGACCACCGGCAATACACTCTCGACGAGTGCGGCGCGCTGATCGACTTCCTCAAGTATGATCCCGAGTACGGCGGATGCACGGTCATGATCGGGGTGCCCTCCTATTGGCGGAACAGCGATGGCAAGCGTGACGCGGTGGCCGATCCCAAGCTCATCGAGGTGATGCTGAAGGCCGACATCATCAGCCCGTGGAGCGTGGGCCGATACGGAAACCCCAAGGGCGCCTTGCGCTACGCCAAAAACGTATGGGAAGGGGATATCGCGTGGTGCAGGGACCACGGAAAAGACTACCTGCCGGTGGTGTTTCCGGGATTCAGTTGGCACAATCTGCGGGGCAATGCGCCGTTGGACCAGATACCGCGCCTGAAAGGAACGTTTCTCTGGAGCCAATACGCCGCCGCGGTGGAATCGGGGGCGACCATGGTGTACCAGGCCATGTTCGACGAAGTGGACGAAGGGACGGCCATCTTCAAATGCACCAACGACCCGCCCGTGGGAAAGTCCTCTTTCGTGACCTACGAGGGCTTACCAAGCGACTACTACCTCTGGCTGGTGGGACAGGCGGCCGCGTTCCTGCGCAACGGAAAGCCGATCCCGAAGGAGATGCCCGCCTACCCGGCGAAGTAGGGTGGGCCTTGGCCACCATGCCCCTCTTCCAAGGGAGACTGTTTTGTCGTCAAGGTTTCAGTCTTGGTGGGCCAAGGCCCACCCTGCGGAGCTACCCGCCACGCCCTGCGTAGGAACGGGAGAATCTGCGCAATCTGCGGATACATTATCATGGAGCCCCGCCTTCGCGGGGATGACGGAAGGCAGGGGTGACCATTTGTACCAAACTTCACGGGTAAGGAACTTACCAGCCGCTTGGCCGGGGTTCCGGACTTTTCCCCAGGGCGATGTTGATAATGTGCTGAACATCGGTCACCGTGGCGCCGCCCCCGTCCACGTCCGCGTCCACCGCCCCCGGTTGCCGGAGCACGGCGGCGATGGCCATCTGGATATCCACCGCCTCGACCCATCCGTCTCCATTGAGATCACCATCGGACAGGGTCACGTCGCGTCGCACCGCACCGCCTTCTTCCACCGTGACCCCCCGTACCAGGTAGGGGATATAACCGGGCGCGAAAAACTCCATGTCATACATTCCGGGCAACAACAGACGGTGGTAATCCCCCACCTCCGGGTCGGTGAACACCCTTTGCGTGTTTCCCCGCACACGCACCTGCGCCCACACGGGCAGGCCCGTTTTTTTATCCGTCACCAGGCCCCGGACACCAAGATGGACCCCCTCCAGGTAGGACAACATGGCCTCCTCATTGTCCGCCCATAAACCGGGCAGCGCGGTGTCATCCGGCCACTTGGTATCGGATAACTCAATGGTCATGTCGATACAGCCCACGTAACGGTAGTTCCAGTCCTGCATCCCCCCCAGGATGCTGTACCAGGCGGATCCATTGACAATTCCGTCGGTGAAAAAAGGGCTGTTCCACATGACGGGGTTGTTCATGGCATAGCGCAGGGAGAGGGACTCCATGAGGGCGTCATCGGCCGTGGGCGCGTCCTGACCGCTTGGGATCCCGGGCTCGTTATCAAAGGGATAGTTCACCACGGTGGCCCCGGTGTGGAAATTGGCCGACAACACGAAACTGTTTTCCGCGGTCCACCGCATGATGTGGCCCACTTCGACGGGCCGCCCCGCGTCGGAAAGGGCATCTCCGCCGAAGAACGTACCGGAATAATCTTCCGGGTATACGGGGAAACTCCGGTTCAAATCCTGGCCGTCCAGGTTATACCGCTGGCCCAACATGCGGCCATCGGGATTGGCCAGGGGGACCACCCAAATGGAGGTCTCGTCCACCAACCCGGTGATGCGGGGATTGGATCCATATTCCGACAGAAGAAGCCCGATAAAGTCGAGGCACAATTCCGTGCCAATCGGCTCATCCCCATGCAGGGTTGCCAGGTACTTGAACTCCGGTTCGTCTTCTTCATCGGTGGGATTATCGGAAATGTGCAGTGCCCAAAGTTCCCGGCCCCCCTCCGATTGTCCCAGCGAAACCAGGTTCGTGATCTCGGGATAGCCCTCGGTGAAAGCCGCCAGGGCCGCCGTGACCTCGGGGTAGTCATGGTAGTTCTCCCTCCCCTTGGGCAGGGCCGCCGGCTGCCATTCGGTAATGCGGTAGGGCAGCTCAAGAGCGTCGAGCGCTTCTATCCGTGATGCCGGGACATATATCTCCGCCCGGTCCGAACGAACCCGGGAAATGGTGGCGCCCGTGGCGCGGATTCGCTGGAGATCGGCCCGGTCCGAAAAAGTGATTTCAACGACCGCCGTGCGCGGCGGAACCCCCCTTGCCGCGGCCATGATCACCACGAGGATAGACGCGGCCAAAACAGCGAGCCTAAGGCCCTTCTCGCGGCTCGACCACCATGTTAAAGGTTTGTTCACTCGTCTGCTTTCGTTTGTCGGTCAGGCGGACCCGGATGCGGTATTCACCGGGTGCCTTATAAGCATGGGTCACTTGATCGCCTTTGCGCTTTCCACCATCACCAAAGCGCCACTCCACGGACTTGATCCCGGCGGACGGGTCATAGCGCAGTCCCCAGCCCGCGGGAAAAACATCGCCCACCCGGACGGGAAGTTTTCCCGTGGGGCTGTGGGCCACGTCCCGGATATCATAGGTTAAGGGCTCTCCCACGCGGGCCGTGAGGGGCCTGGACCGCGGGGGAAGGGCAATGGCTCCCTCGCCCACCAGGATCTCGGCCACGGCCAGCAGGGATTGGTCGTACGTGGCGGAATCACAATAAGCGGCCACCATGGCATCGGCATCGTCCAATTCGGCCAGCGCGGCCGGGTAACCCAGAAAAACCACCACCACCCGCGTGCCGGCATCTTTCAGGGCGCGCACCAGCCGCACCATGCCGGGCACGCGCAACTGATCCGTTAACACGCAAACCACGGTGCGTATGCCCCGAATGTGAGAAGTCAGACGCTGAATCTCGAAGTCCTGAATGTCGCCCAGGTACCGGGCCGAGTTAATGGCCTGTTCCGAAACGGGCTTCATGTATTTTTCCAGGGCATCCCGCAGGGGTTCCACCCCCACCACGCCGGTAACACCGACGGGCATGGCTTTTGCCTTGGTCAGGGGGAGAATACCTCCCGCGTTTTTCACGAGCGTAATGGATTTCCGTTCGATGGCGAAGGTATCGCGGACCAGGTCCTTCCGGTTTTCGAGCCGTGCCGCGGCACGCTCATCCACCTTCTCCCGGACGTTAATGCGTTGGGCGAACTTACAGGCCAGGACCCGGCGTACGGCGCGGTCCAGGGTTTCGGACGGAATAAGACCTTCCCCCACGGCCTGGACTATGCGTTCCACGGCGTGAATCTGGATCTGCCCGGCGCCTCGCCAATAGATCATGTCCGCGCCATATTGGAGCGCGCGCACCGCCGCCTCCACGGGATTCAGCCGGGTGGCAACATCCGAGCTGTCCATGGGGCCGGCAATGACCACCCCCCTGTAACCGAGTTCGCCCCGCAAGATCTCGCGGATAACCACTTCCGACACACAGGCGGGACCGGCCCCCGGATCGAGACCCGTTACGTGTGTGGGTCCCACGTGCAGGGCCGGTACATTCGCCGACACGGCCGCGGCATAAGGCACCAGGTCCATTTCCGCCAAGTGCATACGGGGCGTGAGGAGCACGGCCTCGCCCCGCCCGATTCGGTCCGCTCCCCCCCCGGGGAAGCCCATGGGCACGGCCATCACACCCTCTTCGGCGAAACGGTCAACCACCCGCATGCCCGCGCGCGCAACCCAGGCCGGATCACTGCCGAAAATGCGCAACGTGCCCGGCGCGTCACTGAGGGTCGGCGCCAGGTAGAACGCCGGTCCCAAGTGCAGGTCGAAGCCCATGCGCTTCATGTTGGCCGCCATAATCAGCCCGAGCTTGTCAATACAGCCGTCATCCCGTGTCGCGCCGACCGCCAGCGGCGAGGGAAGTTGTACAAAAGCACTCCGGGCGCCCCGCTCCCGCTTCGCCAGCTCCGCCAGGTTGGCACCCACCCAAATGGGAATCCCGCTCACTCCTTCGAGACTCCGTACCCGCGCAACATAGGCGGCGGCGTTACCAGGTTGCCGAACCTGGCGAAGGATGACCGCGCCGGGCGTGTAGGACCGGAGATAAGCCAAGTCGTTCACCGACGGCCGATAACCGCCCTCCAGCGTCACCATCATGATCTGGCACACCCGCCCGCGCAGGTCCAGACCCGCCAATGCCTTTTCGACGGGATCAACCGCGGCGGTTGCGGGCGCGGCCTCCCTGCCCGGGTCATTGTCCACGGGCGACTTGGCGGTCTCACGGCTCGTGAAAGCCGATTTCTGCGCCGCGGCAACGCCACAAAACAAGCATACGGTCACCAAACCGGCAAGAAAGGTTCGCATAGAGGGTCTCCGTCTATCCCGCGGACATTCTACCAGAAAAGCGCCATGGCTGCGGCTTCGACGTTGAAATGTCATGGGTGAAAAGGCGATTCTCGGCAAGACCGCCACGTACAAAACACGGGGTTCAGGCGCGGTCCGACAGATGGCACGTGATAACATCCTTCATTTCGGAGGTCCCTCCACTTGAGTCAATCAGCCATTCCGTATGGTATACAGCGCTACTTTCGCCGGCCATTCCGTCGTGAACGGGCAAGCATCTTTTCGTGACCGTTTGCGCGGAACTTCACAATCCCCCCATGGCTGTGCAAATTGTGCAGCCTTGAGAGGTGATCCGTGACTTTATGCACAGTTGGCGGGGAGAAAAGACCTCTATTTCATGGCACGGCGCTTGCCCTTTTCCATGGCAGTAGACGATGGTAAACGGCCCGGACACGGGCCCCACGAAAGGAGACAATGATGAACAAGATGAGCTTTGCAGGCGTGTTGGTCCTGACGGTGGTGGGTCTCACCGCCTTTGGCCAGCCCAACAGCCCCCTTATGCAGGATGCCCACACCCTGGTATTCAACAATGCCGCCCTGCAGCGGCAGGTTGAGGACGTGCCGGGGGGCGTCAAGACCGTCACCACCACCACCGATCCCGACCTGCTTCCCGTGCTGCGGCGTCACCCCCGCGCCATGTTCGAGCACTACGACGGCGGTGGCGTGGTACGTCGCTGGGATCCCCTGTTTCTTGAGCTGGCCAAGGTCCAGGACCAGGTCAAGTACGACGTGCGTGATGTCGAGAATGGCGTCGAGGTGGTTTCCACGTCGGACGATGCCAATGTGACGAAGCTGATCCGGGCCCATGCGGCGAAGGTCACCGCCATGCTCGAACGCGGTCCGGCGGCCATGCGTGAAACCAGCCCGTTGCCTGAAGGCTATACGGTGTCGAAGGCCACCACGCCCACCTTCTGCAAGGTGGGCAGTGGAAAGGGTTCGGGGCCGCGCCGTGGCACCGTGCAAAACGGCCGTGGCTGCGGCTATCATGCCTCTGGAAACCGCAATGGCGGTTTTGGACAGGGTAATTGCCAGGGCCAAGGCCAGGGCATGGGCCAGATGCGGCGTGGCCAGGGTCAGGGCCAAGGCATGGGCCAGATGCGGCGTGGACAGGGTCAGGGCCAGGGCAAGGCCCAGATGCGGCGCGGACAGGGTCAGGGCCAGGGCAAGGCCCAGATGCGGCGCGGACAGGGTCAGGGCCAGGGCAAGGCCCAGATGCGGCGTGGACAGGGTCAGGGCCAAGGCAAGGGCCAGATGCGGCGCGGACAGGGTCAGGGCCAAGGCATGGGCCAAATGCGGCGTGGACAGGGCCAAGGCCAGATGCGCGGTGCTTGCCGTGGCAATGGTTGCGGTCAGGGAACCTGCCCGGCCGGGACGCAAAGTAACGGGTAAATGACGGGTTCACCAAAACAAGCCGATGGGCGGGCATGGCGCGCGTGGTTCACGTGCGCCGTGCTTGCCCTTTTATTTGCCGCGGTGGCGGCGGCCTTCGGTGGCTACTACCTCCGCCAGGTCCGCTGGTTTGCCGACGCGCTGGAAGAACGGGCCCACATGATGCTCGACGTTCAGGAAGCCGCCGTTGCCGCCCATTTGCGCAACGGCAAGTACAACCCGGAACAACTGGCGCCCATTTTCAAACGGCTGGCACAGGCGCCCCTCGTGGTGAAGCTGCAACTGCGCACCGGGGAAGGGGTTCTCATACAGGCCCAGGGAGAACATCCCGACGCGGCCGCCCGGGCCTATGGCCGAAGCGTGGTCATCGCGGCCGAGACGCCCGGCGGCCGCCACGGACGCATGATGCCGCGCGGTCCCAGCCCCATGGCGGGCTGGCTTCCTTTTCCGCGCGAGGCCGTGACCCTTACGGTGTGGATGGATGAATCGCGTCTTTTGTCCAACCGGGCCGGGGCGAGGCTCCAGTTATTCCTGAGCCTGCTGGGAACGGCCCTGGCTTTCGGCCTGGCGCTGCTGACGACCCTTTCCCGGTGGCGGCAACGGGGCCTGGAAGTGGACCTGGCCGTGGCGCGGGAGCGGGAGGTCCACCACCGGCAGCTTGCTCAACTGGGCGCGGGCCTGGCGCACGAAACGAAAAACCCCCTGGGCCTTGTGCGTGGCATGGCGCAATTCATTTCCGAGGCGGATGCTCCCGGGGAGGTGCGGAAACAGGCGGCCCTTATCATTGACGAAGTGGACCGAACCGTGCGGCATGTCAACGCCTTTCTCGACCTGGCCCGGGAGAAGGAACCCACCCAGGAGCCGGTCTCCCTGGATGCCCTTTTCTCCGGACTCGAAGCCCTGATGAGGCAGGAGGCCCTTCAGCAACGGGTGAGTATGCGCTGGACTTCCAACCATCTCAGGGTGCGCGCCGACGAGAGTCTTCTGCGACGGGCGTTGCTCAACCTGGTCATTAACGCCCTCAAGGCGTGTGCCCAGGGCGGAGAGATATCCGTGACCGCCGGGGCCACCGGGGATGGCGTTCGCATTTCCGTGGAGGACAACGGGTCCGGCATCGCCCCGGAGGACCTTTCCGCCGTGCGCCGTCCCTATTTCTCCCGTTTTCACGGCGGCACCGGCCTCGGTCTGTCCATCGTGGATCAGATCGCCCGCGCCCATGGCTGGCGCCTGGAAATTGAATCCCGGCCCGGCCAGGGCACAAGGGTATCGTTAGACGGCATCCATCCCGTAACATAGGGCCCATGAGAACGCAACATACCGTAGCCATCATCGACGACGAAGCCGCCCAGCGCGCCCTGCTGGAGAACGCCCTGCAGCGCGCGGGCTATGCCACCCTGACGGGGGAGACGGGCGAGGACGCTTTGCGTCACGCCGACACCTGCGACCTCATCCTCCTCGACGTGCGCATGCCCGTCATGACGGGCCTGGAGGCGCTCGAAAGGCTTTCCAGGACCCACGCGGGACTTCCCGTTATCCTGCTCACGGCCTTCATCGACGTGCGCGACGCCGTGAACGCCATCAAGCAGGGCGCCGTGGACTACCTGGAGAAACCCGTCGACCTGGACGAACTGGTCGTGGCCATCGATGAGGCCCTGGGGGCGCCGGGCCGCGCCATCGCCGCGAACGAACTTGTTTTGCCCGACGGGGTGGTGGCGGAAAGCGAGGCCATGGGCGATGTGTTTCGACAGGCCGCGCGCGTCGCCGAAACGGAGGCGGCCGTGCTGCTTCTCGGAGAGAGCGGCGTGGGCAAGGAGGTGGTCGCCCGCTTTATCCATGATAACAGCGCCCGCGCCGAGGGCGCCCTGGTGGTGGTCGATTGCACGACCCTTCCCCGCGATCTCGCGGAAAGTGTTCTTTTCGGTCATGAGCAGGGGGCCTTCACCGGCGCCGACAGCCGACACGAGGGCCGTTTCACCGAAGCCGACGGCGGCACGGTCTTCCTGGATGAACTGGGCGAGTTACCGCCGGCCCTTCAACCCAAACTGCTGCGCGTACTCGAAGCGGGAACCTTTCGCCCCGTGGGAGGCACACGGGACCTTCACGCCTCCGTTCGTGTCATTGCCGCCACCAACCGCCGCCTGGAGGAAGAAGTGGCGGCCGGTCGTTTCCGGGAAGATTTGTTTTACCGGCTCAATGTCTTTCCCATCGAGATCCCACCCCTGCGCGAGCGAAGCGACGACATTCTTCCCCTCGCGGAATCGGTGCTTCGTCCCCACCACAAACGGCTGGCCCCCGCGGCCCAACGCCAGCTTCTCACCTACGATTGGCCGGGAAATGTCCGTGAAATGCGCAACGCCATGGAACGCGCGGCCATCCTCGCCACGGGTGACCTCGTGCTGCCCGCCGATCTTCCCCCGGCCCTGCAACAGGCCCGTCCCGCGACCAAACGTGGCGGCGGCGTACTCGTGGGCGACATGAAGGAAATCCAACGTCAGGCCATTCTGGAGGCCTTGGAAAAGACCGGCGGCAATAAATCCCACGCCGCCGAGTTGCTGGGCATCAGCCGCAGGAACCTGATTTACAAGCTCCGGGCCTACGGGATGTAACGAGCGAAACATGGATGGCGAAGCCCATCCACGTTTTCCTCCCTTACCCCTGAACTTCTGTACAAATGGTTACGAAAACGCCTTTGTCCCGACCCGCCACGCCCTGCGTGGGAAGGGGAGCATCGGCGTTCATCTGCGCCATCTGCGGATACACTATCATGAAGCCCCGCCTTCGCGGAGATGACGGAAAGGTAGGGCCTTGGCCCACCATGGCCCCGCCTCCAGGGGAGACGGTTTCGTCGTCAAGGTTTCCGTCTTGGTGGGCCAAGGCCCACGTACTACATTTTCTCGCGAACGCGGGGGCCATGGGTTGATGGCGGTAGCGAATCCTGGTTCCGGCTGCGCCGGGCTAGGTGGGTGTTCTGCGGCAGAGGTAGAGACCGACACAGAGAAACACGGCGTTGGGCAGCCAGGCGGCGGCAGGGGGGGGGAGTTTCCCGATAACGCCAAGGCCCATGCAAATGTAGAAGAGCGTGATGTAGGCCAGCCCCACGGCCAGGCTGATCCCGAAGCCGATGGCCACGCCGCCCCGGCGCAAACGGATGGCGAAGGGAATGGCCAGGAAGATCATGACAAAGCAGAGGGCGGGCCGGGCGAACTTGGCGTGGAAATCCACCCAATGGCGGCGCGTGGGGACACCGAGCCGCCCGGCACGGCGGAGGTCCGCGGCGAGGGTTCGGGCGGTCTTGGTTTCGGCGGGATCTTCCAGGGCGAACAAGGCACGTGGAGATTCGGAGAAAGGTGCGCGGACCTGGGTGATGCGGTTCTGTATTTCCTCTTCTTTCGCACCATCGAAACGGAGGGACCATCCGTCTTCGAGAAACCAGGCACCTTTGTCTTCGTCCCAGAAAATCCGTTTCGCCTCGATATGATCCCACTGCCGCCCGTCGTCCCGATGGAGATAGACATCCTGCCCGGTGAGGGCGGCGCGGTTGAACTTCAGGATATGACAGGTCCATCCGCCGCTGAGACGGGTCCAACTCACGCCCGTGTTTTCGCCTACGGAGAAACGGCGAAAGTACTCATGCTCGATGCGATCCGCCAAGGCCGTGGCGCGCACACCGAGGGTTTCTTCCACGGCGAAGGCCGCGACGGCGGTGAGCAGCGCCAGCAGCACCGGCATGCGCACCATGCGCCACAGGCTCACGCCACCGGCCAGCATGGCGGTCACTTCGTTGTTCTGCGCGGCCCGTCCCAACACCATCAGTCCGCTCACCAAGACCGCCATGGCAGCGGTCTGATAGGTAAACAGAATGGTGGGAATAAAGGTAATGTAGTACAGAACCAACACATGCCATGGAAAATCGTAACGGCCGATCTTGGCCTGCTGCCGGGTGAGGAAATCAATGACGATCACCAGCAGCACCAGCGAAACGAGTACCTTCAGGATCGTGCGCAGAAAACCCTTCGCGAAATAGCGGTCAAGTTGCGTTATCATACGCGGTCCACCCGCCAGATCAGCACACCGCCCAGGGCCATGAGCACGGCATTGGGCACCTGCGCCAACAGCACCGCCTCGCCCAGGCCCGGAAGGTGATGGGGCGCGGCCAGGGCGCGGATAACATAATATGCCACGATAATGGCGAAGCCGCCGGCGAAGGTAAAACTCCGTCCACTCCGCGAAGCCCGTGCCCCGATGGGCGCGGCCAGAAAGGCCACCGCGAGACACATCAGGGGCAGGGAGAAGCGGTGGGCCATATGGGTGCGCAGCTTGTAGAGCTCAAGCTCCACCATCTTGTTGGACGTTTCATGCAGCGTTTTCGTGGCTTTTCGTTCTTCGGCGAAAAGCTGGCGCAGATCCATGCCCTGCCGCCCTATCACGTCGCTCCGGATGGGCGGATCGGGAATAGGGAGACGCATGGTGCGAAAGGTGGTGTGGGGCAGTACGCCGTCCCGCTCCGCGTCCACCATGCGGCCTTTCCGCATGACCAGCGAAGTGCGGCCCCCCGCTTTTTCAAGCCACGCTTTATCGGCATAAAAAGCCTTTGCCTTTCCTCCGTCCAGTGCCTGCAACACCACCAGGTTGTGGAGCTTTCCATCCTGGTCGCGACGGCCGATGTAGACCCGCCAATCCCCGTAATCCTGCATGACCCCCGTGGGAAATACATCCAGCGTGGCACGCAGGGGCAGGTCGCTTTTGAGCAGGGAATGGAGTTTGCGATAGGCCCACGGTTGCGCGCCGTCCTGCACCAACAGGCAGATCAGGCTCAACGCCGCACCGGTCCACAACACGGGAAGCACCGTGCGCCCCAGGGGGATGCCCGCGGCTTTCATGGCGATAAGCTCGCTGTTCCGGGCCATTTTCCCGAAGGTCAGCATGATGCCCATGAGGAAAGTTACCGGCAGAATGTAGCCCACGAGCATGGGCGAAGAGTAGAGAGAGATTCGCGAGATATCCCAAAGCGTGATGGGCGCCATGGGTACATCCTGTAATAGCGCGCGCACTTCGCGCTGAATGGCGCCACCGATGAAGATGAAGCTGATCACCACCAGGGCCGACAAGGCTGGAATCCAGATTTGGCGCAATATGTAACGGTTAATCCGCTTCACGGGGGGGCCTTCGATAAGCAATTTCCAGGGAGAAGGATGAAGCCCTATTATACCCGAAGCCCGCGGCGGCCCGCACGGGGCGGGCACTTCTTGACATGACTGTTGCCGGGCCGAAAAGATACCGTGTAAAAGGCGTGTCACCGAGGAGATTCCGTCATGGCCGTTTCCACGTTACTCCTGTCCCTCATGTGCCTGGCTTCGGGTGGGGCCAACCACGATCCGGTATCGCTCAGGCCTCCCCGGCACGGGGGCGTCTACGTGGTTGCTCACCGCGGCGCCCACCAGGGCCTTCCGGAAAACAGTCTCGCCGCCTACCGAAAAGCGATTGACTTGGGGGTTGATTTTATCGAAATTGACGTGCGCACCACGAAAGACAATCACTTCGTGAGCATTCACAATAGTGAGATCAACCGCCACGGGCGTGGCACCTCCCTTCGCGTCGCGGATTTGACCCTGGCCGAAGTCCGCGCGATTGATTTGGGTCCGGCGTGGAAAGGCGAACCCATTCCCACCTTCGAGGAGATTCTGGACCTGTGCAAGGGCCGGATCGGTATCTACCTCGATCTCAAGGACGCTCCCGTCGAGTCCCTTATTCCGCTTATCCAGGCTCGCAGTATGGAACACGATGTCCTTTGGTATGCCGCACCGCGGACGCTGGATCAAGTGAAGGCCTTATGCCCCGCGTGTATCGTGATGCCCGATCCCGGCCCGGAGACCATGCTTCCCCCGCTGCTGAAGCGTTTTGAACCCCGGGTGGTGGCCACGGTCTGGCGATACCACACGAAAAACCTCGTTGATATGTGCCACGCCGCCGGCGCCATGGTCATCCCGGACGAGGATTTCGGCGGTGTTGCCAAGGACATCGAGTCCGGCGTCACGCCCCGTTGCTGGCAAAAGGCCCTGGCATCCGGTGCCGACGGCATTCAGACGGATTGGCCCGAAGCGCTCATTGCTTTCCTCGACAAGCGAACCAGGTAGTCCGTCCGGTCCGCACCCCGTGCCGGTAATGACGGCGGGATGCGCGGCACCCGCCCCCGGGCAATCGCACGAAAAACAAGAAAGTACACCACGTGTCCCACATCTATGTCGATGCCGATGCCTGCCCGGTAAAGGAAGAAGTCTACCGGGTCGCGCAACGGCATGGTTTCCCCGTGACCCTGGTATCGAACTCGACCATGAGGATACCTGCCCATGATTGGCTTCGACTGGAGGTCGTGTCCGACGATTACGACGCGGCGGACGATTGGATCGTCGCGCAGGTGCGGCCCAACGATATTGTCGTCACCGGCGACATTCCCCTGGCGGCGCGGTGTATCGAGCAACAGGCCCGTGTCCTTGGTCTCAAAGGCCGTCCCTTCACGGAGGAATCCATCGGCGGGGCCCTGGCGCACCGGGAGTTCCTGTCGCAAATGCGCGAACATGGTGTCATGGGGGGTGGTCCCGCGCCCTTTGAACCCAGGGACCGTTCCCGTTTTCTCCAGGCGCTGGAGGCCATGGCGCAAGCCTGCAAACGCAGCGTGGCCCGCGGAAGCAAGGTGGCGCCCCGAGAAGGAATCGAACCTTCGTCTAACGCTTAGGAGGCGTTCGTTCTATCCACTGAACTATCGGGGCATGAGGGAGGGGCACGACGTGGCGATGGTAGTCCATTCGTCGCCGAAGAATCAACGACGCACCGCCTTCAGGCGGGACCCGCGTCGGCCTCTTCCAGCACCTCTCGGCGATGCGGAACCTTGGTCGAAGTGCCTGGGATGGGGCTTTATCCCATGCCGCTTTTTCGCGGGCACACGCAATAATGTGTTTTCCGCCCAACCTCCGTTACTTGCCGTAGGCCGCTTCGTGTTAGGCTTTGGCGAGTTCCCTGGACTTATCCGATGACAATTTCGCCAGGCCAATCGCCCGCACCAGGAGACTTCGGATTAGGTCTCGCGTGATGCCCTCTTGGGCACCGGACGCGATGCGGTCGGCGTTCTCGGGCTTCAGTAGGATCGTGCAATAGCCGATGACGTTGCCCGCTTCGGAATCGGCCATTTTGGTGGCCCACTCGTCCGGCGCCCCGTTGAATCCGGGCGGGGCGCGGAAGAGTCCCGTTTCCGCGTCCCACCGCCGCTCCAGGCCGTCGATAAAGGATTCCATGGCGAGAAAAATCTTCGGCCACATGAGCAGGTCGTTGCGCTTGGACCACTGGCGCAGGGTATGGAGGGCGTTGTGGTTGGTGCATCCACCGGCGGCCGTGAAAGTGCCGTCGGCCGGGTCCTGGTACTTCAGCACGGTCGTGAGCATCCGGTCCTGGCGCGGCAGCTTGAGTTCAGCGGCGCCCAGGGCCTGGTCCATCTTCATCACCCCGTTCCAGCCGTTGGAATCAGGATCATCGGGCCGGTTCCAGAAACCGTTCTCGCCCTGGTTCTCCAACAGCCACTGCTGGAGAACGGGGATATAGGGCGAGTCCTGGATCGTCTTACCCGCTTTCTTCAGGTTCATCACGTGAGGGGCGATGAAGTGGCCAATGAGGGAGCCGGCGGCGTAGGCGTCGTAGGTGGCCCGGACGCGGTCGAGCCATTGGCGGAAGCGTTCCGGGGCAATCGTTTCGCTGACAATGACATCGCTGTCGTCGGACACGCACCCGTAGTGCAGGTCCTTGCCCACCTGCTGGAGCACGGCCAGGGGGTATTGGGGCTCGTATCCGAAACGTTTGAGCAGGTAGTAAGCCTTCACCGAGTAAATGTAGTCGCCAAACTTGTCGGAAAAAGTGCCCCGTTCCGGGTCTTGCGAGTCGATGAGAAACTGGCAATACCTCCGGATTTCCTCGCTGTAGAGATCCTCGCCGGCCTCTTGAAGATAGTTATAGATCTCCTTGATGTGCCATTCGCTTGTGTCGACCTTCGGCGTGCCCGCCCATGTCGGCGTTGAAACGAGGAAGGCCATGGCCAGTGCCGGGACGAGAAGCCCTTGGGTGGAATGTTTCATGGTTGTCTCCTGGTTTGGATGTCGATCCGTGCGATGGTGTAAGGGGGCAGCGTCACCAATGCCCGGTTCGGACTGACCACGGTTACCACCCCCACCCGCTCCTCAAACAGCGCATCCGGATTACGGAGATCCGCCGCGACCAGGAGTTGCGCCGAAGCCGGTCCGACTATATACGGTTTCGGAATGGAAATGTCAACCGTCCGTTCCTCGCGAGGATTACGATTAAGCACGGTCATGACAATGCAACCGCGCTTTTCATCGAAGGAGGCGAGCATATCCACGTCATCCTTTTCTTTCCGGTCCTCTCCCGGCAGGATGATGCGGAGGTTCCCATGGTGGACACGGAAAAGCTTGAATACCTGGCCGCCGGCGTTGAGAAAGGCATGGTGAGGTGTTACGGTGATGCAGCCTTCATTGACCGGCTCGAAGAAGGCCGCCATCGTTATGTTCAGCCGTTTCGCGTTCCGGCAGAACATGTTCAGGCTGCCCGCGAGGTACATGCCCTGGACGGGGCCCACGTGCCACTCGTGGTCAAAAGGCCTTCCCATCCATTCGTGGGCCATGTTCCATTCGTCGCAGGCAATCGGGATTTGGGCCGAATCTTTGTCCGCCGCCGTCATCTTGTCCCGGTCGGCCTGGATCCGCCCCAGGAACTCGCGCGTTGCGTAGCGGCTTTGGGCGAGGGCATCGTCCGTGATAAGGGGGCGGGATATGGGGCCGTAGTAGTGAATGGACAGGGTGTCGAAAGCGTCCCGGCCCCGGGTAAGCACATCACGGGTCCACGCCGATGAATCCTCCAGGCCGCAGGCAATGAGGTCAATCGAAGGGTCGGCGGCCCGCATGGCCTCCGAAAAACGGACCACCAGCGTGCTGTAGGATTTCGAATCGTATTGGGCCGGCCCCATCCACCGGCCATAAATCTCGTTTCCCATGGACCAATAGCGCACCTTGTAGGGTTCGGGATGGCCCCGTTCGGCGCGAAGACGTCCCCACTTCGTTTCAACGCCACCATTGCAGTAGGCGACCCAGTCCGCCGCCGATTCAGGGGAGTCCGAGATATTGAGTACGATGGACGGTTCCGCATCGAGATAACGGCAAAGAGCCATGAACTCGTCGATGCCGATGTCGTGGAAGTCGTAGTTGTCCGTGAAGGGGAGGGTCTGATGGTTGTGGAGCATGGTCGGCGGGCGCTGGTCCACCGGGAGAAGCCCTTCTTTCCAACGATAGTTTCGTGTGAAATTGCCGCCGGGCCAGCGCAGCAGGGGCACGGACATTTCCTTGAGTAACTCGATCACATCGCGGCGCATGCCGTGGAAATTGTCGGCCCGCATCATGGACGCCGCACCCATCCAGGCGGTGCCTTGTCCCTCGAAAAGGATTTCCAGTTGCGCGTGATCATCGCTTTTCGACGGGGTCCAGGAGAACTCCCAGGCCGCCCATTCCCCAAGAGGCAAGGGACGTGATTGACGGGCGTATGTTTCGCCCCCGCCGCGACCGGTGAGCCGGGCGGACACCCGGACCATTTCATGAGAACGGAGCCAGAGCCGCACCGCGTATTCCACCCCCTCCCGTATGGAAACGTCCAACTGGCGAACGCCCCCCATGGCATCCTTGTCTTCCAATTCGATTCGTTGCGATGGCCCGCCCGCGAAGCGGATTTCATTATCCAGGGCGAACCGCGTCGCCGCTCCGCCGACACCCTCCCAGTGCGCCGCCACGCCGTCGGGACCGGGCGTGCCCCGCACCATTTCGCAGGGTTCTTTGCCGGCCTCCACGTTCTCCCAATGTTCGATTCGGGATTCTCCCGCAAACTTCCGGTTGGCCAGCATTTCCGCGCTGATCCCTCGCCACACCGCATGGCGCGTGTGTTCCAGGTTGTGACCGAAAAGCAGGGGTGAAATGGCGCCGTCTGTTGCACCGGGATCCACGGTGACGCGCACGGGAGTTGATGGCATCGGCGCGGCGTCCGCGATTCCAAGCGCCACGAAGCCAGTGGTCAGCATCAGACAAACGTCCATCGTGTGTCATCCTCCAGGGGTGGAATGGACACGGGAAGTGACGACAAGTTACGTCCTTTTCCCCTGCCCGCTACGGTTTTCCCCACTATCCTAACGAAACCCGTTCCCGGTGTCCAAAACGGAATCAAGGTTCTGACGGTGTTGGAAGTAATGTGGTCGGTGTGCGGCGCTCCCGGGCACGTGATGATGCGGGCGGGACGCCCGCGCCATGCATTCCCACGGAGGACCGTGGGAACGAGCGTCGTGGGGAGGAAAAAAACGGCGGCCATGGCATTTGAAAAGGGAAGCCTTCATCGCATACCGTGGCGGTGGCCCCGTGAAACGGAGAGTGGCGTCATCATGAATCGCAATGTATGTGTGCTGACATGCCTGTTGGGGAGTATCGCCATGAACACGGTCGCGGAGTCTCTGGAAGATTTTCAAGCCCGTCCGGTGCGCCTGCCTTATGCAATCACCATGCAGGGCAGCCCGTGTGACTACGATGCGCTTTACGCGCTCAGTGGTCCGGGTTTGGAATACATCCTCGTTCCGGGGGAGATCCCCGCGAAGGGATTGGAACTGACCAGCCTGGCGGGGCGAAGCGGCGCGACCCTGAAACCGTGGCTCATGGTGCGGCACCGGGAATCTCAACAGGGCGCGGCGATTCTACTGGCCTATTCCGGGAATTGGCGAATCTCCTTTGCACCCGACAGGGACGCCATGGTTTTCCGGGCAGTCACGCTGCCTGAATCGCTGGAACCCTTCGAGTCCGTGAACGGTCTTCCCATTCCGGGCGCGGCCGTGGTTTCCTTCCGGGGTGATTGGGATGGAGGCGCGCAAGCGTTGGTTCGCTACCAACGCGAGAAGCTCCGCCGCGACCTCGGCGATGACTGGCCTTGGGTCCAGTTCAACACGTGGTACGACCGCGCACAGAACATTGACGAACCACGCCTGCTGGATTCGGTGCGTGCCGCCAAGGACTTGGGTTGCGAGTTGTTCATGGTCGATGCGGGATGGTATGGACGGCACGACGATTGGTCGGCGGCGTTGGGGGACTGGCGTCTCAACACCACCCGCCTTCCCCACGGCATGAAACCCATCTCGGACGCCGTTCGGGAAGCGGGCATGCGTTTCGGCATGTGGGTGGAGATCGAGAACGCGAACCCGGAATCTCCGGTGGCCAAGAATCATCCCGACTGGTACCTGCGCGATGGCGAGACCCTGGCTTCGGGCAGGGGCTGCCTCGACTTTGGGAAGGCGGAGGTCCTTCAATGGGCAACGGAGCAGATTGACCGGATCGTGACGGAGTATGGCCTCGACTACATCAAGATGGATTTCAACACCAACCTGAACGAGGACAGTGAACGTCACAAGGGCCCCGACAGTCCGCTGTCGCGGCACTATGCCGGATTGACAAAGCTGTGGACGCACATGCGGGAACGCTTTCCGAAGCTCGTGATTGAAAACTGTTCGAGCGGCTCTCTCCGTCACGACCTGCTGACGGCCGTGCGCACGGATACGCACTGGGTTTCGGACGCCGTCGGCAATATCAACAATCTGGCGATGAACTTCGCGGCCACCTATATCTTTCCGCCGGAGACGTGCAATCACTGGACGTGCTTCCCGAAGAACACGGACGCCATGGACGTGCAGGCCTGCTTCAACGCCAACCTCATGGTGGAACCGGGTCTTTCCGGACCAGTGGCCGACTGGTCGCCCGAGATCCGCTTTCACGCGGCCGACCGCATCGCCCTCTACAAACAGATTCGCCCCATTATCCGGAATGCGGACGTGTATCACCTCACGCCGCAGATTGACCACCTTGAGCCACGGAGCATGCAGGCCTGTCTGTACGTTACGCCCAACCAGGAAAAGGCGGTACTCTTCGCCTTTCATGGCGGCGACCCGAAGATGCAGCATGTCCTGCCGCTACGTGGCCTGGGTTCCGACGCCCTCTACCGAGTGGAAAGACCACCGTCCTTCGGCATGGACAAGGTCATGGAAGGCGACGAACTCATCCAGGGGTTCGGGATCACCTTTCCCCACCGTGGCGCGTCCGCCGTCATCCGGTTGACCAAGGTGGCGAAGCATGGCGAACCTTACCTCACGGATGAACCGGACGCCGAAGGCGAACCGGCCCCCATCAACGGGTTTTCCGTAACCATACCGGACGATGCGCCGCCCACGACGGCCGTGTTGCGCTGGGAACCCCTTCCCGGCGCGGTTCGGTACCTCATCGGGCAAGGTGAGAGCGCCGGAGACATGTGCTTCGTGGACGAGTGCTTCGTACCCTGGTACCGCGCCACGGACCTTGCTCCCGGCGGCACTACCCGTTTTCGCGTATGGGCATTCACGGAAGACCGTAAGATTACCGGGGTCAGCCCGGTGCTGAGCCACCACGCGGTGATCCACTTCACGGGAACCATCCCGCTCTGGCGCGTGCCCTGGACCACCGCCGAGGCCGGTTGGGGGAACGTGCAACGCAACCGGAACATCGAGGGAGGACCGCTCCAGGTAAGGGAGCGCCCCTTTGACTATGGCATCGGAACCCACGCGCCCTCCCGCATCTCCTTTGACTTGCGTGCCCTGGCGTTGTCGGGGCCGCACACGTTCCGTGCCTCAGTGGGCGTCGATGATTCCGCGCGCAACGCGCCCCCGGGCGCCTCGGATTCCATCTTCGTGGTGGTGGCCGATGGGAAAACGCTGTTTCGTTCCCCCATGCTGCGCGTTGGCGATGCGCCCGTGGACGTGGCGTCCGCCCTTCCCTCGGAAGCGCAGATGCTGACCCTCATCGTTGAAAAGGGCGGAGATTACGCCTTTGACCACGCGGACTGGCTTGCACCCAAGCTGGTCCCCACGAACGGCGCCGACGTGGATTTCCGAAAGGAGTAACCGTTCACGGGAACCCGTCAGGTTATGCCGTAGCGCACCAGTTCTTGTGCAACACGACCGCCCTCATCCTCGTCATTGCGAGGGAGCCCCGGCGACCGTGGCAATCTGGTTTACACGAAGCTACCATGGTTACCCCAGATGGCGGAGTCGTTCCTCCTGTTAAGAAAGGATCTCTCTCTACCCACCACCGTCATTCCCGCGAAGGCGGGAATCCACGAAAAAGGCCAAGACCTTGCTGTCAACGCATGGATCCCCGCCTTCGCGGGATGACGGTTCTGACGGTGTTGGAGCAAGGCGGGTCGGCGCGCGGCGCTCCCGGGCACGTGACGATGCGGGCGACCGCTCCGGGCCAGATACGCGGCCCACGGGATGTCCGCGCCAGGCATTCCCACGGAGGACCTTGGGAACGAGCGTTGTGAGGGTAAGGACCGTGGGAACGAGCGTACCGTTCACGGGGTAATCCGTGGACCTGCCTTGTCAACGTTTCCGGGAGAGGACTGAGGGCAGGGTGTTCCTTGTGTGGCACCGCCCCCCCCTTATTGTCATTTCGAACGCTGGCGGGGAGCAGTCCCGTATACTGGCCGTCCGTGTGTGTGCACGCGGGCCTTGGTGTGGCAAACAGTCCGTGAGAAATCTGGAGCCACATCCCTCACAGACTGACTGCGAAGCGTGTCTGTTCCCACGGGTGCTTGGCTTGCGTGGGAGTCAAAGCCGATCATGGAAACGTTCGGGATGACAGATAGGGCGATGCCGATCCGCCCATCTTGGATGTGGCACGCTTATTCTTTCGTTAACGGTTACCGACTAGAAATAGATCACCGTGGACAGATAGAAGAGATGCTGGTCCACGTTGGCGTCCGTCTCGGCCAGGCCGAAGCTGTCCACGCGCACGCTATTACCCCAATGGTAGGTGTACGCCAGGTCGATGTTCACCCGGTCCTTGATCAGGAGCCCCAGGCCGAGGGCAATGCCGAAGTAGTCGTCCGGGTTGCCATCGCCCTTGTTGAGGCCGAAGAGCCCGCTGCTGCGTCCGCTCGACGGTTCGGGGTCGTAAAAGATACCCGCGCGGACGCTGGGCAGGTAGTCCTGCCGGGGCTTCTTGTCGTTGACAAAGACGTACTCACCGCCGAAGCGGACGGTATAGGTCGGGTCGATGTTGACATTGCTCGCGGGGCCGCCCGTCACCCCGGAAATACGGCGGTTCTTCCGGGTGTCAATAAGACTGCGCACCAGGGCCACGCCACCCGCGCCTCGTCCGATGAAGCTCCGAATGGTTCGCAGCGCGGCCTTACCCGAGTCGGTGTCTTCGATGACGAACTGGTCCCATTCCCGGCGGGTGATGTCGAGGGAGAGGGTGAGCTTGTCGTTGGGAAAGCGGTAGGCCACGCCTAAACCGATGGCGCTCGGGAAGGTGATCTCCTGTTTTCGCCGGTCACGGGCGTACTGGAAGCCCCCCAGGATGGGGGCGATCCGGTCAATACGGGTGTAGTCCACGTCAGCGGTGAACTTCGTGTGGTACACGGCGCCGATGTTCAGCCGCTCGGTGGCCCGGTAAAGCACGCCGAAGGTGTAATTGGTCCCGGAAAAGTTGTCGTAGTTTTCTTTCACGCTGCCCCTGGCATAGGCGCCGAAGAGGGGGTTGTTGTTAATGAAGGTCCGTGTGCGGAAGGTGCGCGTGATGGACCACTCATTGTCGGGGAGCAGGGACTGATCCCACAGGTTAACGACGATGCCGGCGGAGAGCCGGTCGGTAATCTCGAAACCGAAGGCGGGTGAAATGGTGGCCAGGCCGCCCCGTTGGGTCATGTCCTGTTGCGTGCGCCGTCCCAGGATGGTCCCTCCCGCCCCCGCCATGGTCTCGTAGAACTGGATGTCCACGTCCCGGTCAAAGTCGTACTTGGCCTGGTAATTCAGGCTGAGAACGAGGTTGCGCCCGCCAATGGTTCGCTTGATGGGGTAGACGAAGCTGGCGTAGTTAAGATCATCGAAAGAGACATGCCGCCCGCCGTCCAACTCGGGGTGGGTGCCCGAGTTAAAGTCTTCGCCCAGCCACTTGTGACTGAGCACGAGGGACAACTCGGGCCGTTCCAATTGGGTCAGACCGCCCGGATTCCACGAAGCCGAGGTCGCGTCGTCGGCAATGGCAATAAACGCCCCCCCCATGCCGAGGGCACGGGCGCCGCTGCCCACCACGTTGGGCGACGAATT
Organism: Candidatus Hydrogenedentota bacterium; assembly: GCA_024278275.1. GTDB lineage: Bacteria > Hydrogenedentota > Hydrogenedentia > Hydrogenedentales > JAJRTN01 > JAJRTN01. The sequence continues at coordinate 84,849 of JAJRTN010000004.1, forward strand.
GATATCCACCTGTGCAACGGCGGAACCCGCCAGCATCAGCGCGGCGAAAAGGCTACATCGTAATCGCTGGCATGCCCTTTTCAAGCTTAACGCCCTCCTCGTTGATCTCGACGCTGCGCGCCTTGGCACTCGTATCGGTCACGCTGACAATTCTAGCGCGCCCCACCGGAAGGTAATCGACCTCCAGCACTTCGCCCGTGTCTTCATCGATCCAGGGGTCCTCCTGGATGACCAGCATTTGCATACCCGGCCGAACACCATCCGCCTTGCCCCAATCCACCAGGAACTCCTCGGCCCCCCGTCGGACCCGGGCATCGCTGCGCAGTTCACCGGAGAGGCGGGGGAACAGGTCGTTGAGTTGCGCGGCCAGCTTCCGGCAGCCCTTGGTCACCGACGCCACGTCACTCCCGTCCTCGATAAACACGTCGACAATGGCCACCAAGTCCGTGGTCTCCGTGTCGATCACCCGGGCCTTGATCTCCAGCCCCGACTGCTCATGGGAAAAGATGTCGGCCACGATAAAGGCTTGGGCATTCGCGATTTTCCCCAAGGAGATGGCGGTTTCCGGGTCGGCCAGTGCGCCCAACTGTTGCTCCGTAAGCACCTGCTCCAGTTGCATGCGATCCACCAGCCGGAAACGGTCGAGCTTTTGCAGCGCACCCTCCGTGTTGACCCGCAACGCTTCACTCACCGAGCCATCCACGTTCTGTCCCGCGAAGGACAACACCGCCAGGGCCATGCGCGACTCGGGCGTGTCCAGTTCAACGGGACGGACCTCCACGGTGAAGCTCTGCTTCATCGCCGCGCCCGCGTCATCCGTGGCCTCGATATTAATGGCCACCTTGTCTTCCGCGGTGTCTATGGGGATACGCCGGTTGAAGCTTTCCCTGGGCGCGCCCGTCAGAGATTCAAAGGCTTCGCCATTGATGGTCAGCGACGTCACCTTGCTCTGGGTCACCACCTCGCCGGAAACGCGCAGGGTACGGTTGTGCCGGTAGGGCCGGTCCGGCGATGGTGATTTCACGCGGATTTCGGCGGTCGTTTCCGCCGGTTGCGCCAGGAGCATGTCGAGGGTGACGCCCGGCAACGCCGCCAGCTTGAGACGTTCGGGAAACTTCTGTTTGATCAGCCACAGCTTGGCTTCCGTCGAATTGGGATTACCCTTGAACACCTTGATGGCCGACCGCGTTTCGTTGCCCGCCACATCCCGCGCCGCGAGAATGAAGGTGTTCTCACCCGCCCCCAGGGGCAGGGGCGTGTTGAAACTCACGCGCTTCCGGCCATTCCCCCGGGCCACTTCACGCTCACCCAGGGACACCGAGGCGACACCGTTCTTATCCACCGTGGCGCCTTCAAGTATGATCTCGCCCGATTCCGTCACCGCGGGCTCGATGGGCGAGAAAATACCAATGGTCGGACCCGTGAGATCCACCACCACCTCCACGGTGGTTTTCTCTACCTTGTCCGACAGATCCGTCGCGGCCACCTGGATCTCGTGGGTACCTTCCTTCAGCAGAAGATCCTGCTTCAACCGAACGGTCTCCGAACTGCCGCGTTGCGGCAGGGCATCGCCGTTGACGGTCACTTCCGAAACCCCCACGTCGTCCACGGCATCCACTTCGATGGATAATTCGCGGGTGGCGATAATCGTGCCCGTCTCGACGGAGGTATCCACGGCGGGCGCATCCGTATCCTGGACGGTGCCTTGGGCCAGCTTCGCCCGAGTCACCTGGTCCAGGAAATAATGGGTCCGGTCCGTATCTACTTGCCCAAGCGACTTCCGCAAATAGGTTTCCGCCTCCTCCAGCCGTCCAAGCTCGAAGAGGGCAATGCCCATTTCGCGGTTCGGGAAATACTCGGTAAAATGAAGGCCATAGGTGCGCGCACGCCACGAATCGGAACTGCGCAGCGCCAGGGCACGGTCAAAATCGGCGACGGCCTCGTCCAGGTATTGGCCCGCCAGGAAGGACGAACCACGCTCGTAGTAGCTCCACCATCGCCCGCGGAACACCCCTTGGGTCACCCCGTAAGAAACCCCGTCTCGCTGGTAGGCCGTTTTGGTATCCGATGCGCAAGCGGCAACGAGGGCCGCCAGTAGCATTGCTGCGGCGAATCTTCTGCTCATGAACGAATCACCCTCCCATCCTTAATACTAAGCCTACCATATCCTTGCCGAAGTGTAAACAGATAATCGTGCCCCCTGCCATGTTGTGAAACCGGGGCCCAGGAGGCGGCCAACGGATAACCGCCCATGAACGAAGCGGGTGGGAATGTTTGTCCTCTCCCGTCCACGGGTCCATGAAGGGGCATTTCCCTATTCTCCATTGCGCACACGCCAGGGCCAGTCGCCCGCCTGCCAATCGCGGGAGCCGCCTTCGTCGCTGAGGTTTCGGCCCACACTGTAAAGCCGAAACGTGTCGCCCTCGGGGATGTAGCGGTAGGGATTGCCCGTGAAAGGGTCCACGGGAACCGGCTCCCCCAGGTCCTCCGCGATGGCATTAAGCGAATCGGGATATCGGCCGGTCTCCGCATATTGTTCTTCAAGCAGCAGGCCCATGCGCATGAGATCCACCTCCGCCACGTGGCGGGCCTGGGCTTCCAGCACGTTGGTGAGGGCCGGGACGAGCGCGCGCGTTAAGAGGCGCGTAAAGGGGAATCCTTCCTGGAGACGGGCCTGGAGGGCCTCCATTTCACCGCGCACCTGGTAGTAGGGCCGGTCCGAGGCGGCAATAAGCGCTTCCATGGCTTCCGCATGGGCCGCGGCATCGGCATCGAGGAGGGGGCGCAAAGGCATACTCCCGTAAAGGCGGTCCAACACCACGTCCCCATATTGGGGGTCACCGGACTCCCCGTTGCGCATGGCCTCGAAGGCTCCCATACCCATGCCGGCCTCGTTGGCCAAGGCCCGGGTGAACGCGTCATGGCCGTAGGCATCGCCCAGGGCGTCCACCAGCGCGCGGGTCCGTTCCGGGCCGAGCGTGCCCGGCACGACGGCGTCGCGCAGGATGTTTTGCGCGATACCGCCGATGGCGATAGACACCAGGTTGGAAATGACGATCCCGTCTTGCGCCACGCCGTGGGCCAGCCCCAGGCAGGCCTCCACGTCGGCCACAATCCGGTCCATGTCCTTCCCGTGCCCGCCCACGAGGGCATCCATGGCGAGGAGCCGCGCCATGGCGCGAATCTTCGCGAGATGTTCCAGGGAGGTATCGAAGCGCAGGGGATGCTCCAGTTGCACCAGGGGACCGTTCGCGGCCGCCATGGCGCGGATGGCCTCCACCAGGTCCTGGTTCTCCGCCATAAAGGTGGACATCTGTTTCCACTGGGCGTCCGTCCACTCGGCGGGCGGCGTATCCCCCTGGAAAAGCCTGTACATCTCACGCCAGGCCTCCGTCTTGTTACGTTCCATGAAAGGACCGGCCAAATCTTTGTATGCCTGTCGGGCCGTGTCTTTCCCGACCGCTGGCACGGGCGGCGGCGTTTCGGACGACGATGGGTGGGAAGCCTGGTCCGCCAGGGGGCCTTCATCGAGCACAATGCCCTTCGCCGCCAGCGTCGCTTTCAACCGCTTGACCGAGGCTGCGCGGTTATTGCCGGTAATCATGGTGGCGGCAATCATGACGCACACGGTACCGACGAAGAGAAAGGCCACGGTATAGAGAAAACAGGATCGTAGTCGCATGGGTTGTTCCCCGCGGATTGGGGTTGTCCATCGGAAACCTATTCATGTCTGTCGGAACGGCTATTCTTCCCCCTCCATCAAATCGGCCCGCCGCAGGGTGATAAGCGCCGCCTCGGGGGGACAGTGAAAACGCACGGGAACCTCGGTAACACCGAGTCCCGCCGAGGTGTACCCCTGCATTCCTCCATGCCGCCAGAGGCCGGCCGTATAGGCGCGGGGACAACGCGCGTTGGTGTGGATCGCGCCGACGCGGGGCAGTCGAACCTGTCCGGCGTGGGTGTGGCCGCAAAGGTAAAGCTGGGCGCCTAGGGCGGCGGCCCCGGCATAAACTTCCGGGGTGTGGGCGAGGAAGAGTTTGAAGGCGGCGGCCGGTGCGCCCGCCATGGCCGCCTCGGGATCGGCGCACCGGAACATGTGGGGGTCGTCCACGCCCGCTATCCACAGGCAAGCCCCGCCGAGGTCCAGCCCCCTTCCCCGGTTTACCAGCACGGTCACCCCCATGGCCTCCAGGTCCGGGACCATGTCGCCCAGGTCGTGGTTGCCAAGCACGGCGAAGACCCCGTGGCGGCTTTGAAGGCGCGGCATCAATGCCGCCAGGTGCTCCATCGCCGGACCGGGCAACATCCCCCGGCCGAAACGGTAGTCCCCGGTGAGTACGCAAAGGTCCGCCGCCACCGCCGCCACCAGGCGCGTCACGCCTTGCGTGAAATCCTCGGCGGCGGGCGGGTAGTGCAAGTCGCTTAAGTGAAGGATTCGGAAGCCGTCGAGTGGACGGGGAAGCCTGTTGAAGTGGAGGGACCATTCCCGCAGCAGGGGCGAACAGGCATTGCGCCAGCCGCGCCGCGCCAGTCCCAGGGAACGCAAGAGCCCCATCGCCACGCGGGCACGGGGACTTAACGGCAGGGTATGGGCACTTTTCCATGGGCGACCCGGTTTCAACCGCCAATACTGCTCAAACTGGCGTCGATGCGCCCACAACCGGGCAACGCGCTCCTCGCGGGCGATACCGGACGCGAACAGAGGGGGAACGGGCTTCACACAAGACTCCCGGTTTGGTGGACCATAAAACGTACCACCACTGTACCCGAAAGGGGGACCGTGTGCCAATACCCTTTTCCGGCGTAGCTGGAACCACCGTAATGTCCGATTTCGCGTGGTGACGAAAGAAAGGGACAAACACCTGTTCGTGTCCATTTGTAAGGATTTCATGGAATATGGCGCCAAAGGGAATGGGGCAGCAAGCTGCCCCATTCCAGGTAACACCCTCTCCGGTGTGAAGCCCGGCAGACCTTGGCAATTGCCCCCGCAACCGGCTCCATTCCGCCGTGGGCAGATCCCTGCCGCTGTGTTATACTGAATAATACAGGCTTGTCCAGGAGGTATTGGCGAGATTGCGGTTTTCCCGCAATGCCCGCCGCAGGGCCGTGTTCCGTCCCGGTATGTCCTGTGTCGCGATCTAGCCGACAGCAACATCCGGGAACATGTGGCAACCTCGCTGACAGTCGTCTTTTTCGTCAATGACATTTTGATACCACCCAAGGGGAGATTTCGCAAGATGATAAAAGATCGCATTGTGCGCATCAAGTTGAAGAGAGGCTATCAACAGCGTCCACTGAGCTACCTGGGCAAAGTCACCGCCTTTAACGACCATTGGGTTGTGCTCGATGGACGCGCGCTGCTTGTCTGCCGCGCTCAACCCAACGGCGTGCAAATCGACAAGCGGCCCAGTGCCACCATGGTGCCTCGCGAAAACATCGAATCCATCCGCGTACTGCCCGATACGTTCAACGTCGATGACATCCGCGTCACCACCGAGGGCCAGCAACTCCAAATCGTGGTGGACGGTGCTGTTGACTGTTACGTGGGCGAATTGGGCGAAGGGTGACACCGCGTAAAAAAGAAACCATCCTGGCGTTCCCCCTTGACCTGAGGCCTTCGCCGCCCATGATCGCGCGGGAGCACGACCCTATCGAATATCCGTGAACGGTTGCGAAAAGCCCAACCCGTCCAGGGTTGCTCATGGGCCGTGTAATCCGTTGAGACTCCTGATATACTGTCTTCAGGTTGCCCTGGTGTGACGGGGTGGGTTATTGATGGTAGCATTAGGCAGGTGGCTCATGTCGGCGCATGTGGCGCGGACGGCCTGCCCCAGACAAGGGAGTGAGGACACGATGAAGACCATGAAGCATGTACCTGCGAAGGCTGTGGGCATTGAGTCCATTCTGGACGTTATCCTGCAAATCCTGAGCGTCATCGAAGCGTTCTTGCGCGTCTTCGGCATCGAAATCAACTTGGGCGGCCTTTTCGGCGGCGGCACCGCCTGAAGCCGGGATAGACGCAACGAGGGAAACCGCCTGTCCTGGAGAGGTGGTTTCCCTCGTGTGCGCTCCAGGGCCGTCTTTGCTTCAGACCTTGATCATGCGCCCGGCCTTCATGGACTGGTAGGCGGCGACCGTCACTTCCGTGGCGCGCAGGCCGTCTTCGCCGGTGATCGCCGGGTCGCGCCGCTCGTCCACGGCGGCCGCGAACTCCGCCACCAGCCCGAGATCCGGGTTGTCACCCCAGGGCGCGTAGGTGTGGCGCATGGTGGTGTCGGAGTAGACGTCAATCTTCTGGTTGAAAGCGTCCACGTTGAGCACGCCCTTCTCGCCGATGAATTCCAGGGTAACATCGCCCCAGATGGGAAAACTCTTGGCGCGGCTCCAACTGGCGATGTGCGAGACCTGCACCCCGCCTTCCATCTCCAGGTGAACACAGCCCAGGTCGTCGGTCTTGAGCGATTTCCCGTGGAGCACATTGTCCAGTTCGCAATACACCCGGGTGAACTCCTTGCCGAGAATCCAGCGCAGCAGGTCGGCCACATGCACCGTGTGATCCATGGTGGCGCCACCGCCCGATAGTTTGGGGTCGGCAAACCACCCGCCGGGATTCTGGCCGTGGTTGGTGCAGCAGGCCGCGTGGATCTCGCCGTATTGTCCGGCCTGGATTTGCGCGCGCGCCGCCATGAGGGCGGGCACGTAACGGCAGGGAAAGGCCGTGCCGAGGCCGACCTTCGCCTTCCTGCACGCCGCGACGATGGCCTTGGCATCCTTCACCGCGGGCGCGAGGGGTTTCTCGCAGAGAATCCACTTCCCCGCGGCGGCGGCGGCCTCCACCAGTTCCCGGTGCCGCATGTTTTCCGAGGTGATGATGACCCCGTCCAAATCACTGTCGAGAAAGTTCTCCAGCCTGGGCACAAAACGTGTCCCGAACTGCTTCGCCGCGGCGCGCCCGCGTTTCGCGTTGTCATCCCAGATCGCCGTGAAGGTGGCGTTGGGCACTTCGGCCAGGCTGGCCGCGTATCCGTAGGCGTGCATGTGGGCGAAGCTCATGATGCCGATCTTTGCCATGGTAGCTATCTCCTTTACAGGGCGACCGCGCGGCCGGTTTTCGAGGACTTCAACACGGCGGCGGCCATCTCCACGGCACGCAGTCCGTCTTCCGGGGTCACGCGGGGCGTGCGATCCGTTTCGAGCCAGGCGCGGAAATCCTCCCACTCCAACTGGTAGGGACTCTTGAGCACGGGACTGCCGGGGATAACCGTGCCGCCGCCCCCGTCCGCGTTCCGGGGCTGGCCGACCAAGGAGGCTTCGGCGCTATCGAACTGGACCATGCCGTTATCGCCGCAAACTTCCGCCTTCACGCGGAAGCCGCCGGGATGGGCCCAGGTGCCCGTGGCACTGGCGATGAGACCGCTCTTCATTTTCATGGTCACCTGCGCGTAGTCCAGGTATTGCGGCTTCGACCGCATGAGGGTCTGCCCGAAGATGCGTTCCGGCTCGCCGAAGGTAAAACGCAACCAGTCCAGATCATGGATGAGGCAATCAAAGGCCACCCCGCCGCTCTGGTCATAATCGCGGTACCAGTGCTTTGACCCCGTGGGAAAGCCGCCGCCCCGATGGACCTTGGCGAAGCCCGGCGTGCCCACCACGCCCGACGCCACTTGCGCGCGCAGGGCGTCGAAGTCCTGAAAATAGCGGACCACGTGGGCGATGAACAGTTTCACGCCCCCTTTCTCCACCGCCTTCATGGCCTGGCGGCACTGCGCCGCCGTGCGGCAGAAGGGCTTTTCGCAGAAAACGGCCTTGCCCGCCTTCGCCGCGGCCTTCACGTAGTCCCCGTGGGACGGCGTCGGTACGCAGACCGCCACGATGTCCACGTCGGGATTCTTGATGGCGGCCTCCGGCGTGGCGGTCTTCGCGCCGTATTGCTTCGCCATGGCGGACGCCGCCTTGCGCGACGTATCCGCGCAGACCGCCAGTTTCAGGCCCGCGCCCGTCATGCTGGCCGCATGCACCCCGCCAATGGTGCCGCAGCCGATCAATGCCACGTTCATGTTCCTTCTCCCTCGGTAATCCCTGAAACGTTGAACCCCATCGCCATGATAGGGCCGTCTCCCTACCCGAAAAACTTCTCGGCCAAGTACAACCCCGCCATGATGACAGCCCAGAGAACGAAGGGCAAGCCCAGCATCATCCCGATGACCACCACGATGGTGACCAGGTGGAAGGTCTCGATGATGGCGGACCGTTGTTCGTCCTTGTTCGAGGGCATGGCACGATTCTCGACCACGGCGAAGGGCAGGAATCCGGTGCGCTGAAACGCACCCTACGATTCATTGCCCCGTGCGGCGCGTAGTGCTTCGCTGAAGGCCCGTGCGTTGCGGGTCAACCCTTCCAGGTCGCCGGCCTGAACGAGGGCGGGGTTCACGAGCCCGTTGCCCACGCCCACCGCCACGGCGCCCGCCTCGAAGAAATCGCCCATGTTGTCCACGGTGACACCGCCCGTTGGGACAAGGGGAATATGCGGGAAGGGGGCACGCACGGTCTTGAGGTAGTCCACGCCGCCGAAACCGGCGGGAAAGAGCTTGACAAGATCCGCGCCGAAATCCCGGGCCTGAAAGATCTCGGTGGGGGTGTAGGCGCCGGCCAGCACGGGCTTGTTGAGTTCGTGGGCGGCATCGATAACGGGCGGGGCGATGACGGGGGACACCACGTATTGCGCCCCCGCCCCGATGGCTTCGTAGCACACCTCTTCATGGGTCACGGTGCCCACGCCGAGAAAGAGGGGCGATCCCTCGAACCGTCGTGCCGCCTGCTCGATGCAATCCAGGGCGCCGGGGGTGGTCATGGATACCTCGATGCAGCGTATGCCCCCTTCGAGCACCGCGCCAATGGCCGCCACCACGTTCTCCACGGACGTGTCGGCCCGGACAATGGCCACCAGGCCGCATTCAACAATCCGATCCGTCAACAGGTCTATCGTCATGGTTCAAAACCTCACGGGCAGGTAGAGCGCACTGGGATGACCGGAGCCGAAATAGACCGTGTTAGTCGCCTTGCGCTTGTTGTCGTCGGTTGGATAATCGTCGCCGCTGTTCGGATTCACCTCGAAACGGGGATAGTTGCTGCTGGAAATCTGCACGCCGATACGGTGGCCCGTGTTGAAAACCACGCTGCCCAGGGCCAGGTTGATGGTGAGTTGTCCCGTTTTTCCCAGTGGAAGCGGCGCGGGCCGGGCGAAGCCGTTGCGAAACTTCACCCGCTGGATGCCGTCCTGCAGCAGTATTTCGCGGCCATCGGGATAGATGTCCACCAGCTTCGCCGTAAAATCCGTGTCCGGCGCGTCGCTGGACACATAGAGCTTCACCGAATACGCGCCGGTCGCCTCGACGGGCGTTTCCAGGGGGGGCGTGGCGAACTTGAGCACGTCGGAACGGCCGCTCACTTCCCGCTGGTCGAAGGGCCCCGGCGGCAGGGAGAGATTACCGCCCCCCTTCGTGGGCACGGGGTTGTCGGGGTCATAGACGAAACTTCGCGTGCCGGTCTTCGGCGGGTCACGCTGCAACGCGCCGTCCCCGGCCAGGTAGAAAGCGGTGGGTTTCGTTTTCACCGGCGGCCAGGTCGCCGCCGTGCGCCATTCATTCCCCGGCGCCTTGGGGTCGTCCACATCGCCCAGGGTGTAATAGTGGACGCGCGGTTCCCGGTCGATGCCCGTGTCTTCCCCGAGGAGCCAATAGCGCAGGAAACGGTCCTGCAAACCCTCCACGTCGAAGCCGTAGTTCTCGGGCAGTTTCAGCGCGCCGTAATCACGGGGGGTGTGGTTAAGGCCGTGACCCCACGGCCCCATGACAAGGATTTGATTGCCCCGCGCGCCCTGCCCCCCTTTGTTCTGGCGCATGAGGAAGTTGGCCGGGGGCGCGGCGGGCCACAGGTCCCAGTATCCGCCCACGTGCAGGGCCGGCGCGGTCACCTTGGACACCCGCCGCCGATTGTCGAATTGGCGCCAGTAGTCGTCCAGCGTGGGATGACTTTTCCAAAGGTCGATGACGTGGGCGTCCCCCTGGCCGGTGAGCCAGTTCTCGCACATATGCTTGCGCCACGCGCCGCCTTGGTGGGCGAAATCCCGGTAAAAATCCGACGAGGCCGTGAGGATGACCTGGGCTTTTACGGCCTGCGTGGCCCGCGCGAGACGCTCCTGCACGATGCCCAGGGCGGAACCGCCCCAGGTGCCCACCGTGCCGTTGCACCAGGGTTGTTTCAGCACCCACGTTATCGTGTCCGCGCCGTCCTGCAACGTGCCCCAGCCATCGTCCTCGAAAACACGGTCCACGCCCTCCGAGTCTCCCCGGCCCCGGCAGTCCTGCACCACGAAGCCCGCGCCCATGTCGAGGAAGGGCCGGGCAAAGGTCACGTCACCCCGCCCATAGACGCTGCGGGCCACGACGATGGGAAAGGGACCGTCCCCCTTGGGAAGATACACGTCCGCCGCGAGCAGCTTCCCGTCGCGCATGGGGGCCATCTGCTTTTCGAGGACGGTGTAGTCGTTCTGCACGAAAGCCGGCGGCATGAGCCCCAGCACAAGCAGAACGGCGCAACAAGACAGCAGGCGACAGCGTTTCATGGCGGACAATCTCCCGATTATTGGCCGGCAATGGAAACAGGATGAATTTGCAGCCTCGTTCCCCGCCCTCTTTCCGCCCATGGTACACCGAAAGCACGCCCGATGAAAAGGTGTCCGGTCCACAGCGGGTCTTCCTACTTCCCTTCAGGCCAAACCAGCGCACGAAAGTCGGGGGCGTTCCTTATGCTTTCAAAATCCGGGTCGGTGGCGGCTTCCTTGCGCAGGATGTCGGCGCGTTTCACGGCTTCGCGGAGGTTGGCGACCGCCTCCGCCGTACGGCCCTGCAAGGCGTACACACAGGCCAGGTTGTAGTGGGGTTTGGGGTGCTCCGGCGATAGGCTGATTGCTTTTTGGAAATAGGTCTCGGCCTCTTTGAGCCGGCCCAGCGCCACGAGGAGGTTGGCAAAATTATTGTTCGCGGCCAGGCTGTCGGGAGCAAGCTCGAGGGCGGAACGCGCTTCCACCTCCGCTTCATCAAGACGGCCCTCGATTCGCAGCAGCACGGCCAGGCTGTTGTGTGGTACGGCCCACGACGGATTCAGCTCAACCGCCCGCCGAAGCAGCCGCTCCGCTTCGAGCGAACGGCCAAAGCCGTGGCGGCCGAGCAGGGCGCCGAGACTGGCGTAGGGCCGCGCCCATCCGGGCCGCAACGTGATGGCGCGGCGAAAGAACGTTTCCGCGCCCTTCATGTGATGCTCCTGTTCATACTGTAGCGCCAGCACGCAAGCCGCTTCGGCCGTCTTCGCACCGTCGGCTTCCGCGGCAACCGCGGCGGCGCGCACGGCGGCACGGGTCTCCCGGCGCAGCAGCGACGGATCTTCATCCACCAAGGCCAACGCGCCCACCATTCGTGCCTGCAGGGCCGCCGCACGACGATCCTCCCGGACCTGGCGGACCATCGCCAGGGCCAGGGCACAAACCATCGCCCCCAGGGCCAGGGTCCAGGCAATTCGGTGTTGTCTCATCCTGGGCATTCCACGAGCGCCGCACCTCTTGCGTCCTGCGTGAATCAGCGGCTATGCTTTCGCGTTTCAGTAACGTCCGACGTGCTGCCCCGTAGTGTAAGGGACGGGGGCGGTGCAAGGCCAACCTCCACACGTTGCAGGAGTTGAATCGTGGAAGTGATTATACGAAAGAACCGGATCGAAGCCCGTGAACTGACCGCCCGGCTCATCGCCGACGCGTTGCGGGCCAAGCCAAACCTGGTGCTGGGCCTGGCAACGGGCCGGACGATGGAGGAGCTTTATGCGCGGCTGGTCAGGGAACACACGGATACGGGCCTGGATTTCTCCGCCGTGACCACGTTCAACCTGGATGAATACATCGGGCTTGCCCCCTCCGATCCGAACTCCTATCGCTCCTACATGAATCATCACTTCTTCGACCGGATCAATATCAAGAAGGAGAACACCCATCTCCCCATCGGTGTGGCGGCCGATCTCAATGCGGAATGCGCGGACTACGAGGCACGAATCAAGGCGGCGGGCGGTATCGACCTTCAACTGCTGGGTATCGGCAAATCAGGCCATGTGGGGTTCAACGAACCCCTCAGCGCGATGCGGTCGCGCACGCGGTGCAAAGCGCTCACGCCGGAAACCATTGCCCAAAACAGTCCGCTCTTCGACAATCCGTCGGACATGCCGAAGCGGGCCATCACCATGGGCGTCGGCACCATCCTGGACGCGCGCCGCTGCCTCATGCTGGTGACGGGCGCGGACAAGGCCCCCGTTCTGGCCAAAGCCGTCGAGGGCCCCATCACTTCCATGATCTCGGCCTCCGCGTTACAATTGCACCCCCGATGCACGGTTATCGCCGATGAAAAGGCCGCGGCCGCGCTGGAGCAGAAAGACTACTACCGATGGATCTTCGCCAACGACCCGGAATGGGAGCCTTACCGCTAGATTCATGGCCTCGAATCATGTGCCCACGCGAATGCGTATCACCACCCGGAACCAATGGTTCCAGCGGGTGCAAACCATCAAGACAAACCGGAAGAAACGATGGAAAAACCGATGCTTTGCGGTGGAAGGCGTGCGCGGCATCAACCAGCTTCGGGCCAACCCTCGTTGGGAAGTGGAGGCGTTGCTCCATGCCCACGGCGCACGTCTCTCCCGCTGGGCGCGGGATATCCTGACGGAGCTCCCCGCAGTGTATCATCTGGCGCTGGATCCCGCGTTGATGCGGGACTTGAGCGACAAGGAAGACACGTCGGAACTCATGGCGGTGGTGCGCATACCGCCCATCGAGGACCGGTGTCCGTCGCCCGCGCGGACCGACCTTGCCATCGTGCTGGACCGGCCGGCCAATCCGGGGAATCTCGGAACCATCATCCGAAGTGGCGACGCCCTGGGCGGACAGGCCGTGGTGATTACGGGGCATGCGGCGGACCCCTTCGACCCCCTCACCATTCGTGCCACGGCGGGCTCGTTTTTCAATATGGAAATCAGCCGCATGACATCGCGCGCGGCGCTTACGGATTGGTTCGCGGCGGCAAGGAAGGCGTTGCCCGGTCTTCAGCTTGCCGGCACGAGCGCCCAGGGCAATACCCCGCCATGGGTGTGCGACTTTACGCGGCCCACCGTGCTGGTCATGGGGAACGAAACGCGCGGCCTAAGCGACTGGCTGCGTGACCAATGTGATGTGTTGCTCCGCATCGACATGGCCGGCAGCGCATCGTCCCTCAACCTCGCTTGCGCAACCACGGCCTTTCTCTATGAAGCCCATGCCCAACGCCAGCGTGCCGCGGATTCCAGGGGGCTCGCCGAACAAGAAAGCATTGCTTGACTGATCGGGTGTTTGGTGCGATAATTAGCTCGGAGAGGCGTTCGGACAGTGCGTCCGGCGTACGCAAGACGGGATCAGACGGCCATGGGGCTGAATATCGGACAGATTCCCGTGTCGTTAGCGGCGCGGCCCGACAAGGCCGTCGTGACAAGGCCGTCACGACGTGATGGGGGAGATGCGCCCGGGCAGGAGCAAACCCGGGCGGGTTTCGGCGAGAATACCCTGTCGCCGGGGAGCGCCGCCTTGCGGGCCATCGACGTGAGCCTTCGTGAGGCACGCCGGGTGGTGCCGACGGTCGAGGAACTCCGGGAGGACTTCCGCGCGCGCCGCGCGGAAACCGAGGCTGCCGTGGCGGCACGCGAGGCGACCGCCAACGATGCCCGCGACCCGGCAACCGAAGAAGCGGTTCCGGCGGAACAGGCCACCCGCCCCGAACCCGCGCCGCAGGTGCGCGCTTTTGAAGCGCAACGGAACGCGGCTTCCACACCGGCCTCCAATCCCGCCCCGAGTCGCCTGGACGTATCGGTCTGAGGGGTTTTCCGCTTCCGCGGCCGATGCCCCGGATTTTGTCCCCACGCATGATCATGCGTCAACCCCGGGCGGGCTGTCATGCGTTTGTCCATCGTCACTTCTGTCGCAGGTGGAGTCTTGCCATGAAACGCAATGTGTGGTTCGTGGCGGCCGGTGTGGCCGCCACGGTGTTGGTTATCGTGGGCGCCGTAACCTTCAGCGGGCGTGGCGACGGCTTTCTTGGCGCAAAGAGCGGCGTGGACCGCGTATGCGCGGCGTTGCAGCAGTATCGCGCCGAACACGGCACCTTCCCCGCCGCCTACGGTTTTATTCGTCGCGACATGGCCCACCGGGATCACAACCGGGTTTCCGAACGCGACTACTACCATTTGCAATCCTACACCGCCGCGCTGGCCCTGTATGAGGAGGGCGCTTTCAATGATCCCCACGCGACCTCCGGGGACGCCAACGGCGACGGCCGGATCAGTCTGCTGGAGTTTGTGCCCACCGAAGGTGAATCGCGGCGTTACCTGGGCAAGGGCTTCGACGAAGCGGTCCGCAAAATCAAGGCCGCGAGTACCCGGCCGCTGATCTACGCGCCCGTAAACCTGGCCCAATTCGAGAAAGCCAAGGCCTTCTGGTTGAGCCGGGGCGAGTTTCGGGCGGAATCGTGGAATAATTCGCACCCCATCTTGCGGGGCATGCAGTTTACACCCCCCGTGTACGACGCCTGCGTGCTCATCAGCGTGGGGCCCGGGGGGAGCACGGGCGGGGTGGCCGCGCCGGAGATGGTTCGCGGCCGGCAGCGTAACGGCCGCTGGGACCTGCGTACCGTCTACCACATCGCGGCCCTGCGGGCTTACTTCCTGGCAACACGGGATCTGAACGAAAACGGCCTGCCCGACCTGGAATACAACGCCCGCACCCAACAGGGCGAAGGCGCGCTGACCTACACGGTGAACGGAAAGCCCGTCGATAACAAGCTCCCGGACCCCGCGAACCCCGATGGCGACGGTCCCCTGGTGTGGGTGTTGAAGTAGTCGTAGCCGTTAACCTCTCCCCAAACCGGCCCCGCCGGAACCCGTCATTCCCGCGAACGCGGAGGTCCGTATAGGACGGATGGGACAGATGGGACAGATGGGACGTCACCCCCGCGAACGCGCGGCTCCTTCCAGAAAACCCCCATGTTTCGTGACAGAACCATCCGCTTCGTTGAACGCCGTGCCGAACTGGCATAGAATAGGGGCATGAACTGTCCAGTCTGCCGCGAAGCCATGATTATCCTCGAGTACGAGCAGGTGGAACTCGATTTCTGCGCGAGGTGCCGGGGGGTGTGGCTCGACGCGGGGGAACTGGAACTGCTCCTGGGCGGAAACACGCCGGTGCGGGGTTTCATGACGGCGGGCGGCAAGGCCGGCGCCTCAAAGGAAAAACCACGGCGATGTCCCATTTGCCGGAAGAAAATGGCCAAGGAGGTAACCGGCGGTCCGCGACCGGTTACCTATGATCGATGCCTTCGCGGCGACGGCATCTGGTTTGACCGGGGGGAGTTGCTTACCGTGATCAGGTACGGCAGCGCCTCGCCGGATACGGAGACGGTGGTGGCCTGGCTCCGCGACATGTTCCCGGAAGAGGCCGATAGGGAGAATGAATAGACGGTCCGCCCGCCGTGTAGTATCTCTTGGCCATGGTGGCGCAGAAAAGGATGTCCATGAACGGCCCTGCTTCCTCAAGCAATCCCATTCGGCGAGTCATTTTTTGGACCGCCGCCCTACTCGCCCTCCTGATGGCGGCCCACGCCTTTCTCGACTGGCACTACCGGACGTTGTATGAAAAGCAGGTGGCAAAGGCGGTGAAAGCCGGGCGGCTCCCCGATCCCGGGGAACACGCGCGGGATACGCTGCCTCCCGATGAAAATGCCATGACGGCATTGCGCGAGGCGGCCGCTCCCTTAATGGAGCGGCACCGGAAGAACCCCAAGGGCGATCCCTCCTATGTACTCCTGGCCTACACGCCGGAAATCTGGCGATCCGGTGATTTCGCGCTTTCGGAGGAAGAGGATCAAATGGTCAGCTTCGGCATTGCCAGCGCCGGCACGGCGCTCAAGGCGCTGCGATCCGCCGAAAGGATGCCCCATTTCGCCCTCGACGAAAGGGATGACACGAAAGCCGGTGAAACCACCCACGCGGACGATCTGACCGCGCTGTACCTGCTCAGCCGCTACGCCGCCGCGCGGGGGTGGTGGGAAAGCTCGCGCGGCAATGTGAGTGGGGCATGCCGCTGGATATCCAGCGCCCTGGCACTCGCGGCCCGGCTGAACAATGAACCCCGGATCGTGGACGCCATCACCCGCGTGAACATGGGGCAGAATGCCCTGACCATCCTCAAAACCATCATGGAACGACACCCTTTGCCCCGGGCCTGGGAGGAGGTCCTGGCCGGGCAGATGGAAGATCTCAGGAACCGCCGTATTTTTGCCCGCGCCTTCGCGGGCGAGGCGGGCGCGAACACACGGCAGGTGATGAAAAACATTGATGAGGATGACCGTTTCCGGGCTTACCTCACGCGTCCCCTGGCCCGCCGTTTCATGTGCGGCCTGTTCGACCGTTTCGACGCCGTGATCCGGGGGATCGAGGAAAAGGACACCCAGAAACGTCTGGACGAATATGCATTGCTCGCGCAGGATGCCTCTTCCTCCCGCGCCCTGCCGAACCTGTTGCGGACGGTGCTGCAATTCGAGGACAGTGTCGCACGCTGTGATATGCTGCTCTTGTCGATGAAGTTGAAACGTTACAAGGCCGATCACGGGTCTTATCCCGAGACACTTGAGGCGTTGGTGCCCGATTATGTCAAGGCGCTCCCCGTGGATGCCCATGCCGCAGACGGCTATGCCTACACCCGTGAAAAAGAAGGCTTCATGCTATACAGTGCCGGCGCGCCGTGGCTGAGCGAAGCCGCGCCGGACAGGGACTTCGTTATCATCTGCCGTTTTGGCGGCTAACCGTTGCGAACATACGGCCGCGGCCGTGGGAGGTAGGAAAATGATTGTACTCGTGGCACTGGGGATCATCGTGGGGCTCGGCGTACTGCTCTTCCTGTGGTTTATCGGCATCTACAACGGCCTGGTACGGTTGAAGAACGCCGTGAAGAATGCCTGGTCGCAGATCGACGTGCAACTGAAACGGCGTCACGACCTCATCCCGAACCTCATCGAAACGGTGAAGGGATACATGACCCACGAACGGGAAACGCTGGAAAACATCACCAAGGCCCGCAATCTCGCGGCCAACGCCTCCGGCGTGGGCGAACAGGCCAAGGCCGAAGGCCAACTGAACCAGGCCCTGAGCAGCTTCTTCCTCGTGGTGGAAAACTACCCCGATCTCAAGGCCAACACCAATTTCCTGTCCTTGCAGGAAGAGTTGACCTCCACCGAAAACAAGATCGGTTTCGCACGGCAGGCCTACAACGACGCGGCCATGCAGTTCAACAACAAGATCGAGATGTTTCCCAGCAACATCGTTGCGGGCATGTTCAACTTCCGCCAGGCCGAGTTCTTCGAGATCGAAGACGAAGCCGAACGGGCCGTGCCCAAGGTCAGTTTCTCCTGAACATGGTGGGGCGTGGCAGGACCTGGCCCACCATCGCTTCGTTTTACGGCATAGTGGTCTCGTTGTCAGGGTTCAGGCTTTTGGGGCGTGCGACGGCTTGCCGGCGCTTTCTCTACCGGCGGCTGGCCGCCTCTTGGATCCCGGCACGAGGATACGAGAAACAGGACAGGAATCCACAGGCCGGCCATGTTTGAACTGATTCGCGCGAACAAGCGGCGTTCCGTCATCCTCGTGTTCGTCATGCTGCTGGTGCTGCTGGCGCTCGGCTTCCTCATCGGCGCGGCGGTGGTGCCCTCGGTCGGGGCGTCGCGGGTGGACTATCGCGGCGACCAGGCCTCCATTCAACCGGGCTTCGCCTTCGATCCCACCGGCGGTTTCCTCGGCATGGGCGTGGCCTTCTTCATCTGGATGATTCAATCGGCCATCGCCTATTTTGCCGGGGGCAGAATCCTGCTTTCCATCAGCGGGGCGCGGGAGATTAAAAAGGAGGATCACCCCCAACTCTTCAACGTGGTCGAAGAGATGACCATCGCGGCGCGTCTGCCCAAGATGCCCCGGGTTTTCCTCATCGACAACATGGCGCTGAACGCCTTTGCCACGGGCCGTTCCCCCGACAACGCCGCCGTGGCCGTGACGGCGGGGCTCCTCGGCAAGCTCGACCGGGACCAGCTCCAGGGCGTCATTGCCCACGAAATTTCCCACATCGTCCACCGCGACGTGCTGTTCATGACCATGGTGGGCATCATGCTGGGCACCATCGTCATGATCTCCGAGGTTTTCCTGCGGAGCCTGTGGTATTCAAGCGCCACGCGCCGCTACCGCTCCTCCAGCCGCCGCGAAGGGGGCGGCGCGCAGATGATCCTCATGGTGGTGGCCATCGTTTTTGCCATCCTCGCGCCCATCATCGCCCAGCTGATCTACTTTGCCGTCTCCCGGCGCCGCGAGTACCTGGCCGACGCGGGCGCGGCGGTCTATACACGTTATCCCGAGGGGCTCGCCGGGGCGCTTGAAGTACTCGCACGCGACAACCAGCCCATGGAAAACGTGAGCCGCGCCACCGCGCCCATGTACATCGTCAATCCCCTGAACAAAATGAGCGCCGCAGGCCTCATGAGCACGCACCCGCCCCTCCAGGACCGCATCAAAGTGCTCCGCTGCATCGCCGGAGGCGTCTCCTACGCCGATTACCAGACCGCCTGGTCCAAGGCCCTCGGCAAGAAAGCCGGTTCCATTCCCGCCAGTGCCCTGGCCTCCAAAGAGCGCGCGCCCCTGCGCAAGCCCTCGGGGAAATCCGCCAAGGCGGCCCGGCGGCGCATGCGCGAAGCCGGCGACCTCCTGCGCAACGTGAACGACTTCCTCTTCCTCGCCTGTGTCTGCGGCATGCGGGTCAAGCTGCCCCCCGACTTCAAGAAAGACCATGTCGATTGCCCGCGCTGCAAGCGCACGCTCCAGGTGCCCGTGGCGCAACTGGCGGCCATCGGCGCCATCGGCGACCAGCTCACCGGCGCCACGGCTTCCCCCGCGCAAGGGAAGGAAGCCCTCACCGTCACCCGTCACGGCCGGGAATGGATGTCTTTCAAGTGTCGCTGCGGGGCCATGAAGAACCTGTCCCCCTCCTTCACGGCGGATCACACCACCTGCACGCAATGCGGCCGCAGTATTCAGATCGTGCAGGGCTGAAGAACATGGATCATTTGGAGTGCGGAAGCTTGCTTCCGCTTTCACTACCGGCGGCTTGCCGCCTCCCCCTTCGTCTTGACTTCCACCGGCAATTCACCCACGTGTGGGAATAGATGGGGGCTCGTAACCCCAAGAGGCAGCAAGCTGCCAGTAGTGAAAGCGGCGGCAAGCCGCCGCACTCCAAACAATACCGTCCATTTCCAATCGGCGATCCCCATGTGGTATCACTTCTCATTGTGTGGACGGGCAAGACCGGGGAGAGCTTCACCATGCAATCGAATAGCGAAGGCCTGAACCGACGCCAGTTTCTGGCGGCGAGCGGCGTGGCCGCGACGGTCGGCTGCATAACCTGCCCAGGGGAGCCTGATATGCGTAAACCCGGCACCGCGTTTGAACCCGTGGAGCCCGCGTCGGTGGGAGTGGATCCCGAACGCCTCGCCAGGGTGACCGCCTTCCTCGACGACGAACGGGCGAAGGGTTCTTTTCCCGGCGCGGCCCTCGTGGCCACGCGGCACGGCAAGACTTTCCTGTCCGCCTTTCGGGGCGGCTACTGCGACGGTACCACCCGCGACGTCCCGTATGGTCCCGACGTGGTGAACATGGTCTATTCCTTCTCCAAGGTGGTCACCGCCACCGTGGTGGTCATGGTGCATCAGGACGGTCTTCTCGACTACGATGCACCGGTATCGACCTACATTCCCGAATTCAAGGGGGGCGGGAAAGACGGGATCACCGTGCGCCAGTGCCTGACCCATTCGGCGGGCATCCCCAATCCGCCCATGAGCACGGCCCTCACCGAGGAAGACTGGCAGCGGAATCTCGACGCGGTGTGCGCGCACGAAGTGGAATGGCCCCTCGGCAGCAAAACCCTGTACCACGGTTTGAGCGGCGCGTTCGTGTCCGCCGCCGTGGTCCGGTGTGTCTGCGGCAACAAGCCCTGGAACGATATCTGCCGCGAGCGGCTTTTCGATCCGATAGGTGCCCGTACCATGACCTTCGGCCTGCCGCCGGAAAAGGAGAAGGTGGCCCTCACGCCGCAGCCGAAGAAACTCCCCGTCACCCTGAAGGGCGGCTACAGCGGCATGCTCGGCCATCCCGGCGGCGGATGCTTCGCCCGTCCCGAGGACATGCTCCGTCTGCTTAACCTGCACCTCAATGGCGGCCTGTGGAACGGAAAGCGGCTCATCAGGAAGAACGCCTTCCAGGAGATGCACCGCGTCCAATACGCCGACCAGATCGCGGCGGCGCTGAAGGCCGGTAAGAAACCGACCCACGAATACTGGGCCCTTGGCTGGCTCACGCGCGGCAAAACCGACACGGGCTGGTTCGGCTTCGGCAACGTCGTCTCCGAACACGCCTACGGCCACGCGGGCATCAATACGGTCATCGGCATCGCCGATCCGGAAACGGGGCTGGCCCTGGCCTTCCTCACCACCGACAGCCCCGGGAGCGACGAGGAAACCGTCCGGCTGCGGAACACGGTGACCAATCTCGTGGCCGGGACGTTGTAAGCTTGTTGCCAACGCTGCGGGTGGGCCTTGGCCCACCTCACATTCTTGTCAATCGAGTCGAAAAACAGGCAAACGGAGTACGTACCATGGACATCACACAGGCATTCGGCATGGGGCTGGGCGGGATTCCGCTCCTTTCTTCCGCGAAAACGCGGTCCATTTCGGCGGAGAATCCGAACGGCGCGGTGGGCGGCGGGGCGAAAGAAAGTCCGACGGATGAGAAGCACCCGTCGCGACGGCTGGGCAAGGGGTGGAAGGTGCGTCCTTGCATCACCCTGGAAGCGGGCGAAACGACGACCCTGGCCGAGATCGACGGGCCGGGCGTGATCCAGCATATCTGGATTACCGTGGACCCCAAAGGCTTCCGGGATTGCGTGCTGCGTTTCTACTGGGATGACGAGGAGACGCCGTCCGTCGAGGCGCCTTTGGGCGATTTCTTCGCGAACGGCCACGCCTTGCGGGCGAAGGTGAACTCCATGCCCGTCGCGGTGAATCCCGCGGGGGCGCTCAATTCCTACTGGCCCATGCACTTCCGCAAAAGCGCGAAGGTGACCATCGAGAACCAGCGCTGGGAAAAGATCGAGGGCTTCTTCTACCAGATCACCTACGCCTTGCAGGAGGTGCCCGAGGACGCGGCCTACCTCCACGCCCAGTGGCGGCGCTCGGTGACCCGGCGGGACTGTCCCGAGCATGTCCTCCTGGAAGGCATTCGCGGCCGGGGCCACTACGTGGGTACCTACCTCGCCTGGACCCAGTTGGCCAACGGCTGGTGGGGCGAGGGGGAGATCAAGTTCTTCATGGACGGCGACGGCGAGTATCCCACCATCTGCGGCACGGGCACGGAGGACTACTTCGGCGGGGCCTGGGGCTTTTATGGTCCCGAGGGCCGCGAGGAAGCCTATTCGACGCCCTTCCTCGGGCTGCCGCTCGTCGTGCATGAACCGAACCAGGTGCCCAAGTTCGGGCTGTACCGCTGGCACATCATGGACCCCGTCCGTTTCGAGCAGGACCTGAAGGTGACGATCCAGGCCCTGGGCTGGTGGCCCGACGGCACCTTCCAGCCCCTGGAAGACGACATCGCCTCCACCGCCTTCTGGTACCAGGTCGAACCGCACGCCCCCTTCCCGGAGCTGCCCGGCGCGGAACAGCGCTGGCCGCGGTAGGGCTTTCCGCCAGACCACGCCGTTTCACCTACGAGGAGAGCAACCCATGGACTTGCCCACCTATGTTGTCTTGGCTTTGCTCGTGGGCACGGGCACGCCGGCGCCTGCCGACCCGGTCCTCCTGCGTGGCATCGTGCTCGACACGCCGGCACCCTACCGTGACGGCACCACCCGCTTCCACCTCCTGGAGCCGTGGGCCAATCCGGACGGCACCATGATCCCCGTGCCGGTCGCGGGGATCCTGGAGGAGGAAGTGCTCCTCGATTTGGCCGCGGAATCGGCCCCGGAACACCCCTGGCGTGATCTCGTCGGGACCATGCGCCGGGAAAAGGACGTGATCGTGGCCGCGGGGCCGCGGGACGTCATCGCTTTTGAAGGGGTGACCGCCCCGGGTTCGCGCGTGACTTTCACCGCGAAGGCCTCCCTCCAGTGCGGCGTGGTGGGGCATCTGGCCGACGCGGACAACTTCGTGCTGGCCTTCTACTCCCCCGAGCATCGCATCGTGGGCTTCCACAATGTGCGCGGGGGGAACTACGGCCCCTGGCTCCAGACCGTCTCCACGGCCCACCTCACCGGCGACACCGTCGATTTCGAGGTGGACCTCGGGCAGGACCGGGTGACCGCCACCCTTCGCGACCGCGCGGGGCACCAGGCCGCGACCACCCTTCGCCCGGAGCGACCCATGTCCGACGGGGGCGTGGGGCTCTATTACGACACGGGCGCGCGGGCCGGTACCCAGCGCTTCACGAACGTGCGGGTGGCCGCCCTCCGGCGCGCCGTGCCGTCCAATGCCATCGAGGTCGTGCTGCCGCCGGAGCATCGCGGCGAAAACCAAGTCTACCGGCCCGGCGACACGGTCACCTTTCGCGGCATCGAAGCGCCCCGTGGCGCGGGGGCCTCGCGCAGGCTCCGTGTTCCCGCGGACCCCGGACCCGTGAATGGGCGAACGAACCGGGCCGTGGACCGCCTTTTCCCCATCGACCTGCCGCGCCGGGACTGGGCGCACTTCCGCGCAACCGGTTTCAGCGCCCCCGCCTGCGGCGTCATCTACCGCCTGGAAGACACCGTCACCAACGGCCTGGCCCTGGGTGGCATCGACACGGGATGCCTCGACCTGGAGACCACCGGGCTCCTCGGCTACGCCACCCTGTTCAACACCCACGTGCCGCGCCGGGGGCCGATCAACCTGCCCATCCTCGGACTGAGTGTGGCGGGCGAGACGTGGGTGCTGTGCGACCCCCAACCCAAGCAGGGCTGGGGCGGCGCGCAGGTGCCCGTCGAGCCGGTGCTCGCCGATCTTGACCTGGCGGGCGTGAAGACGGCCCGGCAGATTCACTACTGGGGCCACTACCCCGTGGCCGACCTGGAATTCGAGACCAGCGCGCCCGTGAGTGCCGGCCTGCGCGCCTGGGCTCCCTTCCTGCCCGGCGACGTGAAGGGGTCCATGATCCCCGCCATCGTCTTCGAGGTACGCCTGCGCAACGGCACCGCCGAAAGGCAAACCGGCACCCTGGCCTTTTCCTTTCCCGGGCCCACCAACAAGGAAGCGGGCAGTGAAACCTTTGTTCGCGAGGCGATGACCGGCGACGTGACCGGCGTGGAGGTGAAAGGCGACCTGGCCTCCTGGGCCCTAGGGGTCATCGGCGAGAACGCGGTCCGGCAGGGGGGCGAACTCGGCGCCGACGGCGCGGCTTGGGCGCGCATTCACGAGACCCTTCCCCCCATAACCGCCGGCCGGGCGGGCGCGTCGGCCGCCATCGATTTTTCACTGGCGCCGGGCGCTTCCCGCGTGGTGCGCTACGTGGTGAGCTGGAGCGCGCCGACCTGGAACGGGGGCGGCTACAACTGGAGCGAACGGCCCAACACCTTCACCCACATGTATGACACCTACTATCCCCGTGCCGCGGACACCGCCCGAATGATGGCCGCGCGGCACGAGGAGCTGCTGCGCCGGATTCTCGCGTGGCAGCAGGTCATCTACACGGAAAACCGCCTGCCCGTCTGGCTGCGCGATTCCCTGGTCAACGTGCTCTACCTCATCACCGAAACGGCGCACTGGGCGCAGGCCGGTCCGCCCCTGCCCGACTGGGTGCGGCCGGAGGACGGCCTTTTCGGGATGAACGAATGTCCCCGTGGGTGTCCGCAGATTGAGTGCATTCCATGCAGCTTCTACGGCAACATGCCGCTGGTTTACTTTTTCCCCGAGACGGCCCTCTCGACCCTGCGCGGTTACCAGGGCTATCAATACCCCGACGGCGCGCCGCCCTGGATCTTCGGGGGCAACGGCCCCGAGTTTGCCGAGCCCACGAAGGGCTACCAATTCGCCTCGAACGGCATCAGTCTCGCCTCATTGGTGTACCGGTACCTCCTGTGCCACGACACGCCGGACAAGGCCCGGCTCCGCGAGTTCTACCCCGCCGTGAAGCGTGCCATGGAATGGACCATGGGACTGCGCACGACACCCGGCTACACCCTCGGCGAACGGGTCATCGCCATGCCCGACCCGGACTCGAAGGAGGCCATCACCCCGCCCACGGAGTGGTTCGAGGCCGCGGAACCGGGCTGGGCCGGCATGACCGCCCACATCGGCGGGCTTCACCTGGCGCAACTGCGCATCACGGAGAAGATGGCCCGGGACGCGGGCGACACGGCCTTTGCCGAGCAATGCGCCGCCTGGATTCGCGCGGGCGCGAAGGCCATGGAGGAGCGCCTGTGGACCGGCTCCTACTACCTGAACTATCTCGACCCCGCGACCGGGCGGCGGTCCGATTTCGTTTTCGGCTACCAACTGGACGGCGAGTGGATTACCGATCACCATGGCCTGGCGAGCGCCCTGCCCGAGGACCGCGTGCTCACGGTGCTCGAAACCATCAAGCGAACCAACATCGCCCTCACCCGCTACGGCGCGGTGAACTACGCCAACCCCGACGGCACCGCCATTCGCCCGCCCAGGGCCGGCACCTGGGATTACGGCCAATTCAGCTACTTCCCGCCCGAAGCGCTCATGCTGGCCATGACCTACATGTACCAGGGACAGGCGGCCTTCGGCACGGAACTCGCCCGCCGGGTCTGGCACAACCTCATCTGCCAGCAGGGCTACACCTGGGACCTGCCCAACATCATGCGCGGCGACGTGGACACGGGCGAACGTACCTTCGGCAACGACTACTACCAGGACATGATGCTCTGGTCCCTCCCCGCCGCCATGGCCGGGGAAGACCTCGCCCGAACCACGCGTCCCGGCGGCCTCGTGGCGCGGATCATCCGGGCCGCCGCGGAGTAGAAAACGTCTTCCCGGAAAAATGTCCCGGGAAAAAGGCAAGAGGAGTTTCGGATCATGTTGAGAAAGTGGGTTTGCCTGATGCTTCTCCTGGCCGCCCTGGGCAACGGGGCCGCCGCCCCCTTGCCGAAGGACGCCATCCCCATGTGGTTCCAGGACGAGGCGGGGCGGCACCTCATTCCCCGGGGCTTCGTGGTGGTGACGGAGCAGAACGGGGTGCCCACGGAGTACACCTTGGACGATTACCGCCGCATGGTCCGACTGGGCGCGAACTTCCAGGTCATTCGCCTGACCCTAGGGCCCCTGGGCGGGTGGCCCGGCAATGAACTCCGGCAGGATTACCTGGAGAAACTCGACCGCTTCGTGGCCTATGGGCGCGAGGTGGGGTTGCAAACCACCTTCAAGCTGACGGTCTACTATTCAAAAGGATTCAACTGGACCGCCCTGTGGAAGAACGAGAACGGGGAGCAGGACTTTGTGTCCAGGGCCTGGCACGTCGTCTGGAAACGCTACCAGGACGAACCCACGGTCTTCGGCTACGACCTGCTCAACGAACCGCACAAGGGGACCCTTCCCGACTACCGCACCTGCGAGACCGACTACCTTGTGCCGCTCTACCGTCGCCTCATCGACGAACTGCACCGCGTCGATTCGTCGAAATGGGCCTTCTTCCAACCCCTGTTGCGCAATAACGAAGACCGTCCCCAACACTACAATCCTTTCGTCGCAATGCTGACCCCCCTGGATCGGGAGAAGGTGGTCTATGCGCCCCATACCTACGAGGGAAAGCTGGACAAGATCGCCCCCACCCTCGACCGCTATCAAACCGAGGCCGCCCGGTCCAACGCCCCCATGATGATGGGAGAATGGGGGCCGGCCACACCCGAAGCCATGGACCGCGACTGGGAGAAGCAGGTCAACTTTCAGCGCATCTATCTCACCACGGTACGCGAGTTCGACCGCCGTGGCCTGGGCGGCATGAAGGCTTGGTTCACCGGGTCGGATTTCATGATGAAAAACAAGAACGGCCCCTTCACCAGGGCCGTCTTCCGCGACCCCGTCGCCGTGGGCACGGCGGAGCGCAAGTACCTCATGTACTACGTGGCCCGGCCCGGTCCCCTGGCCGTGGCGGGCCGCATCGAGCAATATGCCTTCGATGTCGCCACGCGTACCTTCGCCATGCGCTTCCGGCCCGACCGGACGGTGGAGGGCTCAACCATCTTTCTCGGCGCCGACCGACACTACCCGGACGGGTTTTCCGTGGCGTTTGATGAAAACCTAGTGCTCGCCTGCGACCCCTTGCACGGCGGTAAACTGCGCGTCATCCGCGGCTCCCGGGGCGACGCCGAGAAACTTGCGTGGGATGGGAAGACCCAACGCCTCACCGTGTCCCGCTGGCCCGGCAATGGTGAAGTCTCCACGCTCAAAGTCTTCCCCGGCACCACCGGTCTCGAACAGGCCTACTCGACGGAATGATGGCGGGAGACGCAGGCAGGCAAAAGGGTTTCAACCTTCAATCCACCAGCCATGGGACCGGACCCCGGGCGAACGAACGGCCGTGGAACATTGAACACGACCGGTCATACCGACATCCGGGCAGCATGAAAAAGGATGAACTATGGAATCCGTCTACTACTTCACCATGGAGCGCCGCCTTTGCGGGGATGAGGTATTATAAGGGCCGGTGAGACCGGGTAACCGCTTTTCCCGACCTCTATCGGATTTCCGTGAACCGTTGGCTGCTTTTCTTTGGAACCACGGTTTTCCATGGAAACGAAACTCGGTTCCGGCTTGGCCGGGTTAGGGTCGTGTATGATGTTTCCCGGAGCGAGCGGAATTCCCGCACGAAGGGAAGCACTGACAGGAAGCAAGACGATGACGAATCCCGGGAACGCATCGGGACCCTCCACCGTTTCAGAGATCCTTCCGCGGCGTACCACCGTGGCGGCGGTTTCTCTGGCGTTGTTCCTGGTGGTGGGCACGGCTTTTACGTATACCCTCCTGAAAGAACCGGCGCGGCCCGAAACGGCGCCCATGGAGGACGGGGAGGAATCCCCGCCCCGTCCCGTGGAATATGCCGTGGTGAATGGACACGAGCATCTGTACCGGGAAAAGGATTTGATGCGTTACTTTGAGGCCGCGGACCGGACGGGCGTGGTAAAAACCCTGTTCGTTGCCAGTTCCAGTTTCACCATCATGGGAAAAGGGCACAGTCCGGCCGAAGGAAATGAAGTAAACAGCCGCGAGATTCTTCGGCTGGCGAAGAAGTATCCGGAAAAGATAATCCCCTTCGTCACCCTGCACCCGGACGATGAAAACAAAGTGGCCCTGCTGGAACGGTACCGGGCCGATGGCGCCATGGGGCTGAAGCTCTACACGGCCCACGGGGCCTTTTATGATCGTTCCCTGTTGGCGGAGGAAATGCTGCCCGTTTACGCCTGGTGCGAAGCGAAGGGCTTTCCCCTGTGCTGGCATGTCAATTTGGGCCGCTATGCCGGTGAGTTCACCCGTGTACTCCTCAAGTATCCGAAACTGAAGATTATCGTGCCCCATTTCGGTCAAGGTTACTACCGGCCCGGGGGCAGGGAAATGCGGATCCTGGGTGAGATAATGGACATGTACCCCGGCGTATATACCGATTGCAGCTTCGGTACCCGCCGGATCCTGGTGGCCGGCCTGGAAAGTGTGAGCCGGAATCCGGGCGTTTTCCGGGCGTTCATCGAGAAATACCAGGACCGGATCATGTATGGTTCGGACATGGTGGTAACGGGAAACAGGGAAAAGACCCCGGCCTGGCAGGCATCCGTACTGCAAGCCTACCGCGACATGCTGGAAAAGGACGTGTATTACTTCCCCATGGCGGCTTCGGGCAGTCCGTACGCCGCCAAGGGTTCCGCCAATCCCGACGGGAGGCTCCGGGGACTCAACCTGCCGGACGGGATTCTGCGGAAAATATACGAGACCAATATAGCGGATTTTTTCGCGCTTGAGCCGTAAGCGTGGGAGAACCCGGGCCGCGTGCGGGGGCACCAGGATGGAAAAAGTATCCACGAACCGTGGATTACCCGAGCCGGCGCCTCAGCTTTCCTTCCCGTTTTCATAGATCTTGTGGTCCATGTCAAGAGCGGGTTGATCCGTGCGGGCGCGGCCAACGGGCCTGGCGGGTACGCCCACCACCGTTGTGTGTGGGGCGACATCGTTGAGCACGACGGCGCCACAACCCACTTTCGCACCTTCGCCAATGGTGATGTTGCCCAGGAGCTTGGCCCCGGCGGAGAGGAGCACGCCTTTCCTGATCTTGGGATGGCGGTCACCGGATTCCTTGCCCGTGCCGCCAAGCGTCACCGCGTGAAGCATGGACACGTTGTCACCCACCACGGCGGTTTCGCCGATGACGACGCCCGTGGCGTGGTCGACGAAGACGCCCCTGCCGATGACCGCCGCGGGATGGATAGCGACCCCGAAGACTTCCGAGGTGCGGCTCTGCAGGAAATGGGCGAGGGACTTTCGCCCCCGCTCCCAGTAATAGTGGGACACGCGGTAGGCCTGGAGGGCCTGAAAACCCTTGAGGTACAGCAAGGGCAGGGAAAAGGTGTCGCACGCGGGGTCGCGGTCGCGAACCGCGCGAATGTCTTCGCGTACAGCCGCACCGATGGCGGGGTCGCGCTCGAAAGCCGCCGCGATGAGATCGCGCAAGGTGAGCGCGGGCAGGGTGGAACTCTCCAGCTTGCTCGCCAGGTGGTAACTCAGCGCATCCTCCAGGGACTTGTGATTCAGGATGATGGCGTGGAAAAAACTGGCGAGCATGGGTTCCGCCGCGGTTTGCTCCCGCGCCTCGGACCGTATCTGTTCCCAAATGGGGTCGGCAACCATATCACTCATGGGGAAGGGGGCTCCGTTTTTCTGCCGCGGCGGTCCGGGCCGCCGCGGGTTCTTGATCATGGCAACATGCACAGGATAGCACGCCCCCCCCCACGGCGGCACGGACTCGATGGGGACTCGATGGGGCAAGAGGCTTCTGCTATGATGCCGCCAAGGCGGGGCAGAGGAGCACGACCCCCATGAAACGGGAAAGCATGACCGGCCGCGAGCGCTGGCTGGCGGTCTTGAATCGGCAGACGCCCGACCGCATCCCCATGGACTACTGGGCCACGCCGGAGGCGACGGCACGGCTGTGTAAACACCTGGATCGCGATTGGCCGGAGGTGGAGGCAAAGCTCCATCTCGATGTGCCCCTGGGCGTGGCCGGGAACTACGTCGGACCGCCGCCCAAGCCGGGCGAGGACCTCTGGGGCATTCGCTACCGGGAAGTGAACTACGGATCCGGGGTCTATGCAGAGGCCGAGAATTGTCCCCTGGCGGGCTACACCACCGTGGACGAGATGGAGGCCGACTTCACCTGGCCCAGCCCCGACCACTGGGACTACAGCCACCTGCCGGAACAGGTCAAGGGGCAGGAACACCGCGTCGTGCGGGGCGGCGGCTCGGAGCCTTTCCTGACCTACAAGTTGCTGCGCGGCGAGGAGCAAGCCTTTCTCGACCTGCTCCTGTACCCGGAGCTGGTGGAATATATCCTGGACAAGCTTTTCGACCTCGCCTACGAAAGCACGCGGCGCATCTTCGAGACCATCCCCGGCGTGGTGAGCATCACCTACGTGGCCGAGGACCTGGGCGGCCAGGACGGCCTCCTCTTCGCCCCGGAACAGATTCGCCGGTATCTCCTGCCCCGCATGAAACGCATGATGGACCTCACGCGGGAACACGGGTCCTTCGTCTTCACCCACAGCGACGGCGCCGTCCGGGACATCCTGCCCGACCTCATCGGCATCGGCACCCAGGTGCTCAACCCCGTCCAATGGCGTTGCCCCGGCATGGACCGGGAAGGTCTGAAGCGCGACTTCGGCGACCGGCTCATCTTCCACGGCGGCGTCTGCAACCAGCAGACCCTTCCCTTCGGCAGCCCGGAAGACGTGCGCCGGGAAGTGGCGGAGAACATCCGCATCCTCGGCAAAGGCGGCGGCTACATCCTCGCCCCCTGCCACAACATTCAGGCCGTCAGCCCGCCGGAAAACGTGGTGGCCTTGTACGAAGCAGGCCTGGAATGCGGGTAGGGCGGCAGTTTCTCCACCTACGGCAGGCGGAACGCCTGTGAAACGCATTCCCACGGGGGGGACCATGGGAACGGGCGACCCCCGGCCATCATTCCCGTATAAGGATGGAATCCACGAGAAGGGTCAAGGTGTTGCCCCTCCCCGTTCGCGGGGATGCGATAACGTAGAAGCGGCTGAAAGCCGCTTCTACGTTTTTTCGGAACTACGGTTCTCCCCGGAGACGATTCTTGGCCCCGGCTTAGCCGGGTTAGGGTGGGCCATGGCCCACCATTCTTTCCGCGAAGGAGGATTTTTTTTCTTATGTGGAACAGCCGCCCTCGGCTGTGAGGCCGACAGGCCTCAAAGCGCCGAAAGTAACGCGGCGCATGGTTTCCCTGGTGGAACGACCCTTTTCGGAGTCCTTGCGGACGCCACAGCCCCCGGTTCGGGCCGAGTACGGCCCACAAGGGGCGGCTGTGCCACATCAGCAACACCGCAATCATTCACGCCTTCTTACACCCGTCATTCCCGCGTTCGCGGGGGTGACGGTTTGGGTGGCGTCAACGGCTGCCGGTATTCTGGTATCACCTTGGGGCCTACTCGACGCTGTCGAGTTCCTTGGGATTGCGCATGTTGGCCATGGCGTCGTCGTGGGTGATGAGACCGCTCTTGTAGAGGTGCTTGATATGGCTGTCGAGGGTGACCATGCCCTCTTTCCGGCTGGTTTCGACGACGCTGTAGATCTGGTGCGTCTTCTTCTCGCGGATGAGGTTGGCGATGGCCGTGTTGTTGCGAAGGATCTCGCAGGCCAGCACGCGGCCGGTCTGGTCGGCGCGGGGCAACAGGCGCTGGGAAAGGATGGCGAGGAGCGTCATGGAAAGCTGGAAACGGATCTGTTGCTGCTCGCCGCCGGGGAAGACGTCGATAATGCGGTCCACGGTCTGGATGGCATCGTTGGTGTGCAGGGTGGCGAAGACGAGGTGCCCCGTTTCGGCCGCCGTGAGCGCCGCCTTGATGGTGGGCAGATCGCGCATTTCGCCGATGAGAATGACATCGGGATCCTGGCGAAGAACATACTTGAGGGCCACGGCGAAGTCTTCCGTGTCCGTGCCCACTTCCCGCTGGTCCACGATGCTGCGCTTGTGGGTGTGAACGTATTCGATGGGGTCTTCCACGGTGATGATGTGGCAGGCCCGCTCCTTGTTGATGAGATCGACGATAGCGGCCTGGCTGGTGGTCTTTCCGTGCCCCGTGGGGCCGGTCACCAGCACCAGTCCCTGCCGGGCGTGGGCCAGGTCCCGCACGGAATCGGGCAGCCCCAGTTCCGTCATGTCGGGGATACGCTCGGGTATGGGCCGCAGGGCCGCGGTGACGGCTTCCTTCTGGCGGTACACATTGACGCGGAACCGGTGCTTGCGTCCCACGGCGAGCGAGATGTCGAGTTCCTTGTTGCTCTCGAACACGACCAACTGATCCTCGGTGAGCAAATCATAGATAAGTTTCTGGGTCTGCTCGGCGGTGAGCGGATCGGTATGACTTCGGTAGAGCTGGCCATTGATACGGAGGATGGGCGGCGCGCCGGCGCTGATGAGCAGATCGGAGGCCTTTTCACTGGCCACCAGTTCGAAAAGGTCATGGATGTCCATGCAAGCAACTCCAAGCGTTAGGGTGAACGGTACGCATGATAAGCCGGGCATGGTGGCCAATGCAAAGCCACCGATCCGCCACCCGGGCCGCCGGCCGGGCCGGCAAAAAGTTTGACATGCTTTGCCGTCCTTCGCTAGACTACCCGTTCCCGGTGCCGAGGTAGCTCAGTTGGTAGAGCAGCGGACTGAAAATCCGCGTGTCGGCAGTTCGATTCTGCCCCTTGGCACCACTTTTTTGTTCCTTTTCGCTGGAATAGCTCAGTTGGTAGAGCGCGTCACTCGTAATGACGAGGTCCGGGGTTCGACTCCCCGTTCCAGCTCCATTATA
Organism: Candidatus Hydrogenedentota bacterium; assembly: GCA_024278275.1. Taxonomy (GTDB): domain Bacteria; phylum Hydrogenedentota; class Hydrogenedentia; order Hydrogenedentales; family JAJRTN01; genus JAJRTN01. The sequence goes on from JAJRTN010000004.1 coordinate 117,073, forward strand.
AAAGCATATGGCCCAGGGACTTACGGAAGAAGTCCCCGGGCCGTTTTTTCTTTCCCATCGTGGTGCCGCGTGCCGTCACCAAGAGCAGCCCATGGGCGCATGCCGCGGTGGGTTACGCTAAATCACGGAGCGGAAGTAGTCGATGGTGGGAACCAGGCCCTCTTGGAGGGGGATGGTGGGCTCCCAGGCGAGCTTTTCCTTGGCCAGGGCAATGTCGGGGCGGCGGCGGGTGGGGTCGTTTTCGGGGAGGGGGCCGAAGTCGAGGGTGGAGGCCGAGCCGGTGAGCCTGATGACTTCTTCGGCCAGTTCCCGGATGGTGAATTCGCCGGGGTTGCCGAGGTTCACGGGGCCGTGAAAATCGTCGCAGTCCATCATGGCGATCATGCCGCGGACGAGGTCGCTCACGAAGCAGAAGGAGCGGGTCTGTTGGCCGTCGCCGTAGAGGGTGATGGTGTCGCCGCGCAGGGCCTGGACGACGAAGTTGCTTACCACGCGCCCGTCGTTGATCAGCATGCGGGGGCCGTAGGTGTTGAAGATGCGGATGAGGCGGATATCGACGTCGTTCTGGCGGTGGTAATCGAAGAAGAGGGCCTCGGCCACGCGCTTGCCTTCGTCGTAGCAACTGCGGGGGCCGATGGTGTTCACGTTGCCCCAGTAGCTTTCCACCTGGGGGTGGACCGCCGGGTCGCCGTAGACTTCGGAGGTGGAGGCCTGGAGGACGCGTGCGTGGACGCGTTTGGCGAGACCGAGCACGTTGAGGGCGCCCATGACGTTGGTCTTGATGGTTTTCACGGGGTTGTGCTGGTAATGCACGGGGGAGGCGGGGCAGGCCAGGTTATAGATGCGGTCCACTTCGACCATGAAGGGGTTGATGACGTCGTGGCGGATGAGTTCGAACTTGGGGTCGGGAAGGAGGTGGGCGATGTTGTCTTTGCGGCCGGTGAAGAAGTTGTCGAGACAAAGCACCTCTTCGCCCCGTGCCAGCAGTGTTTCGCAGAGGTGGGAACCGATGAATCCCGCGCCGCCCGTGACCAGATTGATGTGTGACATTTCGCGATCCTCTCCCGATGTGGTGAATCCCGATTAGACCACAGGATTTCGCGGCAATGCAAGGGGAGGTGCAAGGGGAGGCATTTGCGAAATGGACCGGTACCTTAATATGGAACGTTGGGGGGAGGGTGTGCCCGTACCCGGTCGGGCGTCGACGGGGCATGGGCGCGTGGGGGCGGTGAAGGGTTTGTGAACAATCTCCCGGGAGGGTCCTCACCGCCCGTTGCCGAAGCTTGGCGGTTCCTGTCCGTTTTCTTCATTCATGAAGGACCGGGCAACCGGCGCCCATGTTCGGGGATGACAAGGGGGGAAGCGCAGGGGGATCCGGGCGGGTATTGTCGTGGAATCCGTAACCCTTGATCCGCCACCAGTCATAGGCTACAATCATGGGCACCTGACAAAAGGAGGTTCCTTAACATGCGTATCTCGAATCGTTCGATCCTGAGTTTGGCGTTCCTGCTGGCTGCCGGGGCCCTCCTGGCCTTTGGCATGATGGGATGCCAACCGGAAAACAGTGGCGGAAAGACGCCGCCCCCCAAGCCCAAGGTGGATCTTCCCACACCGCCGGCGACGCCGGCCGTGGTTGAAGGTTCCGCCCCGGAAGCCCCTAAACCGATGGCAAACGAGAAAGCTCCCGCCGAGGCTCCTGTCAATCCGAAAAAGACTATTTTCAAGGTAAATTACCCCAAGGGCGCGCCTGAAACCATCACGGCGAAGGCCGGCGAAGACTTGCAGGTGCGTGGTTTTTACGCGACGGATTGGGCGCCGAAGGTCACGGCGAAGCTGAACGGGAAGAACTGGCTGGTTAAACTGAAGCAGAGCGCGAAGATCAGTGAGAGCTTCGGCCAGTACGCCAATAAGGGTGTCTGGATCGTGGACGTGGCCGCCAACCGTTTATCCGGTAAGGACGAGCTGGTGATTTCCTTCCGTGGCAAAGAGCGCTACAAGGCGACCATTGTCACGGAGTAGATTCCGGGAACCCGAACGGGTTGCATCGTACAGGACGTGCTGTACCGACGGCACCCCCACCGGCAGGTGCGGGGTGCTGTCGTTCCATCGGGACGTTCCATGATCGGTTTGAGCAGGTATTTTCGACGATTGGAGACACCATGGCGGCAGCGGTGAAGCGGCTTCCAAATCCTTCCCGGTTCCACACCTGGGCGCTCGCAAACGTGCAAAAGCATTTTTCGGCGCCCGCCCTGGTCGGTCGAACGGAGCAGATAGATTCCGTTCTGGCGACGGCCAATGCCGAGGAGACGCCCCGCGCCCTTTACCGTTTGGGGGACGCATCGCCCGCGCCGGACCCGGCGCGTCGCCATGACCTGGTCGTTATCGCGGATTTTGATACGACGGGCGCGACCCGCGCCGCGGCGGAGCGCGTGGCGGCGGGCCAGGCACCCATGGTACATCTCTACACCGATGTGTACCTGAACTTCCAGGCGGCGCTGCCGGTTATTTCCGACGCTCGAAGCGTGTTCCGCGAATTCAGCGCGGCGCCCGACGCCCCGGAACTGGTCTACGCCATCGTGACGCCGCCCCGCACGGGCAGCACCATTCTTTCGGACGCCCTTTCGGCCACGAACCTGGCGGGCGGACCCACCGAGCACATCAATCCGCTCACGACCCTGATTTGCAAGAAGGGTCTTCTCGACGGATCGACCATCCTGAGCCGCCTGGCCTCGTCGGCGCGGACGCGGAACGGCGTGTTTGGCACGAAGCTCATCTTCTCCAACTACGAGCGTTTCCTTGCCGCGTGCGCCGAGACCGACAAGGCGGACCGCGGCCTTACCCAAACTTTTGGCCGGGTGAAGTGGATCCGGTTGACCCGCGAAGACCGTGTCCGCCAGGCCATCAGCCTGTTCAAGGCCGTGAAATCGGGGGTGTTCAATGCCACCAACGAGGTCAAGTACGCCCCGGGCCTTGATTACGACGGCGCGGCCATCCGTAAACACCTGAACGACCTTAACGCCATGGAAGACCGCATTACCGCGTATCTCGAAGCGCGGGGCGGAGAGGTTATCGGCTTTTCCTATGAACACGTGGCGGCCCACCTGGAGGAGGTGACCCTGGAGGTGCTGCGTTTTCTGGGCATTGCCATCCCCGAGGATCTGAAAATCCCCCAGCCACGCCTCGTCAAGCTCGCGGACGAAACCACCGAGCGCTGGTATGCCGCCTTCATGGAAGAGGAAGAGGTGAAGAGCCGGCGGTCCGCGCACTGACGAGTATTCCCCGGCGACCGGTGCCGTGCCCGTGGAAGCGTTTCTTTCGCGACGAAGGCTTATAATCCGTCATCCCCGTGTTCGCGGAAAAATGTAGAAGCGGCTTCCAGCCGCTTTTGAAGAGGCTGGAAGCCTCTTCTACGTGCGCCTTCGTGTTGTGGATTCCCGGTTCCGGCCACAACGCGCCCGGATTCAACCGGTGCCGCGCAGGTGCTTGTCGAAGAAGGCCATGACCCTGGCCCGCGTTTCGGGGGAGCGAAAGAAGGGACCGCCGTGCTCGGCCTTCTCGTCGAGCACGAGTTCCGCGCTTACGCCTGCCTCGGTGAGCCGGGCGTGCAGTTCTTCGCTCTGCTGGAAGGGAACGGTCTTGTCCTGCCTGCCGTGCATGATGAGGAAAGGCGGGTCGTCCCCGGAGATGTAGGTGACGGGGCTGGCCCGGCGCGCCAGGTTTTCTTTCCCGGAGACGGGGCCGCCCAGGAGCCGTTCGAGGGGTCCGCGGGGGGTGCCTGCGTGGTTTTCGGGGACGGTTCGGGCGAAGCGCATGAAATCGGTCGGTCCGAACCAGTCGCAAACGGCCTGAACACGACTTGATGCCTCGGGCCATCCGCCTTTTCCCTCGAGGGCCTTTACACCACCCGAAGTGCCCAGCAGGGCGGCGAGATGTCCGCCCGCCGACGCGCCCCACACGCCAATGCGCGCGGGATCGATGCCATATTTCTCCGCATGGGCGCGCAGATAGCGAATGGCGCATTTACTGTCGTAAACCTGGGCGGGAAAGATGGCCTCGTCGGTGAGGCGGTAGTTGATGGTGGCGCAAAAGTAGCCCGCCTGCGCGAAGGGGAGGAGTTTTGGGAGCGCCACCGTTTTGTCTCCCCCGCGCCATCCGCCGCCGTGAATGAAAACAATCACCGCCATGGGGGCGTCCGGCGGGTCCCTGGGTTGAAGGATGTCGAGAAAGAGCGGACGATCCCCTCCTTTGCCGTATGGTACGTTTTTCACATGAATTACGTCTTCGGGCGGTATGAAGAAGGGGATTGGGGCGCGCCCGCCCTTTTCGCGTTGTCCCATGCGCTGAAAGACCTCGCGGCGGGTGACGTAGCCGTCACCGTTCTTGTCGAGTTGCCGGAAAACGCGGTCCGGTCCGGAAAACTCTTCCCGGCTTACCTTTCCGTCCCGGTTGACATCTTCCCGTTGAAAACGGCTGTTTTCCCGATCCTGTGCCGCGCCGGAAAAGGCGACCCCGAGGAGGATCATGGTTCCCATGAGGGTGGTGCGGTGAAGTAAATACATGTTTCCGAATCCTTGCCGTTGGATACCACTGTGCTTTCAACACGGATAGGGCGGGGAAGGTTCCCCGGCTGCAACAGGAGGCGCACTCCTTAACGGGGGTTGTGGACCCCGCAATGCCGGAAAGTACAGGAAAGGGAACACATGGCCGGGTGGATTGATTGGCTTCGGGGCAAGGCGTCGGGGCGCCGTGGGGCGCGTCCGGCGCCACGGCCCCCGGTGGGATCGTTTAAGACGGTGTCCTTGGCGGAGGATGCGGGAGCGTTGGGCTTCGGGCCGGCGTCGTTCGTGGGACTGCCCAATGAAACGCCTTTTCCCATGCTGCGGGTCTACCGCTTCCTGCGGGACGCCATCCCCGACATTTCGGATGCGGTGTGGACGTGGAAGCGGTTGTGTCAGACGGGCTACTCGGTGGCGATTACCGAGGCGAGTTCGGACAGGGCCAAGGTTCGGGCGGAACGGCTGGTCCGGGCGCTGGACCGGCGGGTGAACGGCGGCGACCGGGGCATGACGGGTTTGCTGGACATCCTGTACGCGTCGCTCTTCACCTACGGCGCGGCAGCGTGCGAGATCGTGCTGTCGAAAAGCCGGGAATCGATCTGGGACGTGGTGCCGGTGGACGTGTGGACCGTGCGCTTCCGGCGAGAGGACGGACGGTTGCAGGCGTATCAGATGCAGGGGGGCGAGGCGGTTCCGCTGCCCATGGAACGCTTCGTCTATATCGGGATGGACCGGGACGGGACGAACCCCTATGGGCGGAGCATGTTGCGGTCGATTCCGTTTGTGGTGAAGATTCAGCAGCGGCTGATGGAAGACATGGCGAAGGCGACGCACAACGCGGGCTGGAGCAAGCTGCATGTGCAGTATGCGGGGGAGGAGCGGCAACGCGGTGAGAGCGCCGAGGCGTACCGCGAGCGGATGGCGGGGAACCTGGAATCGCTTCGGAGCCGACTGAGCGGGTTGGAAACGGATCAGAATCTGGTGACCTATGACAATGTGAAGGTTTCACTGTTGCGGGGGGACCAGCAGGCGCAGGTTTTCTACGACAACCACAAGGCCATCGAGGAGCAGGTGATCACGGGGATGCACCTCATGCCGATCCTGATGGGACGCAACTACGGCACGACGGAGACCTATGGTACGGCGCAGTTCGAGATCATCAATCGCCAGGTGGAGACGGTGAACCGGGAAATCGAGGCGTTGCTGTCGCGGCTGTACAACTTCGAGCTGGCGTTGATGTGGGGCGAGGCGCGGGCGGAGGTGAGGATGAAGACGAACCGGACGGTGGATGTGTTGAAGGAGGCGCAGGCCCGGGGCAGGGAAATCGCGAACGCGGTGGCGTTGCGGGAGCAGGGGTTTGTGGACCAGGCGGGGGCCGTGAAACTGCTGGGGGTTTGAGCGGGGGAAACACGGACCGGCACGGACCGGCACGGACGAGGAGGAGGAAGCATGGAACTTGAGCCGTTTGTTTTTCGGCGTTCGGGGCGGTTGCTGGGGGTGCGCGGGGCACCCGATGGGGAGGACGCCGCGTTGATGGAGGCGGTGAATCGTTATGCGCTTCGGCCTTTGGGGCGGGAGGAGTTCGCGGTGTTCACGCTGGACCTCTGTCACAACCAGGTGGATCGCCATTTCAGCCGTTTCCCGGAGGAGGAATTGGAACGGATCAACGACATGACACCGGGACGGCCTTTGCTGGAGCGTCACGATCTGCGGGGTTCGCTGCCGCGGGGGATGTTTTTCCGGTCGTCGCTGCACCACGGGGAGGAGCGTGTGTCGGTGCGGCCGGACGTGTACGTGATGCGCACGGTGGAGAACGGGGACTTCATCACGAACATCGAGGGCGGGGTGTACCGGGAGACGTCGATTGGCTTTTCTTTCCGTCTGCCGGAGTGCGGTATCTGCGGGAAGGACCTGCGGACGTGCGAGCACATTCCGGGACGCAGCTATGGCGACAAGACGTGCCACTTCATCATGCGTGACGTGATGGAGGTGATCGAGGGATCGGTGGTGTCGTCGGGGTCGCAGGGGACGGGGTTTGTGCCGGGCGCGCGCTCGGCGCCCCTGGAGGCGCGGGCCGCCCTGACGGCGGCGCGGGAACAATTCCATCAGCCCATCGAGCTGTGCTCGCCGGGGCTGTGGGCGGAGGAATGAAGGATGCGGAAGACCTTGTGGATGGTGCTCATCCTGGCGGGGCTGCTGGCGGCGATGGGGCCGAGTCCGCGCTACCTGGAGGAACTGGTAATCGGCGGCGGGTACGGTTCGCCGCCGGACGGGGGGATGGACCTGGAGGCGGACGGGAACGTGCTGACGGACGGCAGCGTGACGGTCGGCGGCGCGGTCACCCTGGGGGGGAATCTCGCGGTGGCGGGCGACACGGGCCTGGGCGTGGACTACACGCCGGGTGCGCGGCTCCATGTGCGGACGGCGAGTGATGGCGACTTCGCGCCCACCCTGTTGTTGCACAACGCCAGCCAGACCGTCGGCACGGCGGCGGGGGTGCAATTCCAGACGGCGGGGGCGGACGTGGACCGCGCGAAGGGGGCGATTATTTATGAATCGACCACGTCTTACGGGCGCGGGGACATGCACTTTCTGAACAGCGATTACGCGGGCGCGGGCAGCGCCGGTCTCGCGTCGGACATTCGCATGACGTTGACCAACGACGGGCGGCTGCTGATCACCCAGTACCTGGGCACGCTCACGGATCATGATTTGCTGTCCCTGGCGACCGGCGCGGTATCGGTGAATGGCGATCTCGACGCGGGGGTGGACGGCTTGGCCCGGGGTGTGCTGACGGCGTGGGATGGGGTGGGCGGCACGGCGCCGGGCGTGGTGCGGCTTCACGCGCCCGGCGGCAGTGATTGGTTCCTCTTTGTCGAGGACGATGGCACGCTTCGGATCCATGACGTGCTGCCCACGTCGAATACGGACGGATCGATAGTGGGCCTGCAGAATTAAATGTGAGGGGTGTGGTGATGCACGAAGGTTGTGACGCGTGCGCCTTTGAAAAGGTGGCCGAGGTGCAATTTCGGAATCTTGGCGAGGATCTGCGTGAGTTGAAGGATCGGGTGGGACGGCTGGAGACGACCCTGGCGCGGGGTGTGCTGCTGCTGGTGGCGAACCTGGTCGGGGTGATCGTCACGCTGGCGGGGCAGGTGTTCTGACACGAAGGGAGGGAACGGGCATGTATTGGACACTGAAGGTGCTTCCGCCGGGGGAGGAGGAGACGAAGGCGGCGGCGGATCCCTGTGGCCGGTTTGTCTTGCAGCGCCATCGCGACCGCGAGGGGGCCCATCTCGATCTGCGGCTGGAACAGGATGGCTGTTGTTGCGGTTGGCGCATCGACGGGGCGGGGCTGGAGGAAGGGGCGCCGGCCACGGAGAAGGGGCCGCACCCGTTGCGCTGGCTGGAGCAGGACGGCAACGCGGAACGGCTGGACCAGGGAAGGTACGGCTGGGAATATCGCCGGGACGGCGAGGGCGTGCTGGTGCTTCACGGCCGGGACGGGACGCGGCGTGTCGCGGTTTCGCGGGTGAAGTTGCTGCCCTTGTCGGCGGTGCGGGCGGTCCATGATGCCGTGATCGAGCTGGGGGTGGAACCGGGAGCGGCGGCACAGTTGTTGCGGGACGGTCACCTGGCGCGGCGGCGGGCGGTAGCGCGGTTTTACGGCCTGGGGCGTGAACTGGATGGCCGGGCCTTTGACGAGGCGTTGTGGCGGCGGACCTTACGGGAGTGTTCGCTGGAGGAAGTGGAGTCCCACCTGCGGGGCTACGAGATCCGCTTCGATGAAAAAAATCCGCCCGTGCCGGTGTCGCGGCCGGAGGCGCTGGACGAGGAAGACGCGTCGGGGGACGCCTCGCGGGCGATGGCGATCCTGGCGGTGGAATAAGCCGCGGGTGTTCAGTTGGACGAACACGGACGGGAAGGTAAACACTGAGGAGGATATACGATGGCTTTTGGCGATGTGGGGGGCGCGGTGACGGCGCTGGTGATTACGTGCCGGACGAAGGCGTCGGGCACGGTGGCGATCAGCAAGGGTGACGCGGTGAAGTTGACGGGGGCGTACACGGTGGACAACGCGACGGACGCGGAGGACGTGATCTTCGGGCAGGCCCTGGCGGACGCGGCGGACAACGGGCTGGCGCTTCCGGTTAAGGTGCGGGGCATTGGGATCTTCGCCTATGACGGCACGGCGCCCGTGGTGGACGGCGTGTCGGGGGTGCTGGCCTCGGCGACGGACGGCAAGGTGAAGGCGCCGGCCGCGGGCAATGGCGTGGGGATCAATGTGAAGGTGGACAGCGCGGCGGGCAAGGTCCACGTACTGCTGTAGGAGCGGGGGAGCAGAGCGTGGGATATGACACGGGATTGATTCGGGACCGGGTGGCTTTCCTGGGGCAGGCCCCGGAACGGCTGCGCGAGATTCGCGGGCGGGAGCTGTACGAGACGCTGAACACGCTGGGCCTGACGCACAGCCAGTTTTTCCGCGCCCTGGGCAGCAATGTGCAGGCCTATTGCGCGGAGGAGTTCGGGGTGGACACGAGCCGGGTGACGGTGGACCGGTTTTTTCAGTCCGACCCGAACGCGAAGTGGCTTTTCCCCGACGTGGTGCGCGAGGCGGTGCTGGAGGGGATGCGGCGCAAGCCGGTGTACCCGGAGCTCATCGCGGGGGACGAACACATCGAGGGCACGGCCTATGACGTTCCCTACGTGAACGAGTCGGCGGAGGACGAAGAGCTTCGGACGGTGGCGGAAGGCGCGGCGATCCCGGAATCGGAGATTACCTACGGTGACCGTATCGTGCGGGTGGACAAGAAGGGGCGCGGCGTGGTGGCGTCGTACGAGGTGATCCGGCGCATGTCCATGGACCTGTTGCGGGTCCACCTGCGCCGCATGGGCGAACGGCTGGGGCGCGACCTGGACGCGCGGTTGGCGTCGGTGCTGGTGAACGGTGATTCGAGTGGTGCGAGCACCGCGCCGGTGACGTTGAACACGGCGACAAGCGGGACGTGGACCTATGGCGACCTGGTGTCGGGCTTCATCAGGCTCTCCCAGGAGCACTTCTTCTCGCCCACCCACCTGGTGGCGGACGCGGCGACCCTGGAGGATCTGCTGAACCTGGCGGAGTTCAAGGACGGGCGGCTCTTCGACTTCGCGCGGACGGGCGAGATGATGACGCCCCTGGGGATGAAACTGGTTCATCTTTCGGATCAGCCGGCGGGCAAGGTGACCCTGCTCGACGCGGGTTTCGCGGTGCAGAAGCTGACGGAGCAGGAGCTGCTGGTGGAAAGCGACAAGCTGATCAACCAGCAGTGGGACCGGACCTACCTGACGGTGGTGACGGATTTCGCGGTGCTTTATCCGAAGGCGCGGGTGGTCATCGACGGGACCTGGGCCTAAGGGGGCGGGGGAGGCCTTTTCCGGCATGGGAGGAGGCCTCCCAACGTGGGGACTGACGCAAGCGAAGCGAGGAACGAGCGGAGATGTGTCTGTCCCCATGTTTGCGCCCCGGCGAGACTGGCATGGCGCCGTGCGAAGGGTATGGTGGGCCTTGGCCCGCCAAGCCTGTGTGCTGGTGACGGGATTGTCCAGCCATGGGGGAGGTTATGGTGGGCCAAGGCCCACCCTACGGGAGGAGGTAGAGATGGCTGCTTTTGCGGTGGAAGCGGAGGTGCGGCGGAAGTTTCAGTTGGAGGAGGTGTCGGTGGTGCCTTCGGAGTTGGTGCAGGCGAGCATTGATGACGCCCATGGGGAGGTGATGGCGCGGCTGTCGCCGATAGTGGATACGGGCGCGCCGTCGGCGGGGCTGGTGCTGGGCGAGACGCTGCTGGCGGGGGCGCACCTGTTGACGTCGATGGCCTCGAAGGACGCGGCGGATCAGAAGGATCTGTCGCTGGGCGGACAGCGCATCGGGACGGGCGACCGCTTCGCTTCCCTGTTGGCCATGGCGTCGAAGGCGGAGGCGCGGGCCTGGTTGACGCTGGCGCCCTATCTCGCGGCGGTGCCGGGTGAAGCGGCGGGTAATGTGACGGATACGGTGGCGGTGCTGGGAACGGAGCAATAACAAGGAGCCGGGGCCGTGGCGATAGTCTTGGGAAACTACAGCTTCGACGAGGGGCGTGTGTCCGTGGCGGAGCGCCAGGAAGAGGTGGGGGGCCGCGACGGCCGGGTGATTGTGCTGAAAGGCATGACACCCGCCCTGGCCTCGGTGGCGGCGGTCGAGGCGGCGCTGGACGCCATTCTCGCGGCGGCCTCGGACGGCGCGCCGGTAGCCTTGTCCCTGCGCGCGGGGCGGCGGATGTGGGTGACGCGGTCGGACTTCGCGCGGGAGGTGGCGCGGGGGTCCCGGGTGGGCAGCTTCGCGCTGACGCTGACGGCGGAGGTGCCCTGGGAGGAGTCGGAGGCGGAGACGGTCCAAACATGGAGCGTGTCGGCTTCGGGTACGGGGCAGGGCCTGGCCGCCGCGGGCAACACCTGGACACCGCCGCGTGTGACGCTCACGGCCGCGGACGATCTGGTCTGTCCCGAGCTGAGCGACGGGGACCGGAGCCTGGTGTACCCGGGGGTGGTGGAGAAGGGAGCGGTGATCGTCTTCGACGGTGCGGCGGAGGTGATCACGCTGGATGGCGAGGATGTGACGCCTTACGGGGAGGGCACGTTTCCACGCATCACGCCGGAGGGCGTCACGCTGACCTTCAGGGATGATGTGACAAGTTCACACATGGCCTTGGTCGAAGCGGCGTGGCGTGATCGATGGTGGTGATAGTCTGGTTTGGGCAATTGAGGCGATAAGGTGGCAGGCTTGCGATTGGGGCGTTTTTCCGGTTGCAGGCCCGGCCCCAGGTCAACTGTGACAAGTTCACATATTGTTGCGGGTAAGGCTGCGTGACGGGACCGAGGGTGGCGAGGGACATGGACTACGTAATCGAGGTTTTCGACGCGGCGGGTTTGCGGGTGGGGAGGTTTCGCGAGCCGCCGTTGCTGGACGCGACGCGGAACGGGCCGGACGAGGCGGACGTGATCCGGGACCTGGCGCCGGTGGATTTGCCGTCGCTGGCGCCGGGTTACCGGGTGCGCGTGCTGGTGGAAGGCGATCTTTTCTGCGAGGGCATCGTGACCTGGACGGGGCCGGCCTGGGGGGATACGAAGAAGCTGGTGCTGGATCGGTATGTGCGGTTTCACGAGGTGCTGGCCTTCGAGGCGCGGGGGGAGGCGCGCGCGGGGAACACGTGGATGTCGGAAGCGTACCTGAACCGGCGGATAAGCGACCTGGTGAAGGATGTGATCAACCGGGCGCCCGGTCCGATGCATTACACGGTGGAACACGGCGCCTATCCCGAGGGGGCGCAGCGGGAGTATGCCAAGTTCGTGGCGCGGAAAAAGGACGCGAACGAATTGGCGGTGGGGGGCATCGACACGGGCCAATGGGTGGACGCTTCCCGCATTGACGCCACGTTGGCCTACGCGAAGGACGGCGACACCATCGCGGGGTTGAAGGTGGACGGCGCGGCCTGGCCCGACCTGCGGCTCATGATGATCGACGCGGAGGAAACGTCGCTGAACAGCCATGCCGTGGCGCGTCATCCCGAGGTGGCGGACTGGAGCGCGGCGCGCTATGAGAACAGCCCCTACGCGCTGCGCGGGGAAAAGGCGAAGGTTTTCCTGCAGGCCCTCCTGGACGGGGACGGCCTGGACATCATCGAGCTGAACCCCCATCGTGACGGCACGGGGGCCTTCGATGATCGGGTGGACAGCTATGGGCGCTACCTGGAGCTGGTGTACGGCGGGGGCAAGTGTTTCAACGCGGCGTTGGTCGAGCAGGGCCTGGCGGAGGTTTACCTGTACGAGGAGGGGCGCTACCTGGAGCCGTCCCTGGCGCTGAAGGAGTTCTACTCTTACGGAGGGGAACACGGCGACTCCGTGGAATGGACGGCGGAATCGCTGAGCGCCTTCGGCGCGCGGGGCGGCGTGCTTGAAGTGTTGACGTTGTTGGCTTACGCGGCCGGGGGCCGGGTGTTCTCGGTGGGACCGGAGCTCGCGGTGACCTTTCGCGGCGGGGACGTGGTGGACCGGGTGGTGTGCTATGACGCGACCCGGGTGAGCGTCCAATACGGAAGTGAGACGGCGCGACTGGTGAACGCGCTGGCCCTGTCGGGCCATCCCCTGTCGGGGCCGTTGGTGAAGGCGTACCGGCGGGAGGAGAGCGTGGCCGCCTTTGGGGAGAACGGGGAAACCCTGGCCTGCTTCGCGTTGACGGACGGGCGGGACCTGGACCAACTGGCGGCGGGGTGGGCCTTTATCGACGGCCACCCGTTCCGCCTGGCGGAGGCCGTGGAAACGGTGGATGTGCCGGCGCCCCTATCGGCGGACCGGGTGGACCTGGTGCAGGCGCGGCTCGACGGCTGGGCTGTTGATATCAAGCAGGGGACGGAGAGCGCCACGCCGGCCGCGCCCGCGGCGGACACGGACTGTATCGCCCTGGCGGAGATCTATCTGCGGCCCGGCATGACGTCCATCGGGGACAGCGACGACGGGACCAACGGCTATATCACCGACCGGCGGGTGTTCCTGTAGGGGGGCAGGGTGACGCGGACGGACACGGACGGGACACGGACAAACACGGACGGGCGCGGACGGGCGAAACACGGACGACCAGGGATGACCAAGGACGACCAGGGGCAGGCGCGGACGGGGGCGCGGCGCTTGTGCCTTGGTCCGTGCCGGTCCGTGTTCGTCCCTTATGAAGAAGGAGAAACGACATGCCTCGAGGCCGCAACGACATACCGCTCATGACCCTTCTGGACGGTGAGATGGTGAGCCACTTCCGGCTTCGCGAGTTCGAGAACGCCGAGGGGCTCGCCATGGTACATCCCTCGGTTCTGCTGTCGCTGGAAAAGACGCGGCGCGACCTGTGTGCCCTGGAAGGCGAAACGGTGTGCGTCCTCATTACCGACGCGGTACGCACGGCGGCGGACATGGCGCGGCTGGCCGCACGTTTGGGCTGGACCGACGAGGGCGGGTTGGTGTCGCGCCGGTCGAAACACCAGGCGAAGTACGGCGGCATTGCGGTGGACCTGGTGGCGGTGCGCGCGGCGTCGGGCGTGCGGGTATCCCAACGGAACGTGGGCCTGGTGTGCCGAAAGTATTTTGATTTTGTGAAGGATGACTACGCGGACGGGCACGTCCACGCGGACAACCGGGGCGTGCTGAAATGAACAAAGACATGGAGAAGGCACATGAGTATTGGAACAGTGTTGACATCGGACGCGGGGCTGACCCTGCTGGGGACGGTGCTGGGCGGGGTATGGACCTGGATCCGGTCGAGTGAATGGCTTGCGCGGCGGCGGCGCGAAAGTACGCGGCGGGCGTTGCAGGTGTTGGAGACGGCGGTGGAACAAACCTACCGTTGTTACGTGGAGGCCATCAAGGAGGGGCGCGCCGACGGCAAGCTGACCTCCGCCGAGCGGGTGAAGGCGCGCATGATGGCGCGGGAGCGCGCCCTGGCCATTGCGCGCACGGAAGGCATCGACCTGCTGCGCACCCTGGGCGTGGAGCACCTCGACCTGTGGATCGCCAAGATCGTGCGCCGGCTGAAGCGCGGCTGATCCCAAGCCGGCCCAGTCGGAACCAGGAATCGTCTCCACGGAAAACCGTGGCTCCAGGAAAAAGCAGCCACCATTTCCGGTCATTCGATAGGGGTGGGGAAGACCGGTTACCCGGTCTCCCCTACCCCTGAGTTTGTAATAGTAGACATTGGGCCATCGATCTTGGTTTGTTCCGCACCCGAGGCCTTTCCAATTCCGGCGCTTGCGTTGAATATCTCCCCGCCGTTCAGTTTCACGCACTCCTGCGGGGTTGCTCTGCCCGGTTCGGTTCTTCACGCATCCACCTTCCTGCGCCCCTTGGGTCCCCGGGAATTACCCCGCTTCAACGTTGCTATGGGCGCTCTGATTCCTGCCCGGCGGCTTCTTCGGGCCATGCGGTCATGATCGGCCTTCTGTGCCGGACAGGTTTCCCTTTTTCACGTCACCAACACCCGCCTTGATGGGTCACCCCGCGTATCGCGGGGGCCGCGGTCCTACTTCAGCGCGTCGGGCTTGTTCGGGGCTTCACCTTTCCTACGCATGATCGCCGGTCATGCATGGCCGAAACGAGTTCGTCATCCTGCGGGTTCCACCGCCGAGGGCGGCTGTGCCACATAAGAGCGCCTTGGTTTTCTTATGCTAACGACGCAACACCCGTGAAACAGGGGCGTTCCCGGTCGTGAACGGTTACCACAAACCGCACCACAAGATGTTTGCACTTTTGTTTCATATGGCTTAGAGGGTGTTTGCAAAGTGTAGTTTAGGCTAACCCTCTGCCGCAAGAGACTGCCACCCCTTTCATCTGCCCGGCTTTGCCGGGCTTTCTTCTTGACTTTTAAGTATAGCGTATATAACATATGCTATACTTAATGCG
>JAJRTN010000047.1 GCA_024278275.1 Candidatus Hydrogenedentota bacterium
CCTCCCAGAAAAACTGTGCCTCGCCAAATCAAATACCGCGAAAAACCAACAAAACCCGCTGCCGGACGAAGGAAGACTAACCGCGAGGCAACCGCGGAAGCAAGGAGACATAGAAATTCACCTTTTTGGGACAGGCTCTAGCTACATGCCGGGTTCGCCGATCAAGACAGGTCCTTGAGGTGCCCCGAGATACGGGTACGCAACATCCCCTTCCGTTACCGGATAAGATGAAGCTGGTATTCGCCCGTCAACATGTTGGACCCGGGATCCAGGTAAGGCACTTCCACCACGGCCAATGCTCCACCATCGGGGCTGATATCGGCATTGGGAAACACCTTTCCGGCCACCTGGTAGTAATAGACCAGTTTCGACGAGCCGCCTCCCGGCCGGGCCGTGTCGAAGAGCATCACGCCCGCGTCCTGCCCCTCTTCCCCGGCCTGTTCCGCACAGGTTATCACCCAGCGCCCGTCGGCGCTGGTCCAGAAATCCTGGCAGAAACGTCCGCTGCGATAGCGCCACGCCACCTTCCCTTCCCGGTTCACGGCGTTGATGGTGTTGGCGCTCGGGTGCGGACCCGGCGGCGCGGTGACCTTCGCGCCCGCCGCCCCGCCCGGCACGCTGGACTGGCCGGTTTGGAAGTACGCCATGCCATCGGGCGCCAGGCGCGTATACGTCGCCCCGGCACTGACCGGAATATCGCCCATCATGACGGGCGCGCCGAAGGTGAAGGTATGGGTGGGTTTCACGCGGTCCAAATCGAAGAGGAACGAGCGTCCGTCGTAAGCGCCGATGGCCGCCCGCCGTCCGCCACTCCCCACGGAGATGGAGTGCCAGAACCAAACGCGGTGGAAATAGGGCTTTAATGGCGCGAAAACATGGCGGCCCACTTCCCTGCCCGTGGCGCCGTCCAGCACATAGAGGGCGCCCGTCTCATGGCCCGGACCGGCGGGCGCGTTCGACCCGACCTCCGTCGCCAGGGCCGCCACGCGCCGGCCACCGGGATCGGCGTCCATGTAGACCAGCGTCATGGGCAGCGGTCCTTCTTCCGGGTAGGCCCACTTCAACGTGCCATCGCGGGAAAAACGGTAGATCCGCGACCACCGTTTCACGGCCCCCGGTTTTTCGTGGTCGCCCCACGAATGCAGGCCCAGGACCAATACCCCGCCGTCGTCGAGCGCCCGCAGGCGAAAACTCCCCGGAAGCTGAAAAAGCCAGTAGCGGTCGTTCTTGTCCGGCGCGGGGCTGGATTCCAGGTCATCCGCCAGCCGGTATTTCCAGAGGGTCTTACCCGTGCGTGCATTGGCCGCGCACACCAAACCATCCATGCTCTGTTCGCCATAAAAAATCACTTGACCGTCCGGGGAAAAGTCCATGTTCTTAACCACCCCCTCGGCCACACGCCGTTCCCAGAAGGTTTCCCCCGTGTACACATCCATGACCTTCAGCCGTCCAAGAAAGGTAGCGACGGCCAGGCGTCGTCCATCGGGGGCAAACTTCACGAAAGTATCGGGCAGGGCACCGCCCTTGGCATGGAACCCCACATCGCCCAAAGGCACCCTGCGGATGACGCAGGGGGCGATGGCATCACCCTTTTTCGAGTGTGGCGTACGCACCGTGGCGGGCAGGCTCTTCACCCCTTCGGGGACCGGCCAGTCGGCGGCGGCCGCCACAAGGGCGACGGATACGAGCAGGAGCGTGACAAGCGGGGTGGTTCGGAGCATGGTAGTGGGGGTGGTCCTATGGTTCATGATGCGTTACCGGGACATTGATACCCTGCTCATGGTCCCCGGTTCAAGCGGGAGCTTGTCCCTGCCAATATGGCGTGGAAACACCAGGTGACACCAATCGGGTCTTGTCGCGTGATCACGCGGGCATGACCACGCCCATGCCGTCGGGCGATTCAAAGCCAGGTTCGGGTGAATTGATACAAACCCCGCAAAACGGACGTGTAGTAGATTTCGGATATATAAAGCCAAAACAGGACTTTGCAGAGGGTTACGGCCAGCACGCACGCGGCCAGCCCCGCCAGCACGCCCCATGCCGCCGGGGAAAGCCGTTCCTCGCGCAGGGTGGTGCGGGGGCGTCCGAAGGCGAAGCCCCGCGTGACAATGCTGATGGCGACTTCCTCGGAGCGGCGGATGGCCCCGGAAAGCACGGGACGCAGGCTGGCCACCTCGGTGGCGAGGGTGTCGCGAATCCCCCGGCGGAAGGGGCGGTAGCCTTTCATGGTCATGGCCCGCCGGACCGTGGCGAACTCGCCGGCCACGATGGGGATGAAGCGGATGGCGGAAACCGCCATAAAGGCCACGGAGAAGGGAACACGCATGGCCAGCAGGCCCCGGTAGAACTGGTCGGGCCGGGTGCTGAAGCAGATGGCGTAGCCCGTAAGGGTCACGGCGATCATTCGCAGGGACTGCACGAGGCCGTAATACACACCTTCGCGGTATATATTCAGGCCGCCGGGCATGATGGCATTCGGGGGCAGCAGGGGGACCAGCACGGTGCGGGGGTATTCCCCATAAAACAGCCCCTGGCTAAACATAACGCCCCATGCGAGAAGCGCAATGGAAATGAAGGTCAGCTTGAGTTGGAAGGCACTCGGACGGGCGAAAAGGTACACCGCCAGCCCCGCCAACGCCAGCAACCCGAGATAGGGAAGACTGTCGGCGAGCACCACGTGGATGGACATGGAAAAACCCAGCGCCATCTTGAGACGCCCGTCCACCCGGGCCAGTCCGTCGCCGTGCCGGTTCATCGCAGTATCTCCGCCAGTTCGGCCACCTGGAGCGCCTTCACCCCCAGGCGGCGCGCGTAGACCTGCGCGCTGGTCGGGCGGATCCGGGCCGCACGCAGGCATGCCGCGTCAAACAGTACCTCCCGCGGCGGACCGTCGGCGATGATGCCGTGATCCGCGAGCAGGACCACGCGGTTCGCGTGACGGGCCGCCGTGTCCACATCGTGGGTGCAGAAGACGAGCAGGTCCAATCCCGCCGCCAGGCCGTCCATCATGCGTTCAATCTGGTCGCGATCCTGCCCCGTGGTGGGCTCATCCAGCAGCACCACGCCGGGCCGCATGGAAAGGATGGAGGCCACCGCCGCGCGCAGCCGTTGGCCGCGGGAAAGGGCGAAGGCGGGTTCTCCGGTGTGCTGAAGCAGGCTCATCCGGTCCAATGCCGCCCTCGCCCGGCGTTCCGCGTCCTCCTGCGTCAGGCCCTGGTGTCGCGGGGCGAAGAGAGCCTCGTCCAATACGGTCAGCTGAAACAGCATCAGGTCGGGCTGCTGCACCATCAGGCCGATACGGGGCGGGGGCGCGGCGTGCCAGGCCACCGTCCCCGGCGCGGCGCGCAGGGCTCCGGCCAGCAGGTTCAGGAGCGTGGACTTCCCGGAGCCGTTGCCGCCCATGAGGGCCACGCGGTCGCCGCGCCGCAGGTCGAGGTTGACCCCGTCGAGCACGGGATCCATGTGCCGCCCATAGGCGAAACGCAGGTCATGCAAGGAGACCACCGGCTCCCGTGACGCGGCGTCGCCGGATGGGGGCGCCATGGGATGGCGCACTTCGAGCAAGGGCGCTTCCTCGGGCGCAAAGGGGCGCTCCCGCCGGCCAAGACGGCAAAAAAGGTCAGGCATGTGGGGCAGGGAAAGCCCCAGTTTCCGCAGGGGCGCCAGATCGAGAAAAGCCTGCTTCGCCGCCCAATCGCCGCGCACGCGCCCCGCCTCCATCACCACGACGCGGTCGGCGAGACGCGCCACCTCTTCGAGGCGATGTTCCACCACCAGCACGGCCTGGTCATACTCCGCCATGAGCCGGGCCAGGGTGGCCAGGATCTCGTCGGCACCCTCGGGGTCGAGTTGGCTGATCGGCTCGTCAAGGAGCAGCACGCTCGGATTCATAGCCACGGCGCAGGCGATGACCAGTCGCTGCTTCTGCCCGCCCGAAAGGGTTTCCACGGGCTGGTGGCGTACCTCGGCCAGCCCCACCAGCGCCAGGGCCTCATCGATGCGGACCCCCATCTCGGGCCGGGGCACCGCCATATTTTCCAGTCCGAAGGCCACCTCGGTCTCCGGGGTCGCCGTACAGAGCTGGGTGTCGGGGTTTTGAAAGACCGACCCCACGAACCGGCATAACCGGTCCAGCGGCGTGGTGCGCACGTCGTGATCCACCACCCGGATGACGCCTTCGACGCGGGCGTCGCTTTCGTGGAGCAGCACGCCGTTGATACAGTTGATAAGGGTGGATTTGCCGCAGCCCGTGGGTCCGCTCACCAGCACCAGTTCCCCCGGCGCGACGTGGAGATCCACCGCCGAAAGGGTGGGTTCGACGCGGGTGCCGTAACGGACCGTGACCTGGCGCAAGTCAATCATGGGCGCACCTCCCGGAGGCTTCGGCCCAGCGACCGCCCCAGCCAGACCCCCACGCAGGTGTAGAGGAAGCCCGTGATCGCCACGTTCATGACGATGAACCAGGGCGCGTAGAAGAGTCGGTAGAGCACCGCGAAGAGGGCCAGGTTGGTGAAGGTGGCGGCCGCGTCGGCGAAGCCCAGCGCCAGCATCATGGGCAACAGGGCGGGCGGCTTTCCCGGGCCCGGATGGAAACGGGTCACGCCGAAGGCCAACAGGAAGATTTCCCGGAAGGCCAGGGCCGACCCCACGAAGAGCAGGTCGGCCAGGCCGAAGGTGCCGAACATGATGCCGCCCATGAGGTAGGAAATAACGCCCGCGATGGTCATGGCCCCCACGCGCGGCACGAGATAGAGGATGGCCGTCACGATGAGGTAGGTGAGCACTTCCGTGAGAAAGCCGCCCACGAGACAGTTGAACGGCCCGAGCAGGGCGTAGAGCACGGAAGACACCCATCCACCCGCGAAGGACAGGCAGAATTGAAGCGAACCCAGCAGGGAGAGCAACACGAGGGTGCGCACGCCGAAGGAACGCACGAGGCGCTGGTAGAAGATCAGGCATCCGCCCAGCCACAGGGCGATGAGCGCGGCCACACCCGCCACCCACAGGGTGAGCCAGGTCTTGGTCCGCACGATAGCGAAGGGACGTTCCTCCTCCAGCAGGACATGGTCGGAGCCCAGCGCCGTGACCCGGATGCGACGCAGGTACTCGCCGGCGGGCGTATCGGGCGCCACGTAAACCGGCAGCACGCATCGCCCCGTTTCGCCCGCTCCCACGCGGAGGTAGGCCACGGTGCGGTTCGTCCCGCCCCCGGCGTCCCACGTGGGCGGGTCAAAGAAGCGGGATTCACGGCGGGTCGCCGGGTCGAGCCCCTCGCCCGCGATGAGCAGGGTAACGGGGTAATTCCCGCCGTTCTTCACGTCGATGCGCTGGAAGGTATAGGCCTCCGTCGCTTCATGACCCATGGGGCGGATGCCCACCCACGAAGCCAGGCGGCCCCACACGCGGTTGGGCATGACCACCTGGTCGCGGGGCCGGCCCGTCTTCACGTTGCCCAGGGCATCCGTGGGCATGTCCCACGCCGCCAGGCGTATCGTTCCGGCCTCCAGGGCCGCGGGCTCGAAGCTCAGGTGAAAGCGCTCGTCGAAATCATCCGACGAGACCCGCACCATGACCTCGCCACCGGGCAGGGTCTTGCCCATACGGAGCCGCGCCGTGTACATGTGCTTGTCGAACTCGAAGGACAGCGCTTCATCCGCCGCGTCCCAGGCCTGGGAGAGGTCAGCGCCGCCCATATCGCCCGTCACCTCGCTGTGAACATCCACCGCCAGGTCGGGCCGGTCGTCGGAGAGCTTCTCGATCTCGAGCATAATATCGAGCGTCTCACCCGGACTCACCCGGACGGGGACGCGGTGTTCCCCGGTTTTGGGAAGAGGATCCCGCAGGATCACTTCGGTGGGGGGCTGCCCAAGAGGGGCGTGGAGGCGCAACGCGAGGAGAGGCGGACTTTCCGGCGCGCGCACCTCGGCCTCGCTCCCCGCGTCGGTTCTTATCCGGTAAACGGAGCCCGGGGTCCAGGAAAAGACCAATTCAGCCGTATCCCGTCCGTGGGCTTTTCCCGTTGCCAGCAGGAGCCCTCCCGCGTCAAGGACGCGCACTTCCATCGCGCCGCCGAGGTGGGTTACACGCAGGGCGCCTTGGGGCGTGAAGGCCGCGGCGAGTTCGACTGATCCGGGGGTGCTCGCACAGCAACGAAGAAGCCCCACCACACCCACAAGGATCAGCAGAACCAGCCCGGTGGAAATGATGGACCGCTTCATGCCTCCATTCTAACGTGCGCCATGGCCGTAACCCAAGAATGGGACGGTCTCTTCCGCGCGTCCGTGCAAGCGGGACAGCCGGGAGGGGGGACCACGTGGACATAGTGAACGAAGCAGACTGGATTTCCGTCCACAAGGTCCATCCTGGTGGGCTTATCCCCTGTCCTACCCTTCCCCGACGATGCGGGCGGTGTGGGTGGTGATGACCAATTCTTCGTTGGTGGGAATCACCAGGGCCTTGCAGGTGGAATCGTCGGTGCTGATGTTTTCGGCATTGACCGCGTTGCGCGCTGGATCGACATGGCAGCCCAGGAAACCGGCGTTCTCAAGAATACGGGCACGGAGGGCGGCATTGTTCTCGCCAATCCCGGCTGTGAAAACAATGGCATCGGCGCCGCCGAGCACCATGGCATAGCTGCCGATGAAGCGGGCGATACTGTAGCAGAACATGGAAACGGCGAGTTGGCAGTCCCGGTCGCCCTCATCGGCGCGCTTGAGAATATCGCGCATGTCGTTCTGGCCGCACACGCCGAAAAGCCCACTCTTTTTGTTCATGAGCGTGTCCACTTCGTCTACGTCCATACCCAGTTCTTTGATCATGAAAAGGGGGAGGTAAGGATCGAGGTCGCCCGTCCGGGTACCCATCATCACGCCGCCCAGGGGCGTGAGACCCATGCTCGTCTCGATGCACCGGCCACCCTTCACCGCCGAGATACTGCACCCGTTACCCAGGTGACAGGTGATGATCCGCGTGTCCTCGGCGGGCATGTCCAGCACCTTGATGGCCTGCTCGGAAACATAGCGATGGGACGTGCCGTGAAAACCGTATTTTCGGACGCCATGGTCCCTGTACAGGGCCGCGGGAATGGGGTAACGGTAGGCGTGGGCCGGAAGGGAAGCGTGAAAAGCCGTGTCAAAAACGGCGACCTGCGGCACGCCGGGGAACACCTCCTGGCAGGCCCGGATCCCTTGCAGCGCGGGCGGGTTGTGCAGGGGCGCCAACTTACAGCACTTCTCGATACCGGCGATCACCGCCTCGTCGATAAGGGTGGACTGGGAGAATTCCTCGCCGCCATGGACCACGCGGTGGCCGATGCCCGCAATCTCGGAAAGGTCATCCACCACGACACAGCGATCGCTGACCAGGATATCGCAGATGGCCGCGATGGCGGCCCGGTGGTCTGGGATGTCCAGGGTACCCGGCGTTCCTATCCGGTGTACGGCGCATGTTGCGTCATGCTCCAGGCAGCATTCGCACTTGATGTTGGCGTTCTTACTCCCCACGCGTTCCACCAGCCCCTTGGTCAGTTCCTTCGCGTTTCCATCGTGGCAGGCGTAGACACTGTACTTGACCGAAGACGAACCCGTGTTGAGAATCAGAACCTTCATGGCCACTTTTGAAATCCTCGCTTTGTGGCACCCGCGCGCCACCCGTGTTAACGCATCATACGCCGCTGGATAATGGTAATAGCGCTCACGCCCACGATGTCGGCCACGCTGCAACCCCGCGACAGATCGTTCACGGGAAGACGCATGCCCTGCATCACCGGGCCATAGGCCTCCGCGCCGGCCAGTCGCTGGACCATCTTGTAGCCGATATTGGCGGAATTGAGATCAGGAAAAATAAAAATCTTGGCCTGGCCCGCCAAGGGACTGTCCGGAGCCTTGGACGCGGCAACCTTGGGAACGAAAGCGGCGTCGAACTGCAATTCCCCATCTATCACCACCCCCAGTTCGGGGGAAAAACGTTCGGCGGCGCGTTCCTGCGCGATGCGCGTGGCCTCGATGACCTTTTCGGTCGTGGCGCTCCTGGCGGAGCCCTTGGTGCTGTAGGACAACATGGCTACTTTGGGATCGATACCGAAAGCGATGGCGTTATGGGCGGTGGAAAGGGCGATTTCCGCAAGCTGCTCCGCGTCCGGGTTTTCCACCAACGCGCAGTCGGCGAAAAGATAGGTGGTTTCCCCAAGAGTCATGAAAAAGAAACTCGAAACGATGGGACAGCCCGGCGCGGTCTTTAGAATCTGAAGTGCCGGCCGGAGCGTGTTGCCCGTGGAATGGCAGGCCCCCGCGACCAAGCCGTCGCCCTTGTCCTTGTAGAGCATCATGACGCCATGGGCGAGGGGATCCAGCATGACCTCACGGGCCTTTTCCATGGTCATGCCCTTCTTCTTGCGCAATTCAAAATAGGTCTTGACGTATTCATCGAGCCATGGCGCCTGGGCGGGATCAGTCAGATCGAACTCGCGGGTAATGCCCAGGGCTTCCATCTTTTCGGCCACAACCGCCCGGTCACCCACGAGCGCCACCTTGGCGATGCCCTGTTCCTCTATCCGCACGGCAGCCTGGAGCGTTCGGTCGTCCTCGGCCTCGGGAAGAATCACGGTTCCCGGATTGCGTCGGGCATTCTTGATGATCTGGTCGATGAAAGCCATGCGTCAAGCCTCAATGGTTTGCCGGTTGCCCCACGCGAAACACGCGGATACGCGGCTGCCCTAATCGTAACCTTTCACGGCGCGCGCCACGCACGAAGATCCCTCTCGTGAAATCATGGGCCGGTTCCGATTCACCCTGGATGGCGTGAAAACACCGCGCCATTCCACCTTCGGTCATGGGCGGGCCCGCCGCCGCCAGGAGGGGCCGCCGCATGATTAAGCGCCACGACGGGGCCAACATTACTCCTTTTTTCGGCCTCCATTCAAGGACTTTTCCGGGGTGAACGGCAAGGCCTTGCCGGGGATGTAAGCGAGGACGTATCATATGCTATAAGGAGGTTCCGCACACGTCCGGGTGTGTTCCTCCCAGGGAGGATACAGTCTCTTGCAGGCACGACAACCCAACGGGGCCGGTTCGCCGCATTCCGCCGAAGCACCACGCGTCGAACACTTCGATTTTTCCTCGTCCGATGATCGTTCCGGTCCTCTATCCATGTTGTTCTCTCCCCGGGCCGTCGCGGTAATTGGAGCCACGGATTCCGCCGACAGTAACGGGCGAACGGTACTCTGGAACCTGGTGAGCAATCCCTTCGGGGGCACCGTCTACGCGGTCAACCCGAAGAGACACAGTGTGCTGGGCATCAAGGCCTATCCCGATCTTGCCTCGCTCCCCGAGCCGATTGATCTCGCCGTGATCGTTTCCCCGGCGCACGAAGTGCCGACGATCATCCAGGATTGCGCGGCGGCAAAGGTGGGGGCCGCCATCATTATGTCGAGCGGATTCGCGGAGTGCGGCCATGAAGGGGCGCGTCTCCAGGAAGCCATGATGAAAGAGGCCCGCCGTGGCGGCGTGCGTGTCCTCGGTCCAAGCTCTTTCGGTGTCATGTGTCCTCCCGCGGGTATCAGCGCCAGCGTGGCGGCGGCACCCGCCCGGGCGGGAAGCGTCGGCTTCATCAGCCAGAGCGCGGCCCTCTGCGCATCCATCCTGGACTGGAGCTTTCGGGCCAGTTTGGGGTTCAGCGCTTTTGTATCGGTAGGCGCCATGGCGGACATCGCCTGGGGCGACCTCATTTACCATCTCGGCGACGACCCCGCGACACAAAGCATCGTCATCTACATGGAAACCATCGGCGACGCGCGGGCCTTTCTCAGCGCGGCCCGCGAGGTGGCCCTGAGCAAACCCATCATCGTGTTGAAGGCCGGTCGCACCGAGGCCGCCGTCCAATCCGCCATTTCTCACACGGGCGCGCTCGCGGAAAGCGACGAGGTCACCTCCGCGGCGTTCCGCCGGAGCGGCGTGCTTCGCGTGGACGACATGGAAAGCCTTTTTTACATGGCCGAGGTGCTGGGAAAGCAGCCGAGCCCCAGGGGACCACGCCTCACGGTGATCACCAACGCGGGCGGTCCCGGCGTGTTGGCCACGGACGCACTCATCGCGGGCGGCGGAAAGATCGCCGAGCTTGAGAAAGAAACGGTCGCCGCCATGGACGAACTTCTCCCGCCCCGGTGGATGCGCCGGAACCCGGTCAACCTGCAGGCCGACGCCACGCCGGAGCGCTACAGCCAGACCCTGGCCCTGGCCCTGGAGGATGAAAACACCGACGGGGTATTGCTCATCCTCACCCCCCGCACCGCCACCGACCCCACGAAGACGGCGGAGGCCATTCGGGAATGTGCCGGACTGGGACGCAAACCCGTGCTGGCGAGCTGGATGGGCGGCGCGGATGTGGCCTTCGGCGCGTCGCTGCTCAGTGACGCCGGAATTCCGACCTTCTCCTACCCCGATACGGCGGCCCGCGTCTTCAACTACATGTGGCGCTACAGTTACAATCTGCGTGGCATCTACGAGACGCCGGCCCTCGCGGCGTCCCGGCACGAAACCGAGCCCGACCATGGGCGGGTGGAGAGCATGATCCAGTTCGCCCTCGAAGGAGGGCGTGACGCCCTGGCGGAACATGACTCAAAGGAATTGCTTTCCGCTTACGGTGTTCCCGTGGTGGAAACGCAGGCCGCCCGAAGCGTGCATGACGCCCTGGTTGCCGCTGATGATATCGGCTATCCTGTCGTCCTCAAGCTCTGTTCCGACACCATCGCGCACAAGAGCGACGTAGGCGGCGTGCAGCTCAACCTGAACGACGGCGACGCCGTGCGCCGCGCCTTCGATACCATCGAAACCAACGTCGGGGAACGGGCCGGCGAGGAACACTTCCAGGGCGTCACCGTGCAGCCCATGATCCAGGCCAACGGCTACGAGGTCATCCTCGGAAGCGCCATCGATCCCCAGTTCGGCCCCGTACTCATTTTCGGCGCCGGGGGGCAATTGGTCGAGTACATGCGTGACCGCGCCCTGGCGCTGCCACCGCTCAACAGTACGCTGGCCCGACGCATGATGGAGCAGACCAGTATCTTCCGCGCCATCCAGGCAGGCTGGGGCGGTGCCGCCATCGACATCGCACGCCTGGAAGAATTGCTCGTGCGCTTCAGCTATCTCGTGGCCGAGCAACGCTGGATCAGCTCGGTGGACATCAATCCCCTGCTGGTGGGCCCCGATCGTCTGATCGCCCTGGACGCGGTGGTGGCTCTCCACCCGCGGGACACGAGGGCCAGCGGTTTCCCGAGACTGGCGATACGGCCTTATCCGTCGGAGTATGTGTCGAGTTGCACGCTCAAAAACGGAGACACGGTGACCTTGCGTCCCATCCGGCCCGAAGACGAGCCCCTCATGGTGCGCTTCCACCAGACCCTTTCCAACGACACCGTCTACTACCGCTACCTCGGTCTGCTGGCCCTCGATGAACGGATCCGGCACGAGCGCCTGGTCCGTCTGTGTTTCATCGACTACGACCGGGAACTGGCCCTCGTGGCGCAACAGGAAGATCCCGAAAGCGGGGAGCGGGCCATTCTGGGCATCGGCCGTATCATCCGCATGCACGGTTCAGACGATGCTGACTTCGCCGTCGTCATCAGTGACGCCCGGCAGGGCCTGGGACTGGGCACGCATCTGCTTAAGCGGATGATCGAGGTGGCCCGCAGCGAGGGCATCGCCCGGCTTCACGGTGATGTGCTGCCCGAAAACCGGGCGATGCTGGCACTCTGTGCCCGCCTCGGTTTCCGGGAACACCGCAGAGAACGGGAAACGGTGACGGTGGAGATGACCTTGTGAGCAAACCGACCACGAGGAATGGGCCGGTTGTTGTACGTGGACTCATTGAGGATTTTCGGGTTATCCACGGCGGCTCACCACCATGGGCGTGGCCGTTCGTGCCCTCCGTCCCTTTCGTGGGAAAAAGATACAAGCCTGGGAAGGGATTCTTTATCTATGCGTCCGCCGAGAATCTCTCATGGCTCAATAGACAACGTGTGCCAGGCCGTTTCGTGGAGACGCGGGCCTGGAATCGTTATCGCGTCGTCTATGAAGAAAAGGGGAAAGAGAATGGCGACTTCTTCCCCGATGTAGGCATCGCACCGGTGAACCACGGGGGATTACTGGCCGCCGGACTTTTTCTTTCAGAATCTTTGGGCCTGCCGGCGAAGGCATGTCCCCGCGAATTCCTCGAATACATAGCGGTAACCAACTGGTGCAAGTTTACGGTGAAAGGTGAACGAAACCGGGATTACCTCGGGCACAGGCAATACATGCTTCCCTCTCTTCCGTTTGTGATCAGTGAACTTTCGCGATTACGGCCCCGGGTCGTGCTGATTCCCAAAGGGATCATGAATTTCCCGGTATTCGCCCGCGCCATGCAGGCGGCATCACCGGGTACGGAATTTCTCGCCGCTTATCAATTCAATGCAACCGTTGTGAACTGTCACTTGGGCGATTACCAGGAAGCGGGGGCGAGACTGTCCATAAGCTTCGAAGGATCGTCTCTCGCGCGGTGGATGGATAATCTGGCCAAGGTGCCTCGCGGTCATGCCTGGCGCTACATGGCCTATCTTGATTCCATTGCCTCTGCCATTCCACCGCCCGGCACGCAGCGAGGGCATCGCCCGGTTTCCGGGAACACCGCAGAGAACGGGAAACGGTGACGGTGGAGATGACGTTGTGAATGGTGGACCCAGTGGACGGAGTGGACCCGGCTATCCATCCACCGGTCCATAAAGTCCAACATCACGCTCCGTCTTGGCTTCCGTGTCTCCCATCCCGGAATTGAAGTTTGTATCTTCTCTTCTTTATGCTCAGGGAATGTTTGCCGGCCCGGAGTAAAGGACCGGCACTTCGGCGTGCGTGGCTGGCGCGTATCGCCAGGTCATTATCCGCGTTGGCAACCCAAATTTCGACTGGAGTGTGTAGCATGAGCAAGAACCGAATTTCCCGCCGTGATTTCCTGGCCGCAACCACCACGACGGCCGCCTTCGCCGTAACGGGCTGCGCCACCAACACCGCCCGCGTGGTGCCCGGCAAGATTTCTCCCAATGAGAAGTTGAATGTGGCCGCCATCGGTGCCGGGGGCAAGGGGCAGAGCGACATCCTCGGTACGTCCGCCGAAAACATTGTCGCCCTGTGTGATGCCGACTGGCGTGAAGGCGCCAGCGCCCACGAGACCATGTACCGCGCGAAGAAGGGCGGCCACAATCCCAGGCAATACACCGACTATCGAAAGATGCTCGAGGAGATGCCCGAGATCGACGCGGTGAACGTATCGACGCCGGACCACACCCATGCGCCCGCGGCCTACATGGCCATGAAGCTCGGCAAACACGTTTACGTGCAGAAACCCCTTACCCACACCGTTGCCGAAGCCCGTCTCCTGCGCGACACCGCCCGCGAGATGAAGGTGGTGACACAAATGGGCAACCAGGGCCATTGCGGCGACGGCGTGCGCGAACTCTGCGAGATGGTCTGGGCGGGCGCCATCGGCGACATCACGGAATCCCACACCTGGACGAACCGCCCCGTCTGGCCCCAGGGCTTCACCAAACCCCTGAAAAAGGAAGACATCCCGGAGGGACTTGATTGGGACGTATGGATCGGGACCGCGCCCATGCGCGATTTCAACGGCGGCTATGCGCCTTTCAAGTGGCGCGGCTGGTGGGACTACGGTTGCGGCGCCCTCGGCGACATGGCCTGCCACATCATGGATCCGGTCTACTGGGCTCTCCAACTCTACAAGGCCAAGACCTTCACCGTCGAACTGGTCTCGCAGGACGGCTACTTCTATCCCCAGAGTTTCCCCCACAAGTCCGTCATCAAGTACACCTTCCCAAAACGGGGCAAGATGCCCGCCGTCGAAGTTTACTGGCATGACGGCGTGAAGGACGCCCCCGTGCGGCCCGAAGGCGTGCCGGCGGACGAGAAACTGGGCGATGGCGACAACGGATCGCTCTTCATCGGCAGCAAGGGCTTCCTTACGACCGGTTGCTACGGTGGAAACTCGCGCCTGGCACCTGCGTCGCTCATGAAAGACTATACCAAGCCCACGCCGTATCTCGAGCGCGTCCCGGGTGAAAACCCCCACACCAACTGGACCAACGCCATCAAGAATGGCGTTCAGGCGGCCTCCAACTTCGATTACGCCGCGCCTTTCTCCGAAATGGTGGTTTTCGGCAACATTGTTCTTGCCACGGGACGTCCACTCGAATATGACCGGACCAAGATGCTCATCACGAACGACAAGATGGCCAACGCCATGCTGAGCAAAGAGTACCGCAAGGGCTGGGAGCTGCCCGTGCGCAAGCCTTCCGTATAACCTTCTCCGAAACCAGGCGAGGGCTCCGGCTCGGGCCGGGGCCCCCGTTTTGTTTCTCGACGGCTGTTCACCGACCACCGGGCACGTCATCCCCACGCACGCGGGGCTCCATCCCTATCCTTGCTGCTATCGTTTAATGGATTCCCGCTTCCGCGGAAAACGGTTTGGAAGCTAATCAAGCGGGCTGCCGGCGGAGGAAAGGATAGCCGAGGGTAGAACGGCCCTATTCCCCTTTGTGCAGGATCTTCCCCCGGTAACCGGGCGCCTTTCCCTCGCGCTTCTTCCAGCGCCAGCCGTCGGGGGTTGCGGCGTTGTCACGGATGACCACGGAGCCGTGGGTATTCTTTTCAATACGTTCCCTGCCGGCAATAAGGTTTCCGGTAATGATGGCCCGTTCCACGTTTTCGCCCAAACGCACCTGGGGCTTGTCTTCCATGAACTCGCACCCCCGCACGAGAATTGAGCCGCCTTTCACATCCAGGGAGACCATGTCGGGCCGGTTGACTTTATTGCCCCGGCCCCATTGCATGAAGGTGCAATCGCTGAACCCCACCGTGCCGTATCCATCCACCACGGCGTTCCGGTTCGAGGGGCCCCAGAAGGCGCAGTTCGAGAAACGGATGGTGCCCTGGTGGCTCTTCTCGACGCGAATCATGGTGGGGTCGGGCCCCCGGAAGGAAACGAACTCGCCGTTCGTGATAAGGATGCCCATGGGCGCCGTGTCCTCCACGAGAACGGCCGTGTAACAGTCATCCGCGCCGATGCCCAGGAAATTGCCGTTGGCCGCGCCGTGCTCCGTCTTGCTGAATTGGTAGCCCACGTTGTAACCGAAGCAGAAAGTGTTGAGCACGTAGTGCCAGTCGGTCTTGCCGAAGTAAAAACCCACGCCGTGCTGCTGCTGCCACTTGAAAATGGGCGTGTTGTGGGACCACCAGGGGTTCCAGTGGACATTCTCGATCCGGCCGATGTCGTAAATAAGATCCACGTAGATCCCCATGTGGATGGGCTGGCCGTGGACGTTGCGGATGAGGGCGCGCTGATTCCTGCTCGCGTCGATGGCATCATAGGGGTTCAATAACTGCACATCCAAAACAGCGGGATTGTTGCCCCGCATCTGGATGGTCCACGGGTACGGCATGGGCTCCTGTGCCTTTGGGTCCTGCGCGGGGTAGTGAATGGTCACCCCTTGCAGCACGCTGTTAGTATCGAGCAGGATAAAGGGCGTGCCCTCGGTGTCGCCCGCCCCCGCGTAGGGCTCCAGCACACTTCCGTAAACCGGCTTCTCATCCGTGTTGTCCCGGATACCGGCATGGGCGGGCGCATAGGCGAAGGTGCCGCGCAGTGCAACGTTCTTGGGAACCCGCAGGGAGCCGTCGAAACGATAGCGTCCCGTGGGAATGGCCACCTCGCCACCCCGCGCGGCGCCCGCGGCATCCAAAGCCTTCTGAAACGCGGCCGTGCAGTCCGTTTCACCACCGGCCACCGCGCCATAATCGGTCACCGTGAACGTGGATGCCGCCGCCTCGCCTAAACCCAGGATCATTGACCCAACCAGAACTGCCGCAATCAAATTCATGCATTGCTCCTTTCAGCGGTTTGCCTCTCGCGGGAGAAAGAAAGCCACATTATGCGGCACGAATGCAAACAAGCGCGGGCCCACCCCCCACTCCGAAATCCTCCCCTTGGGTGCGGCAGTCCAAAATGTGTAGAATAACCCCTTACCCGTGAGGCCCTGTACCAATGGTCACAGGAATGTGTTTACCCCTTCCGTCATTCCCGCGAGAACGGGAATCCTCGGAAAAGGTTAAGCTGTCGCCCCCTATCATGGATCCCCGCTTTCGCGGGGATAACGGTTGTTCGTGACACGGACGGCCGTGGCGATGCTTGGTTCCGGCCAATCCGGGTTAGGTCTATGAAGCGGGTGAACGGGGTCGGATGGCTCCGGCCCTACCACCAGGAATACTCATGGTCAACACCAGCGATCTCCCCCACCTTCTTCACTTGCTCGATGATCCCTCACCGGTCGTCCAGGCCGAAGTGGCCAAGGCGTTTTCCGCCTTCGGCGGCAAACTCGACGCGGCGCTCGACGCACTGGCCGACCCGCCCCCAACCGTTGATCGGCGGGCTATTGAACAACTCATTCTTGGTTATCGTCGCACCTGGCTGGAGAAGGCGTGGCCCACGTGGTACGGCCTGGAGGACGATCTCGAACGTCTCGAAACGGCCCTGAGCCTCATCGCCCGCTTCCAGAGCGGTCCCGAGATCGGGAATGCCGCCTCCGAATTGTTGGACCGTCTCGCCGAGGATTTCGAGCGCCGCCCGGGAGAACACGACGCCGTGGCCCTGGCCCGGTTTCTCTTCACCGAACGCGGTTTGTCCGGCACGCGCAGCGACTACTACCGGCCCGAAAACAGCAGTATTGTCCACGTGATCCGGCGGAAAGAGGGCATCCCCATTACACTTGCCTGTGTCTACATCCTCACGGGAGATCGCGTGGGGCTCGAAATCGGCGGCTGCAACTGGCCCAGCCACTTTCTGGCGAGAACCTATGTCAACGGTACGCTGACCCTGGTGGATTGCTTCAACGGCGGGGAATGCACCGACATCGACGCCTTTCTCAAAACCCAGGGGCCTTCGCGCGAAGCCGCCCGGACCCTGTTGGGCGACGAAGCCCCCGTGGAAGTCATTGTGAGTCGCGTACTTAACAACCTCATGCGGGCCTACCGCCGGGCGGGCAATCAGGAAGATTGTGATCTCATCGGTGTTTTACGACGCGATTTGAACCAGTACCTTAAGACCCGCTGACGCGACTGACCCCCGTACGGTCGGGACCCGGCCTGGCATACTGCGCGCTTGATCCGGCCGGCCCGCGCGGCGTAGGTTATGCGCCGGTTTCCTTGTCGGACAACAGTGAAGGCGACGGTGGAAAGGCATGCGCCATGAATGAGCTTCCCCGCACCCGGATAGAGGGGTTGTCCATGCCCCGGCTGATCATCGGGACCAACTGGTTCCTGGGCTGTTCCCACCAGAGCAAAGCCCGGGACCGCCACATCCTCGAAACGGTGGACGAAGCGCGCATGGCGGATATCATCGAGGTGTTCATGCGGGCCGGTGCGGACGCGGTCTATGGGGTCCACCCCCATGCGGCCCACCTCGAAAAGGCCATCCGCACGGCGGAAGACCGTACGGGTCGGGCATGCATCCGCATCGCCATCCCTATACTCAACGTGGCGGACGGCCCCGATGCGCTGTCAGAAACGAAAACACTGCTGGATGAGTACGCGGCGTGCGGCACGCAACTGCTCATGCCCCACCAAGCCTCGACGGACGCGCTGGTGGATCGCCGCGCACGGCGTATCACGAACATGGACATCTACGCGAGGATGATTCGCGAACGGGGCATGATCCCCGGCCTGAGCACGCACATGCCGGAAACCATTCCTTACGCCGACGAATCGGGCCTGGACGTGGCGACCTATATCCAGATCTACAACAGCGCCGGGTTCCTCATGCAGGTGGAGGTGGACTGGGTGCAGCGGATTATCTGGGAAGCGAAAAAGCCGGTGATCACGATTAAGCCGCTCGCGGCGGGCCGGTTACACCCCCTGGCGGGCCTGGCCTTTTCTTGGGCCACGTTGCGGGAACAGGATATGATTACCGTGGGTACGCTCACGGCGGATGAAGCGGCGGAGGTGGTGGAGTATTCTTTCGCCTTGTTGGAAAAGCGGAAACCGGACATGGATTTGCAGCGCACCCGCAGCAAGCAGTACCTGGATGGGAAAGAAAACGCCGCGGCGGCGGAAAGTGAAACAGGCTGAGCGATGCACAGGATCGGTATTTTTTACGGAAGTTCCACGGGTAACACGCAACACGTTGCCAAGATGATCGGCGCGGCCTGGGACGGTGAATCGGTGGACGTGCTGAATGTCCGTAAGGCCGACCCGGCTTTGCTGACGAGTTTTGACCTCATCATTCTCGGCACCTCGACCTGGGACGACGGACAACTGCAGGACCATTGGGCCCGCTTCATCAGGAAGCTCGACGCGGCTCACCTGGAAGGCAAGAAAGTCGCCATCTTCGGCCTGGGCGACCAGGCGGGATTCCCTGATCAGTTCGTGAACGCCATGGCCGTGCTGGATGAAAAGGCACGGGCATTGGGGGCCGAGGTGCTTGGCGCATGGCCCACCGAGGGCTATACATTCAAGAAATCGAAAGCGGTCTCCAATGGAAAGTTCGTCGGGCTGGCGCTTGACCAGGACCGGCAACGGAACCTGACGGAGGAACGAATACAGCGTTGGGTGGCACAGCTCAAGGAAACATTGGGCTGGGCATGATCGGCTTCAGGGCCGGGAGGAACCATTCGGTGGCGAAACGTAGTGGCAAAGACCCCATTCGCGTCGGGGTGATTGGTTACGGCGCGTCTTTCAACATGGGCCGGGCCCATCTCACGCAGATGAAGGCGGCGGGTATGAAACCCGTGGCCATGGCCGAACTGCTCAAAGATCGGCGCGAAGCGGCCGCGGCCGACTTCCCCGGCATCGAGACCTACGGGTCCGTGGCCGCCATGCTCAAGAAATCGGACGTGGAACTCCTGGCCATTATCACCGAGCACTACAAGCACGCGGCGTTGGCCGTGCAATGCCTGAAAGCCGGCCGGCACGTGGTTTGCGAAAAACCTTTCGCCGTGACCACCGCGCAATGCGACGCCATGATCGCGGCGGCACGAAAGAGCAAGACCCTGCTCTCGACCTACCACAACCGCCACTGGGACGGCTGCATTCTCCAGGCCATGAAAACCATCCGGTCGGGGGCCATCGGCGAAGTCGTGCGCGTGAAGGCCCACATGGCCAACTATGAGCAACCCGCCGACTGGTGGCGTTCGAGCAAGCGCATCTCCGGGGGCGTGCTCTACGACTGGGGTGTTCACCTGCTGGAGTACACCCTCCAGATCATGAACGCCAGGATCACCGAGGTCTCCGGATTCGCGCACCGGGGGTTCTGGGCGCCGAAAACGGCCTGGAAAAAGGACACCGTCGAGGACGAGGGTTTCGCCGTGGTGCGCTTCGCCAACGGGACCTTCGCAACCCTCTGCATTTCCAGCATGGACGCCAAGCCCAGCCCCTATTGGCTCGAAGTGACCGGCACCCAGGGTACCTACTCCTTCGATTACGGGCGGTGGGAATTGATCACCCCGGGCAAGGGCGAAACCGTCACGCGCAGCGGCAAGAACCCGCCCGACGAGGGGCAGCGTTTCTACGACAATATCGCCGCCCACCTGATGAAGGGCGAAAAACTGGTTATCACACCCGAATACGCCCGTCGCCCCGTGCATATTCTTGATCTCGCCTGCGCCAGCGCCGCCAAAGGACGCACGCTCAAGGCAAAATACGGCTGATCATTCGCCGCGCCGGACATCCGCCCACGCGAACGCCCGGGCAAGGCGGCCCCAAGAGGTAACCGTTAAGGGAGTCCGATGCCTTCGGGACACGGCGCGACCGTCTGGCCGCAACCAGGGGAGGTGCAAACCGTTCACGGCGCAGAGGCTTTCCTGGATCTGGATGTGGCACAGCCGCCCCGTGCAGGCCGTGCCCCGGCGATGGGAGTAACGTCATGCCGCGTATGAACAGAAGGTGGATCGTGGTGGCGTGCGTGTTGCCCTTCGCCCTGTTGGGGCGGCCCGGAATGGCTGCGGACTTGCGGGTGTCTGTTGTATCTCCTCGGGTTGGTCTTCTTTTTACGGACGACGAAACGCCTGATGTGCGCGCACTGGTGGAGAACGCCCCCGGACCGGTGACCTTAGCCTGGCACGTTTGGGAGACGGAAGGACCCTGGCAACGCGAAGGCCGGATGGATCTTCCCGTGGAGCAGGGGCGTGGCGAACAATCCATCCCCCTGGGACTTCCCGGGCGCGGCCATTACACACTTTCCCTTCGGGCCGTGTCCGGGGCGGCGGTGGCCGCGGCGAAAACATCCCTGGGGATCGTGTTCCCGCCGGCCCCGACAAACGCCGGCGCGCCGTGGGGTATCTTTCATATTCCCAATCCCATCGGGGACCCGGACGATCCGCTGGGCGCCAGGGCCGCGGCCCAAAGCATGCGTTTGCTGGGGGCTTCGTGGGCACGGCTCAATTTCTGGAACCAGTCCTACGATGGCATCGACATAACGAGGAAGGACGGTCGAATCGCCGTCAAGGCCGATACGGGGCGATGGAAGACCTACGCCCGCGCCTTGCGCGACGAGGGGATTCACATCATGGGGGAGATTGCCCAGTGTCCCACGGTGCTTTCTTCACGCCGGGAGGACATGGCCCGCAAGCCCGAGATGGGGCCCCTGGCGAACCGGACGAAGCCCCGGGACTATGCCGAATGGGACGCCCTGATGACGGCCCTTGCCGCGGATTTCAAGGACGAGATCGAGGTGTGGGAGATCTGGAACGAGCCCGATGACCGGGATGGCTTCTGGGTGGGCACGGCGGAGGAATTCGCCGAACTGGTCCATCACACCAGCACGGCCCTGCGCCGGGGGAATCCCGACGCGCGGATCGCGTGCAGCGGCTTCGTCGAGTCCTGGGACTTCGCGGACCGCCTCCTGACCCTGGGCGTGGGCAAGGACATGGACATCCTGTCGGTTCACTACACCAACCACGACCCCAGGGGAATCGAACGCTGGAAAGCCGTCCTGAAGAAACATGGCCTGGACATGCCCCTCTGGAATACGGAGGAGCGGGCCGAAGTACCACTGGAAAACCTGGCGGCAGAAATGCCCGTAACCTTCAAGTTTCTCCACGTGAACATTGGTTATGCGGCGTACCGCCCCCTGGTGAACAAGGATTTCACGCCCAATCCCTCGGCCCTGTGGTTCGCCACCGGGGCGCACTGCCTGGGCGATGCCGCTTTCGTGCGCCGAATTGAGGGACTGCCCGCCTACGATGGGTACCTCTTCCGCCGGGGTGAGGAGGAGGTCGTGGCTTTTCAAATTCAACCCTACCACGATATCTTTGGTCCCGAGACCGTCACCGAAGCCATGCTTGCCGTGGATCCCCTGGAGACCGGTGTGCCGCCCACGCTCACGGACCGTTTCGGTCGGTCGCGCACCGTGGTGGTCACGGACGGAAAGGCCCGGGTGTCCTTTGACGCCGGCCTCATGTTCCTCAATGGCGCGCGCCGGGTCGAGGTGTTGCACGCGGAGGCGGGGCCCCCGAAGCAGGCACGCACCTTCCTCTTCGAAGCCGAGGCGGGACGCACGACGGCGGGCTGGACCGTCTCGCGGCGTGACGCCTATTCCGGCGGCTCTTTCGTTCAGATCTGGACGGATGAAGAACCGGGCGCCAGGGGACACGCCGTGGAAGTGGACATGGCCGTCCCCGAGCCGGGCCGATACGACGTGTTTTTCTCGGGTAACCGGCTGACCCGCCTGGGCACGCCGCGCAGCATTTCCTCCTTTACCTGGACCATCGACGGGGGCGCACCCCACCTCGTGGACCAGGCCACGCCGGGAATGCCCAATGTGGCCAACGCGGGCGACGGGCTGTTCAGGATCGGGCAGGTGGACCTGGCGGCGGGAAAGCATCGCTTCGTCCTGCGCCTGGCCGTGCGCCGCGAAACGCCCGACACCCATTACGCGCTCTGGTTCGACGCCGTCGTGTTGCACAAGGTTGGGGATGGCGCGGGGGATTCGAGGAGCCGGGGACGATGAAAAGGTGCAGCAGGCGGGACGTGTTGCGCTGGGCCGGCCTGGGCATGGCGATGGCCTGCATGGCCCCACGGCTCCGTGCGGAGGAATCGGTATCTTCGCTGGCCGGACGGCGCCCGAACATCATCCTCATTCTCTCCGATGACCAGGGCTACGGCGACGTGGACCGCCACGGTCATCCCTTCCTCAAAACGCCACGCCTGGACCGTATGCATGACGAGAGCCTGCGCTTCTCGGATTTTCAGGTCAGTCCGTATTGCGTCCCCACGCGGGCGGCGCTCATGACCGGCATCAACCCGGCCAAGTGCGGCATCACCGGCTGCCGCTGGCGCCTCACGCCCACCCTGACCACCATCGCCGACGTGCTTCGTTCCGCTGGATATGCCACCGGTATTTTTGGAAAGTGGCATCTTGGCTATTACGAAAAATACCGTCCCGAGCGGCACGGTTTCGACGAGGTGTTTGTCTTCGGCGGCGGCGCGCTCGGCTCGCCCTATGGCGATTTCCCCGGCAACCGTTACTTCAACCCGGTCATTTACCACAACGGCACGCCGGAGGAAACCCGGGGCTTCTGCACGGATGTCTTCTTCGGCCAGGCGCGGCGCTGGATGCAATCGGTGCGCCGGGAGAAGCCCTTCTTCACCTATCTCGCGCCCAACGCGCCCCACGAGCCCTTCGTCGCGCCCGGGGAAGATGCCCAACCCTACCGTGACCTGGTCAGGAAGTTTCCCAAGAACCCGTCGTTTTTCGGACAGGTGATCGACTACGACAAGATGGCCAACTACTACGGCATGATCGCGAACCTGGACCGTAACGTGGGGCGCCTGCTCGACTCCCTGGCAACGTGGGAGATCGAACGGGACACCCTTGTCATCTACATGAACGACAACGGCACCATCGTGGGCGGCGGCTACTGGAACGCCGGCATGCGCGGCAGCAAGGCCACCGTCTACAACGGCGGCACCCGCGCCATGGCCTTCTGGCGCTGGCCGGGCACGCTCGAAAACCGGACCGTGACGGAACTCGCCGCCCATCTCGATGTGTTTCCCACGCTGGCCGCGCTGGCGGGAGCATCCATTCCCCCCGACGTGGCGGCGCAACTGGATGGGCGCAGTCTGCTGCCGTTACTGGAGGACGGCGCGGCCCCGTGGCCCGACCGAATGCTCTTCGACCACCAGGGCACGTGGCGGCAGGGGAACTCCGCCCCGCACATTCAGTCCGCCTGTACCATCCGTTGGCGGAAATACCACCTTTTGCGGAACACCCGCGTTTGCGCCTCCAATTGCCCGCTTTGCGGCACCGTCCTTAACCTGGTTTTCGGCGGCAGGGACGAGAACCTCGACCACGATTGGGAACTCTACGACCTGCTTACCGACCCGGGCGAGCGCAACAACATTGCCAGGGAGAAACCGGCGATCACCGCCAAACTCGCCAAGGCCTACGATGCCTGGTGGCAAAGCGTTCAGCCCTACCAGGGCGACGACACGCCGCCCGAGGGCCACACCAACCCCTTGCCTTTCCCCGCCCTTTACTGGAAACACTACCAGGGACCCGGCCCCAACAATGTCCCCCCGCCGGAAGGCTTCTTGGCTTCGGTCACGGCCCGGCCCGGTACCGGAGATCTCCCGGAAGGCGGGACGCCAGGGGACCCATGGGACAAATGAGACCCATGAATGCGCCGTGATTTCCGTTCACAACCTCGGTCGGTGGACCCGGGTTGCCTGATCTCGTTGGAGTCCGGCCTGGTGCTTCCCCCCCCACCGTCACTCCCGCGAAAGCGGGAATCCACGGGAAAGGGCAGGACACTGCCCGCTCCGCTCCCCCATGGCCGCCCGCATGGGTACGGAAACGCGTCCCCCTATTTGCGCCGCCGTAATGACGCCACCACCTCCACGTGCCTGGTATGGGGGAAAAGGTCGAAACCCCGCATGGATATAAGTTCGTGGGTTTCGAGAAGTTCGGGCAGTTCCCGCGCCAGGATCTTGGGGTTGCACGACACGTAGAGCACGTTTTCCGGCGCCAGTTCCTTCAAACGCCGGATCGCCTTGGGCACCAATCCCGACCGCGCGGGATCCAACACTATCGCGGCCCCCTCCGCCAATCCCTCCGTTTCGACAAGCCGCCGCAGGTACTTCTCCACCTTCTCCGTGATAAACGCCACGTTCTCAATTCCGTTCCGGCACGCGTTCTCCCGACCATCCATGGAAGCGGCCTCAACGCTCTCCACCGACCACACCTGGTCCACGAGGTCCGCGCAACTGAAGGCGATGCCCCCCATGCCGCCGTACAGATCGTAGAGGTGCGTGGGTTGAACGGCATGAACCCACGCCCGGATCGCGCCGTAAAGCAACTCCGTGGCGGCGGGGTTGGTCTGGAAAAAACTCATGGGCGAAATCTGGAAGGAAAGATCCACCGTGCCGTCGCCGTCGGGAATACGCATGTGCTCCCCAATGGTGGGCGCACCGTACAGCAGTTCCAGATCTTCCGCAAAGGCCACGTCGGCCAGGCTCTCCGAAATGCCCCGGTAGATGCTGTCCGCCCCATAGGTTTCCCGGACCACCTTCACGAAGGACGCCGCGTCGAAAGGGCCGGGACAGGTGAGCAGCACCACCATCCGCTCCCCCGAGCGTTTCCCGTCGCGCACCAGCAGATTGCGGAGGAAACCCTGCTTCCGCTTGGCGTCGAAGGCCCGCAGGCCCGCGCCCCGGTACCAGGCGCGCACTCCCGCCATCAGCTTGTCCAACCCCTCGGGGCCGATGCGGCACGCCTCGATTTCCAACGGCCAGTACCACCGCCCCCGCTTCTTAAAGCCCAGCACGGTCTCCCGCTCGAAGTCCTTGGGGGGCGGTGTCTCGTAGCGCTTGGGCGCGAAAGCGGGATCCACCTTGTTGCGGTAGTGCCACACAACCGGCGAAGGCGTCACCGGGATGGCTTCCCGCCAGACGGTCGCGAAAAGTTCCCGCAACAGGACTTCCTTGGCGGACACTTGAGCAGGGTAGGACAGATCCTGCGACTGACAGCCGCCGCAGTCACCGAAATAGGGGCAAAGGCCGGATGGGGACATCGTGTTTTGTTGCGCGGATTACGAAAGCAACAGGGCTTCGAGTTCGCACAAATCCTTTATGGTTGCGTCCGGCTCCAGGTCACCGGGCTGTCGTTCAAAGGTTTCCGGGGTTTCCCAGCGGCGCATGTGGATGGCCTGCATGCCGGCACGCTTGGCCCCCTGAATGTCCGCGAGCCAGTTATCCCCCACATAGACCACCTCGTGTGCCTTTCGCTCCAGTTCTTCAAGCAACCTGGCGAAAACCATCGGGTGGGGCTTGCAGTAGCCCAAATCGCCCGACACCACGACACTCTTGAAGTACCGGCGGATGCCCGAACGGTCGATGCTTTCCCGGATCGCCGGGCCGTCGGGATAGTTGGAAAGGAAGCCGAGTGCATAGCGCTTGCCCAGGGATTCGAGCAGCCACGCCACGCCATCAACGGGCCGAATCACCGCCAGAAAAGCCTCGTGGCGAACACGAAGCAGGTCTTTCAGCACCGCG
This sequence comes from Candidatus Hydrogenedentota bacterium, assembly GCA_024278275.1. Taxonomy (GTDB): domain Bacteria; phylum Hydrogenedentota; class Hydrogenedentia; order Hydrogenedentales; family JAJRTN01; genus JAJRTN01. The sequence continues at coordinate 25,581 of JAJRTN010000047.1, forward strand.
TCATCCGGCGTGATGCCGTAGAGCGTTTCCACCAGTTCAACCGTGATCTCCGCCAGGTCGTTCTCGCGGTATTCGGGCGGGTTACCCGCGTAAGGCCGGTAGCGCGTCCGCTCCCGGTGCTCGAAAAACAGTTTCCGGTCGGCCGGACCGAAGTGCCCCTCCACGGCGGCAAGCAGTTGCTCGCCATAGGCGGCCAGGTCCTCCCGGCGGAAGGGTACCAGCGTGTTGCCATAGTCAAAGGCGACTGCGCGTATCGCGTGAATATCCAGGGACATGGGGCGGGTGTACTCCAGTGGGTGCTTACGTGGATCATACCGCAGCGACCGCCTCGCCCACCACAGGCGGACCGGACTTGAACCCCGCGCACGGCGTGAAAGGACAGCCCCGTCTACACCCGCCACGCGAAGGGTGACCTTGGCCCATGCTGTTTACAATACTATTCACGCGATCCTTTTACCATCATTGCGATGGCACGCAAGGTGTCGGCATGGGTGGATACAAAGTCTTCATCGAGGATGAACCTGAATTGTCTCTGCTTTCGGGTAAACGAAATATCGGCATCATCCAATAACGTCCCTACTTCCTCGGCCCTATCGTCGGCGACCTGAAATCCCAACAGGGATTTTTCTCCTTTACGCTTTCTCATCCAGAAGTGATTCCTGAAGGAATTCTCCCCGGCTTCGCTTAGTGCGATGTACTGCTGAAGGTATTTCAGTGTGATACCACGATAACACCCTTCAATGGCCTTCGCCAGCGCCTTGGCGGTGCCCACCGTGGGCGCGGACCTTTTCAGCCAGTAGGCTTCGTCATAGACACGTTCAATGCCAGCACCATCTTCGACCTCCTCGTATGTGTCGAGGATCTTGGAAAAATGAAGACACATCCGCCCTTCGCTTGCCACCACGTTCACTTGGATGGCGATGATCGGAATGGATTGGCTCAGTAACTGTATTACGTTGAAAAAGCGTTTTGTGACACACTCCGCCACGAGCACGGCGTAGTGCTGGCGTTGCGGCCATCGCCGTTTTTCGTTATCCCAATACTCGATGGTTCTGATAATGTGAGACTCATCCGTCTCCCCGAGCATGACCTCGACTTCGTACATGGAATCGTCTTCGGGATTCTTGAGGAGGAGGTCAAGGCGGCCACCGGAACCCTGGACGCGCTCCTTGGCCACGGCCTCCAGGTCACCCAGGCCCAAACACGCAGGATTGTCGTAGATCTGGTCCTGAAGCCAGTATTCGTTCAACCCGCACTCTCGTATACTGCGCGTTTCCGCTATTGGAATGTCCATCTTCACCCCACCCCGTTCTTGCCATCCTCAGCTTTGCGTGTTCAGCCTTGTTTTTTATCCTGCCCCATCCAGGCTTTACCAATCAAATGTGGCGCCCGTGGCACCCTCCCCTTTGATCTCGATTTGACCCAGTTGCGACATGGGGCTAGGATCGCCACCGTAAGTTGCCATTCTTTCCACCACCGTCTTCATAGGAGGCCCCCCCCATGACCATGGAAATCACCCTTGAAAGCGCGCGCGCCTTGCTGCCACCCCGGCCCAAAGAGGGGCACAAGGGAACCTTCGGTCATGTTTTCATCATCGCCGGGTCACGGGAATTCACCGGCGCGGCGAAGCTGACCTGCCATGGCGCGGGACGGTCCGGCGTGGGGCTGGTCACCCTGGGCGTGCCCTTTCCCCTGGGCGATGTCGTCGCGGCGGGTCTGCTGGAGACCATGTCCCTGCGCCTGCCCGCCACCGAGACGGAGGCCGTCGCCCAGGATGCCCTCGAAAAGGCCCTGCGCTTCTCCGAGGACAAGCAGGCCGTGGTGCTGGGGCCCGGTATGTCACGCCACGAGGATACCGTCGCTTTTGTCCATGACTTCGTGCCCGCCTGTCCCGTGCCCCTGGTGGTGGATGCGGACGGACTGAACGGGTTGAGCGAAAACATGGCCGTTCTCGGCGACCGGACCCTGCCGACCATGCTCACGCCCCATCCGGGCGAAATGGCGCGTCTCACGGGGCTGTCAACCGCCGAAGTCCAGGCGGACCGTTCCGGGACCGCTTCGGCCCTGGCCCGTGACCGCAATGTCACGGTTGTGCTCAAAGGCCATCGCACTGTCGTGGCCGCGCCGGACGGGCGGGTGGCGGTGAACACCACGGGCAACAACGGCATGGCCTCCGGCGGCACGGGCGACGTACTGGCCGGACTGCTCGGCGGACTGTTGGCCCAGGGCATGGAACCCTTCGATGCGGCCTGCCTCGGGGTTTTCGTTCATGGCCTCGCGGGTGACCAGGCCGCCGACAGCTTCACCGCCCGGGCCATGGTGGCGGGCGATCTTCTCGACATGTTGCCCGAGGCGTGGATAATCCTGGAGGGTATCGACCCGTGAGCGGCCTGGGCGACATCGGCGAGTTCGGCCTCATCGCGCGGCTGACCCGGGGACTGCCCGTCTCCGGGGCCGTGGTGGAGGGTATCGGCGACGATTGCGCCGTCCTGCGTTGTGGCGACCGGCTGCTCCTGGCCACGTGCGATGCTTCGCTGGAGGGGATTCACTTCAGCCGCCGCCACGCCACACCGAAGGACATCGGCTGGCGTGCCGCGGCCTCCGCGCTCAGTGATATCGCCGCCATGGGAGGAAAACCCACCTTTGTGCTGGTCACGCTGGCTTGCCCCGCCGATATCTCCCCGGATTTCATCGAGGATGTGTACCGGGGCTTGTCCGAGGCCGTTCACGCCACCGGCGCCGTCATCGTGGGCGGCGACACCACCGGCACGAAGACCGGCCTGGCACTCGATGTTACCGTGCTGGGCGAAGCCACCGGGGGGCGCCCCCTTCTGCGACGCGGCGCACGGCCCGGCGACATCGTGGTCGTTACCGGTTATCCAGGTGCTTCGGCGGGTGGACTCGCCGCCCTGCAATGCGGCGTGGACGCGCCGTAACTCGTTTGCGCCCATCTCCATCCCGAGCCGCGTATCGCGGCAGGGCAATGGCTGGCCCGACGCCCCGAGGTCCACGCCCTGATCGACATCAGCGACGGCCTGGCGCAGGATACCGGGCATGTGGCCCGCGCCAGTGGGCTGACCATCGAAGTGGAGAGATGCGCCATTCCCGTCCATCCCGCGCTCCGCGAATGGGCGCAACAGTTGAACCTGGACCCCGTACAGGTCTCGCTCACCGGGGGCGAAGCCTACGAATTGGTCTTTACGGCCGCCGCCGACGGAGCCGGGACATTGCTCGCTGACTTCCTCGACACGTTCCCCAACCTTCTCGCCGCCCGTGTTGGCCGATGCACGGCGGGCGCCGCCCGTGTCCTCGTGGACGGCCGGGAGGCGGCGCACGGCGGCTTCGACCATTTCGGGTAGCCTTTTCGCGACCATTGGTAAAGGCCTTCAGGAGAAGGGGCCAATCTCTCATGGTCATTCGAATGCTGGCGCAAAACGGTCTGGCATACGAATGGGCGACCATGGGATGGGAAGCGTAATCGCGGCGGCCGGCCTGTGGGAAACCGGTCGCGATCGCTCACAGGCCATTGCCGTGTCGTTATTTCGACTCTCACGGCGCGCCGGGTGCGGGGGGCACGGGCACGTCGGGAAGTTCACGGACGAGTTGGTCGAAAAGGGGCTCGTGGGGCAACTCGGTCATGGGCAACGCCACGCGGCGGCGCTGAAGACTGCTCAGGCAAATGCCCATGGCGGCCTCGAAGCCGTGGTAGGTGCGCGCGCCGTTGCAGAAGTGTTCTTTTTTCGGGTCGTCCAGCCAGCGGGCCAGTTCCCGCAGGTAGGGCGGTGTGTCCCACAGGGGAAAGAACATGCCGGGCCCCGAAATGCGACGTCCAGAGCCTTTCGTGACGGCCTCCCAGCCCTTGCCCAGGATAACCCGCGCATAACCCAGGGAGCCGTGGATGGTGATGGAGTCATTCACCCAGAACATGGGCGGCTCCAGGAAACTCGGCGCGAGAGGGCCGCATTCGAGGATGCCGTTGACTCCGTTGGCGAAGTGGAGCTTGGCGAAAACGTAGTCCGGCGAAGGGTGGTTGTCGGCGAGGTGGTCCTTACCCGTCACCTGTCCGAAAACCCAGTCGATGGCTTCGCCGCCGTTGAACCACTGCATGTAATGAACCTGGTGCGTGCCCAGTTGGAGCAGCCAGGATTGGGCGGTGGCGTGGATGGTGTGGATCTCGCCGATTTCGCCCGCGTCGATGAGCTGCTTCACCTGCGCGAAATGGCTGCCGTACATTTGAGCGTGGGCCACCACCGTCTTCACCCCCGCCGCCTCGCAGCGGTCATGGATTTCCCGCGCCTCCTTGAGGGTAAGTGCCATGGGCTTCTCGTAGGCGATGGCCTTTACGCCGTGTTTCAAACCCAACTCGATGAGAGGCAGGCGGATGTGGGGCAATGTGGCAAAGCAGAAGATGTCCGGCTGGGTCTCCGCCATCATTCGCTCGGCATCGGTATACGTACACTGAACATTGTAACGCCCGGCCACCTTCGCCAGCCGTTCCCCGTCCGTATCGCACAGCCCCACCAATTCGAAGCGGTCGCTGTTGAAGGTGAACCCATGGACATGATCGTCTCCGCGCGGGCCACAGCCCACGACGGCCACCCGGTAGCGTTTCATGTTTCCCTTTCCTTCCGTCGTTGTTGGTTCCCTGAAAGCGATTATGGAATATGCGCGGTCTCCGCGCAAGTGGCACAAGCGCGACAGGTATTGCGTGTTATACAAGCAGCCCTTCGCGGCCCCTCTTGTCCATTTGCACGGAACTTCAAGGCAGGGCCCAATTATCATCCCGAACACCGGCGGGCACCGGAGGAAATCGATATTCGGGGGCAATACACAACATATTGTGTATTATAATGTCTCCATGCTACGATATGTAGCATGGTGTGTGTTTTGTGCGCTCCCCGGAGGTTTTGCGCACCCGTCGCACGGTTGGCTGAACAGAGGTCTCCCATCACGTGTTGAGCCGTGTCCGAATAGGCCGGTGTCCCGGTATGCTCCTGTTGTGGTGCGCTTTTCTGGTGGGTGTCGCCCATGGGTCGGTGGTGGTGCAGGAACCCATTGCCGAGGGCGTGGTGGCGGGTATTCAGCGGGGCCGCGTGCTGTACCTGGATTGTCGCCCCCCGGAGGGTGACGCGGCAAAAGCCTTTTTCGCGCGCTACCTGGCGGAGCCGGAAAGGTGGACCGACTACCGTGGTCGGCTACGCGTGGCCATCCCCTTCAACCGCCTTAACGACAAGACCCGGCGCGCCGTGCTGGAGGCCATCTTCCCGGCCGACTACGTGGACGAAGACGGCTGGTGGCACACGGTGCTCTTCAATGACGAGCGGGGCGTCGAAACCCTCTGGTCCCTGTCGGAGTGGCTCACCGGACTGGGCACCCGTCACCGGGAGATACTCGCCGACGAACACAACCGGGGCATGGGAGAAGACTTGACGGTGGGACAACGGATCCTCGTGCCCGCCCGTTTACTCCTGCCCATCATGAAGGTGCCTTCTCATCGGCCCGCGCCGGCGCCGGCCCCCGAAAGGAAACCGACAACGGCGCCGGCCGAGGAACACTCCGGACCGAAGTCAAAACCCGGGAAGGCGTCCCCGCCGGAAGAAAAAAGTCCCCCCGTGAAAACGCCCTCCGAAGACGAGAAATCCGCGCCCGTCCCTCCCGGCGCGCCACCGTTAAGCTATGACGCGGATACCGGGGGAACCTACGCCGTGTACCATATGCGCAAGGGGGAAGCCCTGTTTTCTTCGGTGGTGGCCCGTTTCACGAGTGTTCGCAACAAGAAGGACATGCTTCGGGCCTGCGAAACCATCATGCGTCGCAGCGGGATCCGGGACGACCGCGATATCGACGTGGGGGCGCGCATCCTGATCCCCATCGAGCTCTTGTCGGACCGGTACCGGCCGAAAAGCGCCGAAGCACGAAAACCCCACGAGGCGGTACGGCCGCCCGAAGAAGACGTGGTCAAGCGCGATCTGGAGGGCATTGTAATCATGCTCGACCCGGGTCACGGTGGGCGCGATCCGGGAGCCATGCACTCGGCCTCGAAACTCTACGAGGACGAGATCTGCTATGACATCGTATGCCGTATCAAGAAGATTCTCGAACGCGATACGGGCGCATCCGTCATTCTCACGGTCGAGGACCCCAGCCAGGGCTACCGGACCAGTGAGCGCTCCACCTTCACCCACGATGAAGACGAACGCCTCCTGACCACGCCTTTCTACGACAACACCAACGACTCGGTCTCGGCCAGCCTGCGATGGTGCCTGGCCAACGCCGCCTATGAACGCCTGGTCAAGGAAGGCGTGGACGAACGGAAGATGCTCTTTGCGTCGGTCCATTGCGACTGGCTCGACCGGGGCAAAATGCGGGGGGCCATGGTTTACGTGCCCGGCGCGCGCTACAGCGTGGTCAAGTATCCCGTGCTCACCAAGGCCGTGTACCGCCGCTACGCCGAGTCGAAAAACCGCAAGGTGGAAACCCCGTCCCGGGCCACGCGCCAACGCAACGAAGCCCTGTCCCGCGACTTCGCCAGGACACTGCTGGCCAGCATTGCTTCCCACCGCCCGCCCCTGAAGATTCACCGCGACAACGAACCCATTCGCAACGTGATCCACAACGGCGGAAAAAGTTACGTGCCCGCCGTCATCCGGTACAACAAGGTGCCCACCCGCGTGCTGGTGGAAGCGGCCAACCTCAGCAACAGCACCGACCGCCGGCGCGTGGCCGACCCCAAGTGGCGCCAATGGTTCGCCGAGGCCTTCGTCGATGCCGTGAAAACATACTTTGCCCGGTGACAGACCGGCGCCGTATCCCTTCACGGAAAGCATGCCCCGCCAACAGGGCACTCCATGGTGAAACGCGGCCCGCTTCCGTCAACGGACAAGCGCCCGCTTGTCCGTGGGCCAATGGAAACCCCCGGCGCGTGCCCTGTACAATGGGTGCTCTCCCAGCAAGTCACCGAAAGGACGATTATGTTCTCCGCGTATATGCTGCACGGCGTACCGCCCGTCATGTTCTGGACCTTCGTTGGTGCCGCCGTCGTCATCCAGGGCGTCAGCAAATCCGGCTTCGGGGGCGGCGCGGGAATCTTCGGGCTGCTGCTCATGCTGCTGGTCATGGAGGTGGACAAGGTGGCTGCCACGCTGCTGCCCCTGCTCATCCTGTGCGACATGAACGCCATCTACCATCACCGGCGCAACGTGAATTGGGTGAAACTGCGCGCCATCTACCTGCCCGCCATTGCGGGTATTGTCCTCGGCGCGCTGGTGTGGTGGAAGCTCGGCCAGGACCAGGTGGCCACCTACAAGAACTACATCAAGTGTTTCGTCGGAGTCATCGGGATTGTCTTTGGTCTCTACATCCTGGCAAAGGATCGCTCCCTGAAATGGGTCGAGCACCATCACGCGGGCGCCAAGACCGCCCTCGTGGCCGGTGTGGCCGCGGGTTTCACCTCCACCATCGCCCACGCCGCCGGGCCTATTGTCAGCCTCTTCATCTTCTCCCAGGGCCTGGGCAAATCCTTCTTCGTGGGCACCGTGGCCTGGACCTTCGCCTTCATCAACCTCACCAAGCTCCCCTTTTACGTTTACGTGGGACTCATCGACACCCATGTGCTTTTCTTTGGTGCCTGCCTGGTGTGGCTCATCCCCATCGGCTCCTGGCTTGGCAAGTGGATGCACCACCGTATCCCCGAAATATGGTTTAATCGCGTTATTATGGCGTTGACCCTGGTTTCCAGTGTCCACGTTATCTGGAAAACGGGCGTGCTTCAACGGCTTTGGTGAAACGAAAAAGGGGAACTTGAATGTTCCAGCGGGAACGAATCGCGCGCCTGGTGGTGGTTGGGGCGGCCGTGTTCACCTGGACCACCGCCCGCGCCACGGCACAGCCGGACAATCAACGGGAACCGGCCTCACCCACCATGCCCGCCGTGCGTGCCGAAGAGCCGCCGATGCTGGACGGACGGATGGATGATCCCTGCTGGGCCAACGCCCCCGAGGTTTCCGGATTCACCGAGTTCAAAACGGAAAAGCCCGCCGTCGAACAGACCCGGGTACGCCTTCTCTATGACGACCGGTTCATCTATGTCTTCTTCACTTGTCTTGAACCCGAGCCGGAGAAGATCCTCGCCTCGGTCCGTAAATACGACCGGAAACTACGGGGCGATGATTATGTGGAGTTGATACTCGACACCTTCCACGACCGCCGGGGGAAGTATGTCTTCATGACCAATACCCTGGAAACACGCTACGATGCGCGGGGCGATGTCTTCGGCTGGAACCCCTCGTGGGACTGCGATTGGAAGGTGGCGTGCCAGGTCGAGAAGGACCGGTGGTGCGCGGAGATGGCCATCCCCATTGACGCCATGCACTTTAACAAGGGTGAAAACATCACTTGGGGTGTAAACTTTCACCGCAGCGAAAAAGGCCGGGAAGAGGAAAGCTTCTGGTCCTTTCACCCCGATTACGTCCTGGCTGCCCGGGCCTGTGGGGATCTTGTCGCTCTCAACCTCTCCAAGGTTCCCGTAAACCGCCGTCCCCAATTCGAGGCCTACGTGAGCGGCACCTATAGCCAACTGGCGGGAAACACCGAAACGGCCACGGGCATCGACACCTCCATGCGGCTCACGCCCCACATCATCACCGACTTCACCGTCAACCCCGATTTCGGCCAGGTCGAGGCCGACGCCGATGATATCAAACTGCGCGACACGGAACGCTTTCTTCCCGAACGCCGCGCCTTTTTCAAGGAAGGCGCCGAATTGTTCAGCACGCCTTTCACCGTTTACTACAGCCGCCGTTTCTTCGACATTGACTGGGGCGCGAAGATCACCGGCGTGGGCGATGGATGGCGATTCGGCCTGATCGATGTGAAAGGCAATATCCGGCGCGGCGGAACGGCACGCGAGGGAAACTACACCGTGGCCCGGGTCATACGAAACGTAGGCGAATCTTCCCACCTGGGCGCCATCCTGGCCAATTCCGACCGCGACGACGGATACAACCGCACGGGCGGCCTTGATGCCAAGCTGCGCTTGACCGATTACATGAGCTGGAGCAGCCAGGCCCTCGGACTCTGGGATGCCGAAAAGGTGACTTATGTCGACGAAGAAGGCGAGGAGTATACCGTGGTGGAGCGCCACGACGGTTATGCCGCATTCACCAAGCTGAGCTACGACAGGCAACCCCTGGAATGGCGCGTCGCCCTGATGGATATCTCGAAAGACTTCGTGCCGGACCTGGGTTTCATACGCCGCCGCGATCTTCGGGGCGGAAGCCTCGACATCACCCTGGAAGACGATGTCAATGAGGGAACGCTCAAGAAATGGTTTCTCGACGGCGAGTTCGATTTTCACCAGGACCACATGGGAAACACCACCCTGCGCGATTACGGCCTTGCCGCGGGACTCCATTTCCGCAAGCGAATCAAGATAAGTGTCTCCCGAAGCGAAGAGTACCACCGTCCCTACAACAACAACCGCACCAGCGTTCACCTGGCTTACAACCTGGAAGACCCCTGGCATTCCATTTCCGGCACCTATACCCATGGCTGCTTCCAGGAAGTGCCCTACGACCAAGTCTCCATCGACAAACCCTTTCGCATCGGCAAACGCTTCACCTCGTCCTTCAAGGCCAATCACCGGTGGGAGTATCCCAAGGGAGTAGACGAGGAGGGCTACGACCTGGAGGACCGGACCATCTGGTTGTGGCGCTGGGTCTCGGAATACACCTTCAAGTGGGACGCACGCACCAAACTCACCATTGAAAACACCAACCAAAACCGGCACAACATCACCCTCTTCTTTTCCTGGTATCCCGATGACAGCACCGACTTCCACATCGTGGCCACGGCTGCGAGAAGCGGCGAAGAAAGCGAGCATGGAATCTTTACCAAGCTGGTAAAACGGTTCTGACTACGTACCATTTGCGAAAAGACCGTTTTCAGCGAGAAACCCCACCTGCAGGATGACACGTGATAAGGTTCAAAACCTCACCAATTATTTGACTTTGTCTGCCTATCCTGCGACGATAAAGGTGTTCCCGTGGGCCGTGCCAGGTATCTCCATGAACCCACACGGCACAGGGGCGGAGGGGACGTTTCGCGGCACGAACCCGGTTGCAAAGTATGGGATCCGCCGGATTCCGATAAAAAAGGTTATGGTCAGCATCCGTGTTTTCCAGGCACGGGGCGGCACGGTTTTTCACATGCCGCGCGGGGAACAGGCCCGGCGCCAACGACCGAAGGAGAAATATCATGAGCAGCACGGACAATCTTAAAGCCGCTTTCGCCGGGGAAAGCCAAGCCAACCGCACCTACCTCGCTTTTGCAAAGAAGGCCGAAAAAGACGGCTTCCCCCAGGTCGCACGGCTGTTTCGCGCCGCGGGCGAGGCGGAAACCATTCATGCCCACGCCCACCTGCGTGCGCTGGACGGCGTGAAGGACACGGCGGAGAACCTCGGCGTGGCCATCGCGGGCGAGGCCCACGAGTTTCAGAGCATGTACCCCGGCTTCCTGGCGGAAGCGAAGGAAGAGGGCAATAAACGCGCCGAGATCTCTTTCCGAAACGCCTTGGCCGTGGAGAAGATTCACCACCGCCTCTACTCGGAGGCCCTGGAAGCCGTGAAGAACGGGGTTGATCTGGAAAACGCCACCATCCATATCTGCCCCGTCTGCGGCAACACGGTCATCGGCGGCGTGCCGGACAAGTGCGAGATCTGCGGCGTGGCCGGCGCGAAGTTCATCGAGATCACCTGATCGGAAATCCGTCCGGCCCGCGTCACGACGCGGGCCGGGCCTCTTCCTACCACCGGGGAGACATTCGCCATGACCACCCAAGCTCCTGTGCGCTGGGTCTGCACCATTTGCGGCTATGTTCACGAGGGACCGGAACCCCCGGAAGAATGCCCCGTGTGCGATGCCCCGGCGGGCCTTTTCGAGGCGGAAGAATCCGTCGATGCTCCCGCCAAAGGCTGGCTCTGCACCGTGTGCGGCTATGTCCACGAGGGACCGGAGCCGCCGGAGGAGTGCCCTGAATGCGGCGCAACGGCGGATCTCTTCGAGGAAGATACGCCGCCGTCTCCGGAAACCACCGCGGCCGCGCCGTCCCTGGACACCTATCTTTCTGAATGGACCCGGACATCGGACGACTTCGAAAACAAGTACGCCCTTATCCACGACCTCGCGATCACGGGGAAGAGCGCCTCTTCCGCCATGCGCACGCAACGCGCCTTCCCCGGCTGGGATACAGTGTTGTTCAAAGGCGGCCAGCTTCATCGCCTGCCCCTCAACGAAGACGAGCCGGTCAACACCCGGACCATCATTGGAGCCGCCTCGGAGAAGCCCCTTGAACTGACCATGCCCTGCTACGTGTCCCACATGTCCTTCGGCGCCCTGTCGAAGGAAGCGAAGATCGCCCTGGCACGCGGCTCGAAGCAGGTGGGAACGGCTATTTGTTCGGGCGAAGGCGGGCTGCTGCCCGAGGAACGGGCCGAGGCCGGATGTTACATCTACGAACTCGGTACGGCCACCTTTTCCCACCGCGACGATGCAATGCGCCAGGCCGATGCCGTGGAGATCAAGATTGGCCAGGCCGCCAAGCCCGGCATGGGCGGCCACCTGCCCGCGGAGAAGGTCACCGAAGAGATCGCCCGGGTTCGCGGGCTCACCCCCGGGCAACCCTCCATCTCCCCCGGCCGCTACACGGGCATGAACACCCCGGAAGACCTGGCGAAAGAAGTCGTCCGCGTCCGCGGCATTGTCGACGGCACGCCGGTAGGCATCAAGATCACGGCAAGCCATATCGAGGAAGACCTGGCCGTCGTGCTGGCGGCTCAGCCCGACTTTATCACCATTGACTGCCGGGGCGGGGGCACGGGGTCCGCGCTGAACTACATCAAGGACAACGTCTGCCTGCCGCCCATCTTCGCCATACATCGGGCACGGAAGTTCCTCGACGCCGCCGGAAGCCGGGTTACCCTTTGCGTCACCGGCGGCTTCCGCGACAGCACCGACATCGCCAAGGCCCTCGCCATGGGCGCCGATGCCGTCGCCCTGGCCACGGCGTCGTTGATCGCCATCGGCTGTCAGCAGTATCGTATCTGTCACACGGGAAGATGTCCCGTGGGTATCACCACGCAGGACCCGGTTCTTCGGGAACGGTTCAACATCGAGGCATCGACCCAACGTTTCGTGAACTTTTACACCGCCACGCGCCGTGAACTGGAGAACATCACCCGTATCAACGGGCGTACCCGGGTGCAGGACCTGGATGTATCGGACCTTGTGACCCTGAGCAACGAAGTATCGGCCAACACGAACATCGAACACGCGTAACACCCCGGCGGGAGCCGGAGAAGGAGAACACCGTCATGCACGAGAAAAGTATTGAACTGCTCAATAAAGCCGCCGCGGACGAACTGGCCGCCGTGCATCAGTACATGTATTTCCACTTCCACTGCGACGACCAGGGACTGGATCTCCTGGCCGGTCTTTTCAAACGCACGGCCATCGAGGAAATGCTTCATGTCGAAAAGCTCGCCGAACGCATCCTCTTCCTCAAGGGGGACGTAAAAATGGAGATTGCGGCCCCCACGGAGCCGGTCCGGGACGTGAAGGCCATGCTTGAAATGGGCTGTAAAATGGAGGAGGCCAGCGCCCGGGACTACAACCTCTGGGCCAATGAATGTTCCGCCAACGCCGACTCCGCGTCGAAAAAAATCTTCGAGGAACTCGTCCTGGACGAGGAGCGTCACTTCGATCAATTCGATACGGAACTGGGGAACCTGGCGACCTACGGCGACAAGTATCTCGCCATGCAATCCATGGAACGGAGCAAGAATATCGGTGCGGGCGGCGGTCCCCCCGCGTAAACACGGCAAAGCCCCACGTCACCGTCCACCAGGCTCGCCCCCACCTCGCGGCACAACCATCGGAGTAAACACCATGATCACCCTGGGCGCCAATACGGTCCTCTTTGGCAGGGAAAGTCTGCGCACCGCGCTGGAACAACTGAAATGGGCGGGATACGACGGAGCGGAAATCTCCGCCCTCGACGGCGTGGGCGCCTTCGGCGACCCTCTCGGTGAGCACCTTCACCTCGACCGCTGGGCTTCGGAAGCCACCGAAATCAAGGAGCTCGTGGAGGAAATCGGCCTGCCCCTCACGGCCATGGAAGTGGGACCCCTTGACGAGACTCGCGTGATGCAGGCCTTCGAGGCGGCCCGGGAAATCGGCATTGGCGTGGTGAACATCGGCCCCTCGGGAAAAAACGGCGTGCCGGAAGACCTCGCGGCCTGCATTGACCGCATGGCCAGGCTCGCCGCCGAAGGAGAAAAGGCGGGCGTCACCCTCTGTGTCAAGGCCCATGTGGGCGCCTCCATCGACAACACCGAAACCACCCTCAAAGCCATGGCCGAAATTGATTCGCCCGCCTTCGGCATCGACATGGACCCCAGCCATATCCACCGCAACGGCGAGGTGCCCAAGGAAGCGCTCAAACAGGTCATTTCCCGCGTGAAGCACGTCCACATCCGCGATTGCTTCGGCCCCGGTCCCGCACCGGGCGCACCGGAGATACAAACCTGCGGCCGCGGCGACATTGACCTCATCGGTTATTGCCAGGTCCTCGTCGATGCGGATTACGACGGTCCGGTCAACGTGGAAATCATCGGTGGGTCGGCTTACGACCTGGTCCAATGCGCCAGCATCGCCGCCGAGAACCGGGGCTATCTCAACGCCTGCTTCAAGGCCTGCCAGACACGGACGTAACGGGACGAACACGGACCGCCATGGTTGTTCCGTGTTTGTCCTTTACCTCCACGGGCCGGGTTGGCCATGATGCGCCGGTGGAAACCGGAGAATGCTCATGAAAACCCTCTCGTTTGTCGTGGCCCTCGTGCTGGTTGTCCTTTCCGCGCGGGCCGATGACATCCTCTACCTGACCAATGGCGACCGCCTTACGGGGCGGGTCCTGGAAATGCGGGAGGGCCGCCTGTCCTTCGTCACCACTTACGCGGGCAACCTCTCCCTCGATTGGGCCGCTGTGGCGCGGGTGGAAACGGTGGATGCCGCCTTCGTGAAGCAGGGTGAGAAGGCCGTGCTGCGTGGCCGCCTTGTTCCACGCGGGGACAGGCAGGGCGTTGAAACGGACCAGGGCTGGCAGCAACTGAACCTCACCGCCGTCACCGGCGTAACCCGGGAATCCGACCCGCCCACGCCGGCGGCCTCCCCCTGGAGCGGCACGACCACGGCCGGTTTTACGCTCCGCTCGGGCAACACGGACACCTTCGATGCCGCCGTCGCCATCGAAGCAAAGCGCGAGGACGAACGCAATACCCTCACCCTGGGCATCGGGGGCGCCTATGGGCAAGCGGAGAACGTCCTCAACACACGCCGCCACACGCTCACCGCGAAGTGGCAGTTCTATCCCACCGACCACCTATACCTCTTCGGCCAGGGGCTCGAGGAACAGGACGACGGCCGAAAGCTGGATCGGCGCGTCCGCGTCACGGCCGGACTGGGCTACGACTTTATCGACGGCGACCGCACGAAACTCTCGGGCGACCTTGGCCTCAGCCACACGTGGGAAAACTGGGCGGCCTACACACCCGCGGAACGCGATGTCGCGCGCGACACGGTCCGAACGGCCGGAAGGGCACGGCTCCATACGCTTACCGCCAGTTTGTCCGACGGGTCCATCGCGCCGACCCTTCAAACTGCCCGTGACCTGCTGGGATCGGTGCTCGACATTCGAAAGCCCCTTCGCGACGCCGAGACCCGGTCAGAACGATACCTGAATGTTCAGTTGGGCCTATATTTCGAAAGAAAAGTCCTCGAACACAGTGTGCTCTCCGAGAAGATTACCATGCATCCCAGCCTTGAAAACGCAGGCGAAGTGCAACTCAACGCAAAGCTCGCATTTGTCACTCCCCTGCGCGAACACCTGGATCTCCAGATCGCCCTGGAAAGCGCTTTCGACAGCACCGCCGACAAAAGTGACGTGGATGCCTGGGACCATACCTT
Organism: Candidatus Hydrogenedentota bacterium; assembly: GCA_024278275.1. Classification (GTDB taxonomy): domain Bacteria; phylum Hydrogenedentota; class Hydrogenedentia; order Hydrogenedentales; family JAJRTN01; genus JAJRTN01. The sequence goes on from JAJRTN010000047.1 coordinate 40,602, forward strand.
TATCACCGGATTGCGGTACGCTTTCTAGGACGGGAAGTCAACAACAGCCGCGGCCCCGGCAAAACGCTCTTTCGTGTTTGTCCGTGCCCCTCCCGGCACGTCTCGCCCGCCACAGCCACCACGCACAAAAGGGCCGGGACGCCATCGGCGTCCCGGCCAGAAAAACCATACGTTGCGATAACGCGCCCTATTCCGCGGCCGGGAAGTTGTGGCAGACACTGCAATCGAGGCCCTTATCGTCCACGTGCTTGTCGTGGACCGCGATAAACAGTTCTTCCGCCGACCACTCATCCGAGTAGTCCGCATGACAGGTGGCGCACAAGTCCGGGTTGTCTTTAACACGATATCCCAGTTTGTCAAAGTCAATCCGGGTGCCGCCGAAGTGACATTCCGCACAACCCAAGGCATTTGCCACGGGCTGCACTTCATGGAAGATGCCCATCCAGCGCTCGGTCCGCACGTTCTCATAGGCGCCTTCGCCCGGTGCAAGCGGATTGCCCGAAACTTTCGCCCCCACCCGGATGGTCGCGTCGATCACTTGCGCATCCGTGGCCCCTTCGAGCCAGGGCACGATGGTCGGCGTTTCCGCGTTGGGGTCGAACGCCGCATGCTGGAAGAGAACGCCCATCTTCAAGCCAATAAGCGAATCATCGTCGGTCCGCTTGGGCTGCAAGGCTTCATGCACCTTGAAGGGGAAGATTTTAGCGCCGGCCGTCAGTATGTCACCATTGGGCGCCGCCATGATCACGTTACCAGAGTCCGGGTCGGTGACCACGGAATCACCAAAGAAACTGATGAAGGAGGTGCCGTCCCAGAAACGGTACTCGGGCACCACGTTGCTTTCCCGCGTGATGACAGGCTCATAGAGCTTCTTGTTTTCGAGGAACTCAATGGCGGTGAAATCGCGGAACATATCCGTGCCCGAAGCACCCCTGGCGAAGGTGGGTATGTGACAGACCGTGCAATCCACCCGCGCCAAGTGGGCGTTCAGCCGGTCGCTCTCGTGCGGCGCGGCATCGTGGCAACTGGTGCAACGCAGGTTCACATCGCTGTCCGTGGGGCGCAAGTCCGCGCCCTGGCCGGCGATGCGGTGCGCCTCCACCGTGTGGCAATTGATACATTCAAGACCCACGCCGCCATTGGCCGCGGCCGCCAAATGCACGTCGAAGTCACTCGTCGCGTTATAATGTTCCGGCTCGATGTCGCCGCGTTTGTTGTTTGGGCCGCCACCGGCGTAGGCATGACAATTCAGACAAGTCGCGCTTGAAGATTTGACCACATCGGTAATCGCTTCCACGAGGGGTACCGTCATGACATCTTCATCCGGGACAAACCCAAGCGACTCATCCTCGAATTTCGCCACTTTCCGCTTGTACTTGGGACCATGGCAAACCAGGCAGTCGATATTGTCAAGCTGGGCCTGGTTCACATCAAGCGCGGGCTTCGCGCCCATCCCCACGTGGCACTTGGCGCAACCTCCGCTGACCTTGTCCCCGTCCGCGTTGGTCAGGATACCAATGAAGTTGATCGCCGGGTAGGTGCAGAAACCATTCATGCCCACCATTTTGCCGCCCGTCGGGCTGTCCCACTGATAGTGGATCGAAGCGTGAACCTCTTCCGCTTTGCCCGGATGACAGGGCGCGCAGGTCTTGCTTCCCTCGTAGGTCGTGTATCGGCCCGCGTGTGACGGCAACTGGACCTCCGGTTCCGTTACGGTGACACACATATACCCCCCCACCCCGCTTACTACATCCGTGGCGGTGATCAAGGCCGTTCCCGCGCCAACGCAGTTCACGGTGACCGTGGCCCCGCACTGCTTCGCGCTGATGTTCAGCACATGGTCATTGTTCACCGTCCACGTGAAAACTGCATCCGCCGCCCTGGAGGACGTGGCCGTGAACGTAACCGTGTCGCCTACCTCGAATACCGTGGCGTTCGCCGTCACCGTCACGGTTGTCACGGGCGGCGTGGGACACCCCGCGAGTACCCCCGCCATCAACACCGTCACCAAGAGCGGCCAAACGCTCTTTCCCTGGACTCTACCCATGTTCTACCACCTTTCTCCGGCCGGTATCCCGGTTCGGACGCTGCGCCGCCGCATGACGCAGTGCGCTGGCAGAAGTACCAAGCGCCCCAAGTCTTCATTGTCAAACATGGAAAGTGTAGCGGCTCCGGCGCAGGCAGACAATGGATGAATCTACGATTTCCAGCATTTTTCTATTGTCTTTGTCCGCGGCACGCTCCTTCGGGATGTGAGACGGCAAAACATGCTCCCCCATGACCGCGTGGAACGGTTATGTGTGTGGATAGGGCATGGCTCCCCCCGTTCACGGGTTTCCGGCGGACGCCACGGGCGTGATCACCACCTCCCCCTTACCATCCAACGGCACCTCGCAGGCGAAGGGAGCGTGCCGGGTCTCGCCCCCGACCACGAAATCGTAGCCCCCCTCCCTAGCTTCACAACGCACGTTCAGCGATGTCTTCGACGCTTCGAAGGTGAAGTAGTCGCCGTGGTAGAGGATGTTTTCGGCGCGGATAAAAGGCTGCGCTTCGGGAATGCGGGGCGTGAGATGAAGCCCGTCGGCTTTCGCTTCGGCGCCGAGGAAGCCGTAGAGCAGCACGCCGCCCAAAATGGCCGTCTCGGGAAACTCGAAACTGAGCACGCCCGTGCCGCCCGCCGTGCCGCCGCCCTGGATGGAATCGCCTGTGTAGAGGCGCTTGCCACCGCAGAGCCGGTCAGGCTCGGCGTAACGCCGCAGCAGTGCCAGAAGCCGCGCATAAGCGTCGTCCGCGCCCCGGGTCATGATCCGCGCACGAAGGTCATAGTAACTTTCGTAAAGATCCGCACCGCCATTCTGGATCTGGTCGCCGAAGGGATAGGCCTCGTAGCGTTGGTGCGCCGCCCACCAGTCCGGGTTGTCGATGGTGGTGGTGCGTGGCCCAAAGCCGAAGTGGTAAATATCCTGTCTGCGCGTGCCGTCGGGGTAGATGGACACGCCTTCGTCCAGCCAGCGGAGCACGGCCTCCGCCTGTGCCGGCGACGCCAGGCCCACTTCCACGGCGAGGGTGTTCACGAAGGAGAAACCGTAGTCATGGGAGGCGCCGGTGGCGTCAATACAGCCCACGTAGCGTGACGCGCCGTCGAGATGGCCGTCCACCGTCCAGAAGACCTCGTTGTACCGCGCCCGCACCCTGGGCATGAGGGCCTCCCACTGTTCCGCGCGCGCAGGGTCGCCGTAGGCCCGCTCCAACCCGGCCATGGCCCGAAGGGAGGCGTAGAACCAGGCGTTCGTGTAGGCGTCATAGTAACCGAAAGGCAGGATATCGTAGTAATTGTCCCCCACCGTGACGCCGGTAACACCCGAATGATCCCGGTCCCCCGCCTTGCCGTCCAGGAGGAGGAGGTGTTTTTCCCGGGCGTTGAGGATATCCATCTGGTAGGCCATCTCGCGCCGGGCGCGTTCGATCCAGTCCCAGCCATGGCCGTTCTCCGTGGCCTTGCCGCCCAGGGCGGTTCGAAGGGTCGAAGCGCGCCAATAAAGGGGCGCGCCGTTGCCCCGCGCTTCCACGGTGTAGGCTCCCGGGGATAAATCGGCGCGAATCTCAACGTCACCGATGTCCTTGGGCAGGGCATCGCTCACCCGGGTGGCGGCCACCTCTTTGCCCGAAGCATTCACGATGCGCACGGTGAGGGAAGGATGGCGCCGGTTTCCCGTGGCGACCGCCACCCGATACCCCGGTACGGGTTGATTGCCGTGAAACAGCCCCGAGTCCCCGTCCTCTTTTTTCCAGGCCATGCCCCACACGCCGCCTGTCGCCTCTTTGCCGGGCGCGGGCGGTTTCGGCCGGTCCACGACCAGGAGCGCCTCCGTCTCCGCCGGTTGCGGGGCTTTCAGCGTGACGAAGCCGTACTGGTTGTCCGGAACGCTTTCGATGCCCATCTCCCCCAGGGGCACTGCGGCGAGGCTCGACGCCAGGTCCCCACGCCAGGGCAACACCCGAACCCGCAGACCGCTGCCTGGTTTGGCCCAGCAGCACAGCCGCACGCCCACGGTATCGAAGGGTTTTTCCGCGCGGAAGCGCTGGGCCAACCGGCCTTCCGGGAGCGTCGAAATCATGAAGGGATGGGAGGCACGCCCCCGGTCATCCTGATCCTTCGCGAGGTCCGGCACACTCGCTTCATCGAAGCGCGGGTCGGGCCGGGGAACATTCATGTGCAGCAGGAGCCGGTCGATGGGTTGGTCAATGCGGAAGGGCTGGGCCAGGACCGCGCCTTCCCGCAACCGCACCTGCCGCTGGTCCACGTCCTGCGCGAAAACTGTTTGGTCCGCTTTCATGCCGCGCAGGACGAAGTCCATCCCCGAGATGGCCTCGTATTCCCCGGTCCACAGCAGGTAGGTGGCCGCGCCGAAAATGTGCATGGCGTTGATGCCGAAGTGGCGCGTGTCATAGCCGCCGGGGAAAGGCCAGCCCGGTTGGTCGCCCCACGACCAGGCATAGCCGTCATGGCCGTAGCCGTCGTCGGACACCACTTGGCTCGCCACGGCGTTTCGGCTCTCGGTCCGGTAGGGCGCATCCACGTAAGCATGGCCCAGGGGTCCCCAGGCGGCCCAGGCGGACACACCATGCCCGCCGGGATACCAGAAGGTGGCGTGCAGGTAGAATTGGTCAAACAAGGTGTTCAGGGGCACTTCGCCCCCCGTGCTGGTCTTCAGCACAGGACTGGCGCCAAAGCGGAAACGGGGCAGCCGCGCGCCGTTCTCAAGGACAATGCCCTTGGATCCGTCATAGGGTTTCAACGTGAAGACGCCCCTCGGGGAGGTAAAAACGGCTTGGGCGTACCCATCCTCGAATCCGAAAACCACGCTTCCGCCGTCGCCGTAATCCAGGGAAAGCTCCGTGCCGTCGGCGGTGAGAATGATGACGGTGCGGCCGCCCGGATTGCTCAGGGACCAATGGAGCTTGCCGGGATCCATGCGCTTCATGGATTCAATGGTGTAGGTGTGGCCCTTCGCGCCTGAAATGAAGCGCAACAGCGCGGGGTGGTCCTGCCGTTCCGCGCGCCGGGGCACGCCGTCCACCAGCCCGTCATAGGTCGTCCCGGTGAGCCGGTCGTAATAGCCGTCCGGCCCGAGGTCGATGCGCCAGGTCAAGATGACCGGCCCCTTGCTCCCCTCGGAAGGCCATATCCGCAGGGTATCCCCGTCGAATGCGGCGGCCACGACCACGGGCGCGCTCTCCCGGGTGAAACGCAGGGGGCGAAAGACCAGGTTTCGGCCCAAGGCCCCGCCGGCCTTCGTAGCCATGTGCAGCGATTCCACGGTGCCGTCCCGCAACACCACGTTCCAACAGGCGTTTTTCATGACGACCGCCTCCCCGGCCCGCGCCAGCGTACCCATCCCCGAAAACAACGCGATAAGGACAACCAGGAAAAGTCTCAAGGTATCATCCCTTCGATGAATGGAATTACTCTTGTCATCTCGAACGTACCCGTGGGCGATTTGCCCACGGGAGCGCCATGCACTCAGGACAACACAATCCGCGCCGACAGGCGGTCGCCCGCTTCCAGGTTCAAGCGCTCCGGGAACGAGATGACAAGACCGGCGCCGGAGCTTTCAAACGCGCTCTCCACGCGGCCGCCGTTCACGGACAGTTCCGCCTGCCGGACCCGCCTTCCCCCGGGGGTCTCGAAGGACAATCGCGTCAGCGCCAGTTTGCCCCACCGGATTTCAAGGGCTTCCTCCTGGCGGTCGGCCGCCCGGGTTTGTTCGAAAACGCACCAGCCCTCGGCGGTGGTCACCACCGTCTTGAATCGTTCGGGATTGATCTTCGGCGCGAAGCCAAGATGACCTTTCGGGCCGTGGTAGGTGAAGCCCGCCAGCGCCAGATACACGCCCCAACTCGCCATGGCGCGGGCGTAATGATCGCCGCACTCGATCTCGTTGTAGGGGTTGTACAGTTCGGGCTGGTAGCGGTCGTGGATGGCCCGGCAGAGGGCCAACCCTTCCTCGACACGCCCCTCCCGGACCAGGTGTCCCGCCACCTGGTACTCAATGCCGGTCCAGACCTCGTTCTTGTACACCGTGCCGTTGGGCAGGTAATCGCCCTTCGGCCAGGTGCAGGTGAAGAGGCCCGCCTGCCCCGGCGAAATGAACCAGCGGAAGGGCTTGTGCTTGTCGTTGTAAGGCGTCACGTCGGGCGCCCAGTTATACTTCCAGACCGCGTCCACGGCGGACTTCACCGCCTTTTCCGGGTAGAGGTAGCCCAACCCCACCTGGTGCGCCCAGCCCTGCCCGAAGAGCTGATCGCTCAAACAGCCGTCCTTGTACTGATGCTCCGGGTACTTTTCCAGGTCCACGTCCTGGGTGAAGTACTCGCCGTTCCACAATCGTTTCATGGTGAGCTCGCGGCCGCTCTCGTAAACGGCGCGCGCGTGTTTCGCGAAGGCCTCGTCACCCATTTCCAGGGCCATCTCCTCGCCCGCCCGCAGCGCGGCGAGATACAGCGACCCCACGAAGGTATTCGCACCGTGGTAGTTGATGTCATAGGTGTTGTGCTGGGTGTTCTCGATAAGCCCGTCGGCGTTGTTGTCCTGAGCGATGGAATACTCCAGGGCCTTCTTGATGCGCGGCCACATGCGTCGGAGGAACGAATCGTCCGCCGACATGAGATGTTCGCGGTAGGCCTTGAGAATGGTGCCGCACTGGCCGTCCGCCGCGTAATTGTCGTCGCTCCGGAAGCCCACCAGCCCCGTGTCGAGGTGAAAACCGCCGCCCTCTTCCCGGGCACTGAAGTCTTGCAGTTCACGAATGCTCCGCGTGAGGGAGGGGAAAAGCCGCGCGTGGGCGTGGGCGTAGTTCCACACGTGGGTGCAGGTACCGTCGCAACAGGCCACCCCCTCGAAGGCCCAGAAACGGCGGTTGCCCCACCATTCGCAGGTGCCCGTGGCCAGCGTGGAAACCGTCGAATGCAGGCGGTCAAGAAGCCAGTAGGGAAGGGTGCTGTCGCAAAAGGTATCGCGCCACCGTCGCGTGTCTCCCACGAGGCGGTCAAAGTGTTCCCGCGTGTAGGCCGCCACCGCCCCCGCGTCCGCGAAACGGGCGGCATAATAGTGACCTTGTCCATGACGCTGGTTGGGAAAATGCCACGCCAGGATGAAAGGCACCGTGGCCGACGCGCCCGGCGCCAGGTCCAGCCGCGCCGGCGAAAGCTCCCCAACGCGCCGCGCATCGAGCGGGTATTCATCCGTTTCCTTTACCGCCATACCGCCTGGAGCATCACGCAGGACCGAGCTTCCCGGCCGCCCACAGACCAGGGCCATGGAGCCAAAGTCGTGGGCACGCTCCAACACCGAAGGCACGTTGCCCTTCCGGGCCTGCCCGCTGAATTCGATGTGATCCACCAACACATGGCCCCAGGGCCCCTCGGCCGCATCGACGATTCGGATCGCGCCTTGCTTCCCGCGCAGATCGTCCACGAACCAGCTTTCCCACCGGAGCGCCTCCGTGTTGCGCCCCGTCGCGGTCCGCACCGGTTTGCCGTCCACTAGGAGCTGTACGCAGGTGGTGTCATCGAAATTACCGCCCCCCACCAGCAGGTTGATGAAAGGCTTTTCGATGGTGAAATCCGGCGAGGTGAGGGTGCCCACCGTATCGTCGCCCCCCTGGAAGGTGTTCACCAGTCCCTCGCCCAGGAAACCCCGCACCGGCTGCTGGTTAGGCAACGTACCTTTTACCGGGCCGACGCCCATCGCCTTGCCGGTTGCTTTCCACTTGCCATAACCCTCGCCCTCGAAATCCTCAAGAACAACGGTTCCCTCCGCCGCCTCTTCCTTGCCCGTGGCGCGGGCGCCGTGAACCAGGGTTATCCACCCGTCGCCCTCGCGGAAGGAGGTCGTCCGCGTACCCGAGGCATGGTCACCCACGGATTTGGCCACGGGATTCTCCAGCCACCCCGTAAGAGAGACACCCACCGGCGTATCCGACGTGTTCTCCACGGTAATGTGGAAAAAGGTGGCCGGGAGGGCCGAGTCGTCGTCATTCAGGGGAATGAAAGGCGAAAAAGCCTCCAGCGTCACCCGCACCGGGCAATCGGGATCGCGATAGGTCACCGTTCCGATGGGGTACTCCCCCTTGAACACGATGTCACGGAATCCGTCCCTGTTGAGCGATCTCGTCACCGGACCATCCGCCGTTTCGTACCGAAGGGAAAATCCCTGCTCCACCGGTTTGGCGATGCCCCGGTGCTGATAGGTAGAGCTCGTGCCCGCCACCCAGTTCGACGCCGCGTCGTTCATGATCTGCCAACACCCCAGGGTGCCGTCGCCACAGAGGTAGAGCTGGCCCGAACCGATGCCGCCGCAGGGCATGCCGATATTTTCCAGGGCCTGGCCCGAGTACACCTCTTTCGTGCCCCGGGCAAAAAGCGCTCTTACCCACTCCGCCGCCAGTTGCTTGTCCGCGGGCACCAGGTGCCCCGCCGCCGCGTCCGCCGCAACGAAGGGTCCGGCCATGGCCCGCGCCGGTCTTCCCAGGGAGGTGGCCAGCAGCCCCAGCCCGGCGACCTTGAGGAACTGCCGGCGCGGGATTCGTCCCGTGCAGTCGCCGCCGCATTGGCAGGATGTCCTCACCGATTCCCGGTTTGCTTCCAAGTCTTCCATCTTTCGCTTCCCCTGCGATGGGTTGGGGCTTCGTATACGAACGGAAGTCTGGCAGACAAACGGGAGGGAGTCAAGGCCATCGATCAGCATTGTGATATGGAGGAGCCTTTTGACGTGCCATCCGTCGTGAGAGGGAGCGGAGAGGAACGAAAGGTGAGCGACGGTACGCAGGGCGGGGAGACCGGGGAACCGGCCACCATGACGATACGACCGCCCCCGCTATTCCCCGCGTTTCCCATTCCCCGTGCCGCTCGTTTAGAATGGTGAACAGGGAGATGAAGCGCACACCATGAGTACGGCCGTGGACATAGCCCCCATCCGGGTGCTGCCCGATGACGTGGCGAACAAGATCGCCGCGGGCGAGGTGGTGGAGCGCCCGGCGTCGGTGGTAAAGGAACTGGTGGAAAACGCCCTGGACGCGAAAGCCACGCGCATCGTGGTGCGCGTGGTGGCGGCGGGGCGGCGCCTTATCGAGGTGGTGGACAACGGCCACGGCATGTCGGAACAGAACGCCCTCCTCGCCATCGAGCGTCATGCCACGAGCAAGATTCGCACGGCGGCCGACCTGGAAAACGTGGGCACCATGGGCTTCCGCGGCGAGGCCCTGGCCAGCATCGCGTCGGTGTCGCGCTTCGAGTTGGTCACCCGGCGCACCAGGGATGAATCCGCCACGCGCTTGCGGATCGACGGCGGGATCCTCCGGGGCGTGGAACAGACCGGGGCACCCGTGGGCACGCGCATCACGGTGAACCGGCTCTACTTCAACACGCCCGTGCGCGCCAAGTTCCTCAAGGGCATCACCACGGAGCTGGGCCACTGCATCGACATCGTGCAGCGTCACGCCCTCGCCCGGACGGGCGTGGGTTTCCAGTTCCTCCACAACGACAAAACCCTCCTCGACATCCCGGAACACGCCACCCTTCGAGAACGGGTGGCCCTCATCTGGGGCCTGAACTTCGTCAAGGACATGATCGAAATCGAAGGCGAACAGGCGGGCTTCCGCGTGCGCGGCATCATCGGCCAGCCGGGCCTCACCCGCGCCGCCCGGTCTCACCAGTTTTTTTTCATGAACGGACGCCCCGTGGTGAACCGGTCCCTCCAATACGGATTCGAGGACGGCTACCGCGGTCTCGTCACCGTGGGACGCCGGCCCGTGGGCGTGGTGTTGCTGGAGGCCCACGCCCGCTTCGTGGACGTGAATATCCATCCTACGAAACGAGAAATTCGTTTCCGCGATGAACGGGCCGCCCGCGACGCCGTGCGTGACGTGGTGCGCCACCGCCTGGCCACCTTCGCGCCGCGTCCCGCGGCGGTGGAAGCGCCCGCCCCCGATCCCCAGGAAGACTTCCTAGCGCCACCCGCGGCCCTGGAAGAGCACACCGCCACCCGGAATGAACCGTCCACTCCCCCCACCCTTCCCACTTTGTCCACTCCATCCGCCGTGCCGGAGCCCCCGCCACCGCTCCCGCCACGACAGGCCGATTTCGCGGATGAACCGGTGGAAGGCGTGGCCCCGGCGGCGGTTTACGAGGGCTACCTGCCCGAGACCGAAGCGCCCATGCAGCTCTTTGACACCTACCTGCTGGTCCCGAGCGACGACCGCCTGCTCATCATTGATCAGCATGCCCTGCACGAGCGACTCAACTACGACAGTCTCCTGGAAGAACTCAAGGACCAGGGCTACGAGTCGCAACAACTCGCCGTACCCATCGTGATCGAGGTGGCCCCGGCGCAGGTGCGGCTCATGGAGCGCAATCTCGATCTCTTCGCCAAGCTGGGTATCGAGGTGGAGCCCTTCGGCGGCAACAGCTTCCAGGTCACCTCCATCTGTCATCTCTACGAGGAATCGCGCATCAGCGACACCCTCTACCGTATCCTCGACGAGATAGGCCAGGGCGATCTCTTCGACCGGGAAGACCTGGTGGTGGACATGCTGCGCCTGGCATCGCGGGCCTGCAAGGCCTCCGTTCGCGCGGGCGACCGGCTCACCCCCGAGGAACGGCGCGTACTCCTCGAAGGTTTCCGCCGGCTCCGCCCGCCATACACCTGCCCCCACGGCCGCCCCATCATTACCGAACTCACCCTCCGCCAAATGGAGAAGAGTTTTCGCCGGGTCCAGTGACCCCGGGTGAAAGAAAGCAAGGTGGACAACAGACAGAAGATCTCTCACGAGTACGTTCCGCACTTGCCCCCCCCGCGTGTTTCGTGGGTATCTTGCAACATCATGGCCCGATAAACAGAAGATGCTTCCAGCCTCTTTCAAAGCGGCTGGAAGCCGCTTCTACATTGGGAGTAGCTCCCGTGAACGGTTACCAATGTTCCTCGCCCCCCATGGCTCCGGTGCCGGTTATGGCCGTCGTCGGGCCCACGGGTTCGGGAAAAACCGGGCTCGCCATCGAAGTGGCGCGCCGGCTGGACACGGAAATCGTGTCGGCCGATTCCATGCAGTTTTACCGCCACATGGCCATTGGAACCGCCGCCCCCACCGAGACGGAACAGGCCGCCGCGAAACATCACTTCGTGGGCTTCCTCGAACCCGACGAGGAAATGGCGGCGGGACGCTATGAAATGCTCGCCCGGGAGGTGGTGCGTGACCTGAACGCGCGGGGTAAAATCGCCCTCGTCGCGGGGGGCTCGGGCCTCTACGTGAGCGCGGTCATCGACGGTATCTTCGACGGTCCCACGGGTGATTCGGAACTCCGGGCGCGGCTGCGACGCGAGGCGGAAACGCGAGGAAACGCCGCGCTCATGGCACGTTTGCGCGAAGTGGACCCGGCCTACGCGGCGGGACTCAGCAGCGAGAACGACCTGGTCCGCGTCGTCCGCGCCCTGGAGGTGTATGAGACCACGGGACGGCCCTTCTCGTAACTCCACGCCGAGCACCGCGCGCGGGTCGCGCCCCTGCCCGCCGTGCAGGTGGCCATCGATTGGGACCGTGCCGTGCTTTACGACCGCATCAACCACAGGGTAGAGCAGATGATCGCCGAGGGGTGGGTGAACGAAGTGCGCCATCTCCTGGCGCAGGGTTATGGCCCGCAGATCGAGCGGCTGAAGGCCCTGGGCTACCGGGAAATCATCGCCCACCTGCGGGGCGAAAAAACGCTGGAAGCCGCCGTGGAAGCCACCAAGATGCACCATCGCCGCTATGCCAAGCGGCAGCTTTCCTGGTTCCGGGGCGACGCCCGGATCC
>JAJRTN010000048.1 GCA_024278275.1 Candidatus Hydrogenedentota bacterium
GCCGCCACCTGCAAACAGCACGACCGCAACGTCACGGAATACATCACACGGGCCTGCGTCGCGCGTCTTCACGGTCGTCCTGCTTCATCGCTACTGCCCGTGTCCACCGAAATCCTGGCTCAAGTGGCCTGAACGGTTACGTCTGTCCAAGACCGCTTTTCACCCGAAAAGAAACCATGGGCTACTCAAAACCCTTTTAAGTGGGCCCATGCGCCACCCATTGCCTTGGCATTCGGCACTTGGAGGTCAGCTTTGCCTGTCCAAGGAAAGCTGTTTTGGACAAGAGTGACCTCTCAAGAACATGTTCAAACACTTCTTTTTCCAAAGGAAAATCTCATTGTATCCATTAGCGGCGGAAGATATTCTCTCTATGATAGCTCAGGAACTCTTGATTTGGAATGAATCTGCTTGGCATGGTTATACGAGTATCATGATAGTCTGTAATCATCCTTAGACCGGCAGCACGGGTTTTCCTTAGTTCATCCGAGACAATCACTTTATACGACTTCCCTATGGTTATAAACCCTTGGTCGAATGCCATGTCATGCAAGGAATTCAAGCATAGGCCGTTTGCTGGATTGAGCCGGTTTCTCGTATCTATTGACCACGGAATAATGTGGCTTGCAACGAGAAGCTCTTTCACCGGCAGGCCGGTAATACAGCATCTTGAATCGTAGGATGATAAGACCATCTTCCTGAAGAATTGCTGATTGACTCTTGTTCTTACGACAGATTCTCTGGTTTTTCCTTCCGGGATACTTGGCTCTTCCTCTTTTTTTATAGCCTGCCCACGGACTGCCTGAAATTCCTGCTCACTCTCGAGCACCATCTTCTCCCAGTCCGCGAAAAACTCCGACCAGGTTTCTCTGTCGAGCTTGCTGGTATTTGAAGCGCCCACTCTATCCAGCGATGGATCTATGCTCGCAAAGTTTGCGAGCTTGTAGCTCACGGAACCAGGGGTTCTACCCAACAGTTCCGCCAACTCAATGATGTCTGGATTCCGAACATGGATTTTTCCGAAGGGGGTTCGGCAATAGAGATTGATTGCGAGAAGAAGCTCTTTTCGCGTCCATGCCTTGCGAGGAGTATCGTTCATGGTGATGAGACCTTTGCGAAATTGAGGATCGTTTTACGTGCCATCCTGTGCTTTGCAGTTTAGAGAACCGCAACCATACAGGATCATGTGGCGGTTTCGCTGGAAAACACCTTTTCGCAAATGGCACTGATACCTTGGGGTTGATAGACGTACCCCAAGTCTGTCTCATGCGAACTTATTGCCCTAATCAATCCAGTAGCTGATTGCCATTTGTACCTGCCCTGTCATACCGACCTACGTATACCGCGCGTCGGGATGGTAGCTTACCACGGCGGCGGTGGTGCTGGTGGGGCTGAACTCGCCGACTTCGGTGATCCGTACACCGAGGTGCCTTGCACCGTCGAGTACGTCGAAGAGAACTTTGTCCAGGGCGATGTCGCGCAGGCCGGGGTAGCCGGGGCTCCAGCGGGTGCCGGCATCGGGAGCGAGGCCGAGGAGTTTGCGCTGTTCGTTGTGCAGGTGCTCGGCCATGTCTTCGGCGATGCGGTCGGAGAGGCCCTGGAGGAAGAGGTCGGATTCGTAGTCGCCGGCGGCCTTGAAGCGGGCGAGTTGTTCTTCGACCTGGGGGCCGCTGGTGGTGAGTTGAAGGCCGATGGCGTCCATGGGGCCGCTGTCTTTCCCGTGGAAGTACTGGGCGCCGCTGACGAGGTCTTTCCGTTCGCCCCCGATGACGACGGTGAAATGGAAGCGGCAGATTTCCCGTGCAAGGTCGCCGGGGTCGCAGACCACCACGGTGTCGCCCTCGGCCCGGCAGGGGAAGATGCCCATCACGCCCTGGGGGATGATCCAGCCGTTGTCCGAGGCGCGGGCGACCCAGTCGTCGAAGAGGGCCGCCAGTTCTTCCGGGGCGTGTCCCGTGCGCTTGCGGGACGATGCGCCGCCGAAGCGCCAGTTGAGGGAGAAAAGCGTTTTCTTGTCGATGCGGGGCGCGAAATCGCGCAGGGTGTATTCGTAGCGCTTGCAGGCGAAGCGGGGCGCGTCGGGGATATTGTGCCGGTCGAAGGTGATGACCCGGCGCGGCAGGGTATCGAGTAGTTTTTCGTCCTCCACGGCACGCTGTTTGGCCCGCGCCAATTTGCGGGTGAGCTTGCGGCGGTTGGTCTCGAAGAAGGGCGCCAGGTCCGCGCCGGAGGTGAGGGTGTTCATCACGTTGACCCCGTCCATGGCGGTGCGGCAGTAGAGCACGTCGCTCCGCATGGATTCGGGATCTTCCTCGCCGCGCATGGCCACGTAGGCCGCGTGGCGGTCGCTCACGGGCGCGCCGCCGATGAGCACGGGGATGTCCAACCCCTGCTCCTCCATCATTTTCGACACAGTGATCATGTGGTTGGAGGTCTGGACCAGCAGGGCCGACATGCCGATGGCGTGGGCCTTGTGTTCCTTTGCGGCGTCGATGAAGTCCTGCAGGGGGGTCATGGTGCCCAGGTCAATGACGCGGTAGCCGTAGTTTTCCAGCAGGGTACGAGCCAGATCCTTGCCGATGGAGTGGACATCCTGGTAGACCGTGCCCAGCACCACGGTGCCCTTGTACTCAATCCGGCTGTGTATATCGATGCCCGCCTCGTTGCGCATGAAGGCTTCCAGAAAGCCCATGGCCTGGCGCATCACGTCGGCCGATTTCAGGAGATGGGGCAGGGACACCTCCCCCCGGCTGAAGCCGTCGCCCAGTTCCTGCATGGCGCTCATGAGGTACTCGTTGATGAAGGCCAGCGGCTCGTGGTGTTCCATGGCCTCCGCCACCTGGAGCACGATACGGTCCTCGTAGTCGTAGGCGTGTCCGCGGAAATCGAAGGACCCCGCCACCCGGTCCTTGAAGCCGTCGATGATCTTCTGACAGACCGCCGCTTCCAGGTCCAGGTCGTCGTAGGAGGTGCGCCGGACCACGGCCACGCCCTTCTTCGCCTCGGCGATGTCCTCCAGTTCGGCGAAGGCGTCCATGTCGCGTTCCATTACGGCCTTCAATCCCAGGGCGTAATCTTTCGCGTCCAGGTCCTCCACGAAAACGTAATGATTGGGGTTGATGATGGCCGCGTCGAGCCCGCACTTCCGGGCCTCGTCGAGAAAGACGGAGGTAAGCACCTTCCGCATGTAGGGTTTCTTCGCCAGGCCGTTGGTGAGGTTGCCCACGCCGATGGTGGTATGCACCGTGGGAAACCTCTCCTTCACCAAACGCATGGCCTCCAGCGATTCGAGGGCGAAGTTCATGCCCTCCACCGATTCGGAACCCAGGGGAAAGCAGTTCACGTCGATAAAGATGCGGTCGGGCGGCACGCCGTACTTGTCGCGGGCGCGCTCAATGATCCGGGTGGCCAGATCGAGCTTCGCCTCCCGCGTGGCGCCGGGGCCCTTCGGCCCCGTGCAGAGTCCCACGTACAGGGGGTCATAGGCCTTCGTCGCCTCGATGACGGCGTCGATTTTCAACACCCCCGGCGAGGCTTCCTCCATGCTGATGGAATTGATGATGGGGCGACCGGGGTACTGTTTGACGGCCTCTTCCAGCGCGTCCACCTGGAAGGAGTCAAGGCACATGGCCCCGGCGAAATCGGTGGTCTGCTGATGCACCACTTCCCTGAGCACCGCCACCGTGTCCACCTGGTTGGAATCCATGCACACGTCAATGACCCCGCAGCCGAGGTCGCGCACCTGCTCCAGGACCACCTCCTCCAGGACATCGTGGTCGATGCCGGTGTCGTTCTCCACCGCCTCGCGGACCTTCTTCGACCCGCGCACGTTGAGGCGCTCGCCGATGCAGATGAGGGTGGCCTCGCCATCGAGCAACACGGCCTCCTGCGGCCCGGAGACATAGAGGCCCGGCTCCGGCCTTCGAGGCCTGGGCGGGAGACCGGCCACGGCCTCCGCCACGGCGCGGATATGATCGGGCGTGGTGCCGCAGCAACCGCCCACGATGTTGATGCCATGGGTCTCGACGAACCTGCGCTGGTATTCCGCCAGGGCCCCGGGCGAGAGCTTGAACACCGTCTTGCCGTCTTCCGAGACGGGCAGCCCGGCGTTGGGAATCACCGAAATGGGCAGGGGCGAGAAGCGCGACAGCTTCTCCACGGTGCGCTCCATGAGGTCCGGGCCGATGCTGCAATTGATGCCAAAGACATCCACGCCGATGCCCTGCACGGTCACCAGGGCGGCGTGGATGTCCGTGTTGAAAATCTGCATGCGGGAGAACTGATCCACCGTCACCTGCGCCATGATGGGAAGGCGCACGCCCCGCTCCGCCATGGCCTGGAGACCGCCCATCACCGCCGCCTTCAGTTCGAGAATGTCCTGCTGGGTTTCATAGAGCAGCACGTCCGCCCCGCCATCGACCAGCCCCAGCACCTGGTGCCGGAAGTTCGCCATGATCTCCTCGAAGGTGGACTGGGCAAGATCCGCTTTCGTGCTCGAAAGGACGCGGTTGGACGGACCGATGGAGCCGATGACGTAGAGCGGGCGGCCGTCGTGACCGGGGGTGGCGGCGTATTCATCCCGTGCCTCGGCGGCGATTTCCGCACCCCGGCGGCTGAGATGGTAGGCAAAGGCCTCGTCCGGAAGATGCCTCAAGTCAACCCCATCGGGAATGCCCGCGAAGATCGACGTATCGAGTTTCGCGAAGTCGTATTCCGACAGCCGCATGGGGCTCGCACCGAAGGTATTGGTTTCCACCGCGTTCGCCCCCGCCTCGAAATAGGCCCGGTGAATCCCCTGTATGTCTTCCGGCCGCGAAAAGCAGAGCAGGTCGGACAACATACGAAAGTCCGATCCGCCGAAGTCGGCGTCGGACAGATCCAGGTTCTGAATCATGGTTCCCGTGGCGCCATCAAGCACAAGAACACGGTCTTTAAGGGTATCCAGAAAATTCATGCGGCTCCCGTGGAGATGGTGTCGGGCGGCCAAGCCCCTGCTTCTTCGGGCATCGCAACTGCGGCGAAAGAACCTCTATTTTACCATGTTGCATCACGCCCAATGAAAAGACCGAACTTCGGTCCTCCGGCCTCTTTCAGAGGAAGAACCTTGAACGTATGCGGGTTTATTTCTCCTGACAGCCCGCCTTATCCGGGTCCTCCGTGTTACACGGGATCAACCGTTTCTTCCACGCACATCATCTTCCATGGAAACGAGCGTTTGGGATGGGTATGGTTCTCGCTGAAAAGCGCCTTTTCGCGTGGGGCACCCACAAACAGCGCGGTTTCAACGCTTGGGGCTTGCTCCCTGGCGCTGCCCTTCTTGCTCCCCGCGCCTGCGCGCCGACAGCGCGAGGGCCAGAAGAACCAAGCCCAGTACTATCGCGTCCGACGAACCGCTTCGGCCACGATTCCGCCCCGTTCCCCCCTGACAGGATGACGTCTTGGGTGGTTTGCTGGCGTCCTCCAGTTCCGATTGGTTCAGGCCGCCGCTGCCATCACCATCCATTTCGTCGAAATCATTCCTGGTAAGGGTGGCAAAGAGATTCCGGGCCTCATCCAGGTCAAGAACCGCGTCGTTATTAACGTCAAGGGCGTCGAATTGAGCCAGCAGTTGCTCGGCCATTTCCTGGATCGAAGGTTCACCTTCGCCTTCACCTTCACCTTCACCTTCACCTTCACCTTCACCTTCACCTTCTCCTTCGCCTTCGCCTTCGCCTTCACCTTCACCTTCACCTTCACCTTCTCCTTCTCCTTCCCCTTCACCTTCACCTTCGCCTTCACCTTCTCCTTCGCCTTCGCCTTCACCTTCGCCCTCACCTTCGCCCTCACCTTCGCCCTCACCTTCGCCCTCACCTTCACCTTCGCCCTCACCTTCACCTTCACCTTCTCCTTCACCTTCTCCTTCACCTTCACCTTCACCTTCTCCTTCTCCTTCCCCTTCTCCTTCCCCTTCTCCTTCCCCTTCTCCTTCCCCCTCGCCTTCGCCTTCACCCTCGCCACCACAGTCATTAAGAACCGTGACGGTCCGGGTCACTTGCTGCGCCGCGTTGCCGCTTTGGTCGCTCACATCGTAGGTAATCGTGTAGTCGCCCGGCGTGCCGGTGTCCACGGTGTCGCCGGACACGGTAATGACCGAATCGAGCAAACCTTCGCATCCATCGGTCGCCGTGGCCCCCGGATCGGTGAAGGTATCATCGCAGGAAACGGTCATGGTGGCGTTGCCGACGAGCGTCAGCACGGGTGCCGTCGTGTCCCGCACCGTGACCGTCCGGGTCACTTGCTGCGCCGCGTTGCCGCTTTGATCACTCACATCGTAGGTAATCGTGTAGTCGCCCGGCGTGCCGGTGTCCACGGTGTCGCCGGACACGGTAATGGCCGAATCAAGCGAACCTTCACACCCGTCGCTTGCCGTGGCACCCGGATCGGCGAAGGTATCACCGCAGGAAACGGTCATGGTGGCGTTGCCGACAAGCGTCAGCACGGGTGCCGTCGTGTCCCGCACCGTGACCGTCCGGGTCACTTGCTGCGCCGCGTTGCCGCTTTGGTCGCTCACATCGTAGGTTATGACATATTGACCCACGGCGGGTGTGGCGCCAAAGATGGCCGTATCGCCGCCGGTCACGATGGAGGCCGTGAGGTCGCCATCCCGGGTATCGTTCGCCGTGGCGCCCGCGTCGGTGTAGGTATTGCCGCACTCAACGCTCGTGTTGGCCTCGCCCAGCAACGTGATGACCGGGGCTTCGTTGTCCACCGGCGCCATGGACACGGCAACGGATTCGATAGCGCCGGGCGCCGGGGTGACGGCCTCCACGCCCGCCTGGTAACCGTCGGCGGTGATACTAAGGGAGTAGGCCGCGGGAACCACGGCGGGGAAGACGTAGACGCCGTCCGTGTTTTCCGTGACCGGGCTAAGCCCGGAGCCCTCCAGCACGAGCGTGGCGTTGGTGATGGGGGCCTGGGTCCCTTGATCCTGCACGGTGACATTGAGCGTGGCCGTGAGGAGGCCCGCGGAGGTGATGAAGGGCACGAAGTCCACGTCGCCGTTCATGTCGGCCTTGATCTCTTCGTAGTTATCGGATCCGTAATTGTTGACCTCGGCCTTGGCCTCGCTGCCGCCCACGTTGTTGACAAAACTCCCGCGCACCCCCGTAAAGGTATTGAAGCCGGTTCCCATCTGATCACGGTCGCCCATCTCGGGGCTGTCCTGGGGCTCGCCGGTGGCCGCCTTTCTCAGGTCCTGCACGATCACCACGGCATCTCCATCAATGGTGTCGAAGGTGTTGCGGGCGACGAGTACGCTGGAGTCAATGGCGCGTATGCCATTGAACAGGGCGGTAAAGGTGGAATCGGAGATGCGGGATTCGCTGGACTGCTGTCCCAGGATCCGAACACCGATGGAACCGGGCACGAAGTTGCCGCGAAGGGTGACACGTTCCAGGGTAACCCGGGCTTCTTTCACCAGGATACCGGTGGCGCCCGCGTCGGCATCGACGGGAATCCGCAGTTCAAGGTCACGAAGCACCGTATCCCGCGCGGCGACCAACGCCACGCCGCGCTGCGTGAGATCCTTGCGTTCCGGTCGAATCTGGCTGGGGTTCTCCGTGTCATCACCATCGAGCACGACGAAGGGGGCCATGCGAATGACCTCTTTGTATTCCCCGGGCGCGAGGTGAATGGTGACGGGGTTCGCAGGGCTGGCGGAGGCGCGCACCTGGTCCATGGCGAAGTTCACCGTGGCCCAGGGGGCGGACTGGGAGCCGTCCCCGGAGGTATCACTGCCCGCGGTGATGGACACATACACATCGGAAACCAGCGCGGTTTCGCCTTCCCCTTCTCCTTCGCCCTCCCCTTCACCGGGGGCCGCGCCGCCCAGGCAGAAGGCGAAATCCCCGTCCACGACCTCCATGTTCTCACCATCGCTGGAGTAGGCGAGACCGTCCATCCCAAGCCCGGTGACCCATGCAAACTGGCAGCGGTTGCCGCCCATGGCCGCGATGCTGATCCAGCCGTCGCTCAGATCCACCGGCGTGGCCAGGGTAACGGTGTAGCGGCTGAGGGGGTACTGGCCGTAGTACGAGAATCCCGTATCGCTCCTGGTGGCGGTGACGATCTCCAGGGCCACCTGTGTTCCGGGCAGGCCACCGTTGTCGTCGAGGAAGATGATCTGGAAGGTATCCACCGTGCTCACGCAGGGCTGCAAGTCCTCTACGCTGGCGGACACGCCCCACCACGTCACCCGGTCGATGGGACCATCCAGACCGGCGAAATTGTCCACCTGGAAAATCCCCATACGGTCGCTGCTGAAGTAGGCCTCGGCGGTCTCGGGACCGCGGGGGGGCTGACCGAAGAGGGCCCCGTCGGGACAGGGCAGAATGCTTTCCTCCAGGTCGGGCACGCCGGAGGGATTGTACGTGCAAAGCGCATCGTCACCAAAGTAGAGGACATAACCACGCCCTTGGGCCTCGCATTGATCCGTGCGGTGCCAAAGCCCGTTTCCACTGCCCGAAGCGTTGGCGAGACTGTAGCCGTTGAGCCCCGATTCAAAATCATTGCACACGATGTTGCCGGTCGAGGGCACGGCTCCGTCGAGGCAGTCGCCGCTGGATGTTGGCGCCGCCGCGTTGTAAAGGCACACGTTGTCCACATAGAAACCGCCGAAGTCGTTGGCCAGGCCGTCCACGGTGTCGAATCCGAAACGAAGCTGAACCTGTTGGCCCGCGTAGGCCGAAAGATCCAGCACGGCGGTTTTCCAGGTGGCCTCGTCACAAAGCAACGGCAATAAAAGCGCATCGTCGGCGTTATTGTCGGCAAGCCGCGTGAACTCACCGCCGTTCGCGGCCACGCTCACGGTGGCAAGATCGAAGGGAGCCACCCTTTCCGTGTCCAGGTAATAGTCTAAACTGAGCGTCACGTCCCCGGTCACGCCCGCCAGGTCGATGGTGGGCGACAGGACGTACCCCTGGCGGGGCGGCGTTTCAACGGAACCGCCCACAAAGCAATCGGCCTGGGCGCGAATGCTGCCCCCGGGATAATCGGCACTTGAGATCACCAGGTAGACCGGAAGGCCCGGGCCGAAGATCTCGAAGAGCTCGTCCTGACCGAGGGTGATCGAAATCGGGCCGGCGGCGTTGCCCAAGTCAAAGACCAGCGGACCGTTGCTGCCCGCTGCGCCGTGGTGAATGGTGAGCATGGTCGGCGACACCACGTCATGGGTCACTTCAATGGTCCCCCGGAACTCGCCGGTAAGGTCGTCCTGGAAGAGGGTAAATTCGCCTGAACCCGTGAAGCCCGATTCGGAGGGAGGCACCACCTGGTCGTCCGTGAAGAGAAGGCTGCAATGGTCCACCTCGACAAAGTTGCCGTAACACCGGAGGTCGCCGCGGATTTCGCCTCCACGGTAGGCGCCACTGGCGATAAGGACATAGAAAGCGGTGGTCGGATCCAGTAACTCCTCGATTTCCGATGGGGTGAGTTCCACCGTGATGGGACTGGTACCCGTGCCCAGTTCCCTCACCACGTAACCATTTTCTCCCGGCGCCCCCTGGTGAATGGCGGCCGACGTCGGGCCGTTGACATTGTGGGCGATGGTGACCACGCCGCGCACCGCGTCGGTGGATTCATTACGCAGGACACGGAGCTTGCCCGAGCCGACCGCCAGGCTGTCGGTCGGTGGAACCACCTGGCTGCCATCCAGGAAAATGGGACACTCGAAAACCACCTCCTCCGCCGATTCAAGTTCCACGGTCAGATTGAACTGTCCCGTGGCACCGTTATATCCCGCGACGCGAACCAGGTAGGTCTCCCCCGCGACCACGGGAAGGGTGGCGCGTGAACGCACGCCACAGGCGTCGTCATTACAGGCCACCTGCGCCCCGCCACAGCCCCGGAAGACGGCCAGGGTCGTATCAAACGCGCTGTCACATAGGCTGATGAGCGCCATGCCCGACTGCTCCGGCGTAAAGGAATACCACACGTCCAGGTTATCCCCGTCGGCGCAAAGGGAAAGGTCCGTGCCCGTCGCACCCACGGTGGAGCCGCCGACGGTCTCTCCGGCGCCGATGGGAATGGCCGCGTCGCAGGCATCATTGACGGGGCGGGGGATACCGCCGGGGAAAATGTGCAGGCGATACTCGCCCGTGGCCCCTTCGGCGCCCGCAATGCGAATCCAATAGGGGGTTCCCGCCGTCATGGCCACGGTGACTTGCGAAGCCGTGCCGCAGAAGTCGTCATTGCAGGCCAGCACCGTGCCATCGCAGGCATCGAGGACGGCAAGGGTCGTGTCCAAGCTGGAACCGCACAGGCTGATGGTCACGTCACCGGTCTGGTCCGGCTGGTAGCGGTACCACACATCGGCCGTGTCCTCCGTGCCGCAGGGAGACGAAGCGCTTCCCGTGGCCCCGTTGGTGGAACGAATGTACGTCTGGTTCGCCGTGATGTCTTCCGCGTTGACGCAATCATCGTTGGCCGGCGCGTCCGCGCCACAGATGAAAGCGCCACGGATCTCACCCTCGGGAGAATCCGCGCTGAAAACGGTCACATAGAGCCCCCCGGCGTCATTGAGCACGAAGAGTTGCTCCTGGTTGAGTTCAACATCGATGGGGCTTTCGGGCGCGCCCAGATCCAGGAGAATGGTGCCCGTTTCGCCGGGCAATCCCCCGAAAATAAAGGCCGCGACCGGGGATGTAACCGTATGCTCCAGGTGGAACAGGCCCCGGAAGCTGTCGGTGGCGGGATTGTAGAGCACTTCCAATGTGCCCGTGCCCGACGCATCGGACCCGCTGGGCGGCACCACCTGGTCCCCCGTGAGGACCACCTCGCATGTCGTGACGCTCACCTCGGGGGTGGCATCGAGACGCTCGACCACGAGCTGGTACGCCCCCGTGGCGTCACCATAGCCGCCCACCTGCACGAGGTAGCGCGTTCCCGCGACCACGTCCAGCGCGATTTGCGAGGCCCGCCCACAGGCGCTGTCGTCGTTGCAGGCGATGGGCGCGGCGTCACAGGAATCGAAAACACCCAAGCGCGTATCATAGGCACTGCCGCAGAGATTGAAGAGCACGGGCCCGCTGGTCTGGGGCGTGTAGGCATACCACACATCCGGCGAGGCGGAGCAGGTGTCCCACGGCGTGGGCCGGGCATTCCGCGTGGAACCGGTCACTGGCACGCCTTCTTCCAGGGGCAGCGCATTCAGACAGCGGTCATGCCCGGGCGGCATCACTTCATTACCCGCGTTCGGAAAATCATCCCGGTCCAGCGGGTCGGTTCCGGCGGCCTCTTCCTCGCCATCAAGGAAGCCGTCGTTATCCGTGTCGTCATCACCGGGGTCCGTGCCCAGCGCCGCTTCCTCCTCGTTGGTGAGCCCGTCGCCGTCGTCATCGTTCATGGCCGCCACCAGGGTCATGACCTCCCACATGGACGGGATATTGATCACGTTGCGCCCGTTGCCCCCCGCGGTCCAGACGGATTCGAGGATGCCGTTATCGTAGTCGGCGAGGGCGTTCAAGTACCCCGCCTTCATCCCCAGGCGCGGCGTGGGCGGATTGGGGGTGAAATCGGACCAGGGAATACGCAATTCAACGGAATAGCCTTCGTCGTCCACCGCCCCCGCGAACTCGACATTGGCGAAAGAATCGGGATAGCCGACACCGTTGGGAAGATACTGCCAATAGGCCGGCCCCGATCCGGACGCCGTGCAGGGGGCAAGATCATGGATGCTGTTGCCCGCCAGGCCCGCGGCGAAGGTCCGCCTGAAATTATGGTCGAAGCAGAACTCGAAAACATCCGACGTGGTGAGCGGTCCGCCCTGTTCGGCCAGGCAATTCACGTCGTCGTCGCGGACAAAAGCCGAAACGTAGAGGTTGTCGGCATCCCACATATACCGGATGGTGCCGGTCAAATCGCGGTCGCCCGTGTAGTCCTGGCCCAGGAACACGGTGCCCCCGCCGTCGCGCAGCGACCCGGCGCGCAGGAACTGGAGGCGCGTGGGCCATTCGCCTTCCGCGATACGACCGTCGATATCCGGCGGCGTCAGGGCACGGCTCGCCCGGTAGGGGAAAGACCCCACGGGCATCTGTTCCACCCGCAGCAGGTACTGCCCCACCGCGGCATTGTAGCCCGACACCTGGATCAGGTAGTCCTGTCCTTCCGTTACCGTAAGGAAGATAAGCGACGACAGGCCACACTCGGAATCGTCGTTGCAGGCCAGGAGCGTGCCGCCACAGCCGTCGTACACCGCCAGCTTCGTGTCGAACCCGCTGTCACAAAGACTGATGGCGGCCGTGCCCGAAAAACTCGCGCGATAGGAATGCCACACATCCGGCCCCACGGCGCAATCCCCCGGGCCGTCCTCCGTGGCGCCCTCGGTGGTTCCCCAGTACCAATCGCCTTCCGAAATGGGCAGGGCGTTGGCGCAGTCGTCGTTGGGCCGCAGGCGCGTGGCCTTGATCCGGTAGGCCCCTTCCGCCCCCTCGAAGCCGGAAACCAGGACCCGGTATTCCACGCCGCCCGTCACCGGCAGGATCACCTTCCCGTCATTGCCGCCGCAACCATCGTCGTTACAGGCCAGTTCGGTGCCGCCGCAGCCGTCGAAAACGGCGATCACCGTGTCATAGGAACTCCCGCAGAGGCTGATCTCGGCCACCCCGTCCGCCGGCGGCGTGTAGGCGTACCACACATCCGGCGCGCCGCCACCGCAACTGGCGCCGCCATCCTCCGTGGCATTCACGGTCATGCCATAAAGATAGGTGTCTTCCGCGAGAGGAATGGCATCGGCACAACCGTCGTTGGGCCGTACGCGGGTGATGAGCAACTGGAAGTCCCCCGTGGCGCCCTGGTAGCCCCCCACCTGCAAGAGGTATTCCGTGCCCGCCGTCACCTCCAGGAAAATCCGGGAACCGCCGCCGCAATCCGCATCGTCATTGCAGGCCGCCAGGGCTCCCCCGCACCCGAGGTAAACGCCCAGCACCGTATCCAAAGTGCTCCCGCACGTCGTAATTTCCACCACGCCGCTCTCCGCGGGCGTATAGCTGTACCACACATCAGGGCCTGTGACACAGTCTCCCGCGCCATCGACGGTGGCCCCCACGGTATTGCCGGGGTAAAGTGTCTCTTCCACCACCACCGTGGCGCCGGCACAATCGTCGTTCACCGGAACATCTCCGCCACCAACACCGCCCGAAGTGGTCGAAATCTCCGCGCGGAACGCGCCACGGCCATGGGTGAACGCGTAAAGAACGCTGTCGGTCTGAAACTCCAGCGTCTCCACGACGACATTGGCGAAACCGGGCTGGTTCATGGTGGCCCAACTGGCGCCCCCATCCAAAGAGACAAACACGCCCAAGTCCGTACCGAGAAACAGATTGTCAGGGAAACCAGGCTGGATAACGATGCAATGGGCGGGGGTATCAGGCAGGTTGCCGGAAAGATCCGTCCAACTGGCGCCGCCATCCGTTGTCTTGAAAATACGCTCGCCCCCGAAAAAGCTGTTGGTCACATACGCGGTGTTTCCCGTCGCGTCGTTACCGTCAACCTCCACCCAACTCACCCAGGCACCGCTGGTGAAGGGAGGACTCACATCAAACCACGTGGTCGTGCTCGTGGCGGTAGTCCCCTCGGTGGTCCGGGTCACCATACCGTCAGACAAACCCATCCACACGTTGTCGCTGTTATTGGGATCGATGGCCCAAGCTGAAATGGAACCGCCGCCCGGTGTGAGGGGACCGCTCTCCACCCAGACGACGGCATCGCCACTCACAGCGCTGGCCGCGTTGAACGTCCGCCACGGATACCAGCCACCATACCAGATGACCTCCTCGTCGTTGGGGTCCTGCCGGAAAGGCGCAATAAAGAGAAAACCCTCCGGACCCTCGGTAATCCCTCCCACGATGGACTCGAAGGTGGCACCACCATCGACCGAACGTTGAAGGCTCTTGCCCGTGTTTTCGGCGAAAAGAATGTCCGTGTTCGAGGCGGCGTAGGTGACGTAGCCGCCGTCCCCCCCGAGAATCTCAACCCACCCATTGGCGCCAAGACCATCGCTGCCCGCCACGGTACCGTTGTCCTGCGTACCGCCAAAATACCAGGTTTCGGGCGCGGGCAACGGCCGGCCATGATAAAACTGTGTCACCCCGTAATGGTTGTTCAGGCCGGACCACGTCACGGCCGTCGGCACGGAGGGATCATTGAAGCAAAGGCCATCGGCAAACCCGCCGGCCACGCCGGCCAACGCGTTCGTGGTCACGTAGATACCGCCGTCGTTGCCGGAAAACAGCGTTTGGTTGTTCGTGCCGTCCCAGCCGGGATGAAATACCAGCGCGTGTTGATCGGCGTGAACGTGTTGAAGCACGGTCGTGTCGGTCCACCAATAGCTGACGATACCCCAGCTCGCACCGCCATCGTCGGATCGAAAGAGATCGATCCCCCCGGCGAAGACGACATTCGGGTCATGGGGGGCCACGGCAATAACGTTGTCGTACCAACCCTGGCTCAACACCCCGTCCCCGCCGCCAAAACTGCACAGGGTAAGATTGGCGACAATGGGATTGGTCAACAGCAACCAGCTCGGGTTGGTAGCGTCGAAACCGCCCGGGATCATGGCGCTCCACGTGAGGCCGCCATCGCCACTGCGAAACACGTTTAACAGTCGATTGGCGTTCCCGTTATCCGCCGACAGGGCATACATGACATTCTGGTCGCTGGGAGCAATGGCCAGGTCCGAACGGCCCAGCCCATCCATGGTCAACACGCGGGACCATGAATCGCCCCCATCGACCGACCGGTAAATACCGTCGGTGGTGAAGCTGCCCGCGCTGGCCATCAGGATATCCGGCGTCCCGTCGGTACGCACTTCCAAATCCGTGAATCCCACGCCCGTCGCGCCACTGCCGGCCGTCACCCTGCTCCAGGTGGCGCCACTGTCAGTGGTGCGCCAGATACCGGTCCGTGTCGCCGCGTAAAGCGTCGCCGCATCGTTGGGACTGGCCACGAGCTTGTTGACAAAGGCAAAATCCGCGTTGGCCGTGGAGGCGAGGCGGGACCAGGTGGCGCCCGCGTCATGGGAGACAAAAACACCCGCGCCACGCACCGAATCACCCCCAAAGTAGCCTTCGCCCGTGCCCGCGTACAACGTATCCGTGTCCTCCACCGGGCCGCCCTGCCCCGCGAAGACCAGGCTGCACACCGCGAGGTTGGCCATGAGGTCATCCAGGGGAGACCAGGTGGCCCCGCTGTCGGTGGTCTTCCAGACGCCCCCCGACACACCGGCGGCATACATGACGGCGGGATTGGCCGGATCAATAAGGAGCGCCCGCGTGCGCCCCCCCACGTTGCCCGGCCCCAATTCGGTCCAGCCAAGAAGGCTGCCCGCCGCCTTTTCATAGTATTGGCGACGGCTCTCGGCCGGTTCGTGCAGCGCCACGCCATTGGGCTCCAGGGTGGCCCAAGGCATCTTTTCCAGCCGCGCCTTCGCCTTCTCCACACGGCCATAATCCAAAGGCGCGCCCCCCGTGCGCTGTTCAAGATAGAACGTCGCGGCTTCGGCGGGATGATCATAGGGCTTGGGACCACGCGCCAGCTTCTTGGCGAATCGGGCCAAGGTGGCTTGAGAAGGGGGCGTGACGGTCTCCGAAAGGACCGTCTCCTTATTCCCCGCGAACATTCCATTTACACAGACGCCTGAGATGCCAAGTAACACGCTTGCCAGCACCACGAGCCGTGTCCAGCGACGGTAACGTTCAGCCATGTCCTACCCCTTTCCCCGGACCGCGCCCGGGGAACGATCAAATCTCCGCCAAATCCGGGCACCACACCCGTCCCGATACTACTACTTTACCGTGGATTAGGCTTTCGCGCAAGGGAAGGTAAAAGGCGATTATCAACGAGACCGCCCCATGATCATGCACATGAGTGCCCGCAAGCGGAAAAAAGAGAGGAATTGCTCCATAATTGATGGAAAGGGTTTCTGGGGACCGGCGGGCCGGTTCTACGCGTTCTATTTCGGTAACCCTTCACGCCATGTATGAACCGTCATTGCGAGGGAGCCTCCGGCGACCGTGGCAATCTGAATTCCCGCGTGCGCGGGAATGACGGAAGGGCGGAGGAAGCACGTTTCTTCTCGTTCCCACGGTCCTCCGTGGGAAAAACTAGGGACAGTAAGCATATTGTGTTGTGCGGGGTGATGTGATAGACCGGAACCATGGTTGAGCAAAGCCAAGCTAAAAGAAGATTCGGACATCAAGATACCTCATGCCAAAGAAGATCGCTAAAAATGGTTACTGTCCCCTGTTATTCCCGTCCCCTGTTATTCCCCCTGTTATTCCCTGTTATTGTTGGGCTTCGCCGTTCCGACGGCCAGTCAACCGCTGGTCATTTCCACGAAAAGTTGCGCATCTCTTGCGCTTGCCTCGACAACCCACTCCTGAGGCGGAGGGTCGGCGATGCCAATCCAGTGGAGCGATTCGGACTTTCCCTCCAGAAGGTCCCACGCCTTTAAGAACAGGGGCGACTCACCAGCGGCAGCTTTAAAGGCATCTCGGTTGAAGACTATAAAGAAAGAAAGACGGGGCACACCCGCTTCGGAAAGTGTGTAGTCCATCTCGCTAGAGTAGGAGCTAAAGCCGAAATCCTCCCGGCACTTTCGTAGGGACACGGCATGACCGGCCAACTGGTACTCCTTCTCGAACAGCACGATGGCCCAGGGCCACCTGCCCATCTGTTGGCAGGTGAGTCCCAAATTCATCAGAAAGTTGAATGCGACGTTCCCCCACGGCTCAAGCAGCCTGTCGATCGCCTCTTCACCCTCGGGGTCATCCATCGCCATGAGGTAGCCGGAGGAAATGGCCGAACCATCAGCACGTTGGACTCTCTCTCTCAGCAGATGGAACTGGTAGCAGCGTTGCTTCACGGGCTCCCTTTCACTTGGCCTGCTCACTTGCTCCCCGTCGATGAGTATGATCTTACTGCCAATTCGAGAAACATAGCTACGGGCATCATCGGAAATCTGGAAGTGGTGATAAAAATGTCTTTGTTCGCTCTTTTTCCTCGTTCCCACGGTCCTCCGTGGGAACGCGTGTGGCGGGCGTCCCGCCCGCGCCGTGGCATACCCTCGAACGCAGCACGCAGGCGGCGTTGCCGCCCCCCCCCCGGACTTCCTGGACCTAGCGACGCGGCAACCTGGTGTTACCGGGACATCGTCCCGCAAACCAGATTGCCGCGTCACTACGCTTTCACAAATAAAGTACTTCCCCGATCGCGCAACGGCTCGTTCCTCGCAATGACGGCCTTTGGGCTCCGGCTGAAGCGGGCTAAGCCAAGTACTTAACCCGGATAATTCACCGGCCTCCTGTTGCGCAGGCGTATCCCGGGTTAGCGCCCCATGGTCTTGCCGGTGCTGAGCAGGTCGTCACAGGCTTCGACAATGCGCGCGGACATGTTGGCCCGGGCCGCTTTCAGCCAAACGCGGGGATCGTACTTTTTCTTGTTACCCACTTCGCCGTCCACCTTGAGTACTTCGTCGTAATTGGTGAACATGTGCGCGGCCACGGCGCGGGTGAAGGCATATTGCGTGTCCGTGTCGATGTTCATCTTGATGACGCCATAGCCCAGGGTTTCGCGGATTTCTTCCAGGCTTGACCCCGAACCGCCATGGAACACCAGGTCGTGGGCCGCGGCCTCGCCATGTTTGGCTTTCACCGCTTCCTGCCCCGCCTTGAGGATCTCGGGACGCAGCTTCACGTTGCCCGGTTTGTATACGCCGTGGACGTTGCCGAAGGTGGCGGCGTACATGTAGCGCCCGCCTTCCACGGCACTCAACGCTTCGTAGACCGCGACCATTTCCTCGGGGGTGGTGTAAAGCTTCTCGGCGGGCGCGTCCTCATTGCTCACGCCGTCCTCTTCACCGCCCACGACCCCCGTCTCAACCTCGAGGATGATGTCATTCTCCGCACAGAGCTTGAGCAACTCCACCGAGAGCTTCATGTTTTCCGCCAAAGGCAGTTCGCTGGCGTCCAGCATGTGGCTGTTGAACAGGTTGTTCTGGCCGGCGGCACGGCGCCGGGCGGTTTCGGCGATGAGGGGCTTCAAGAAGGAATCCACCTTGCCCGCCTGGCAGTGATCCGTGTGCAGCGCGATGTTGACGTCGTACCCCTCGGCCACACGGTGGGCATGCTCGGCCAGGCTGATCGCGCCCAGCACCATGTCCTTCAGGCTGCCGCTGGCGTGGGCGCCGCCGCCCGTCGATACCTGGATGATACCATCGCTCTTCGCCTCGGCGAAGCCCTCGATGGCCGCGTTCATCGTGTCCGTCGTGGTGACGTTCACCGCGGGATAGGCATAGCCTTCGGCCTTCGCCTTGTCCAGCATTTTGCAGTAGCGTTCATACGTGACGATTGGCATGGTGGTATCCTTTCGTGGAAAACGTGGCAGGGGCATCGGGACGGGCACATGAAAACGGCCCGTGAAAAACCGGTACATGCAGCTACGGTAACGCGTAAAATCCCGCCGTAGCCCCCGGATCCAGAAACATCTGAGCCACGTTTATTTTACTACAGCGCGGTTCTTTCGTTCAATCACCCGAGTCTCGACAAGACAAACATGCCCCCCAAGGGCCTGGTGGCCGGGGCCCACCCTGCCCCGCGGTTGCGGACGGTCTCATTGTCGCGCACCCGGGATGGCGGGTATACTTGGCGTTGTGCCACCACAGGAACCTTCAACAAATGTCCGGGCGTCCGCGGGCAAAGCACGCATCCGTGAAGACCTCATGGTTCTCGCGGGCCGTCTCGTGCATCGTTCGGCGCAATCGGTCCAGGAGCAGGCCGCGGCCGAGTACATGGAGCGCCGCTTCCGCGAACACACGGCGGATGTAAGCAGGGACCCCTTCCCTGCCATGGAGAATGCCCTCTACCTCTTCGCGTCCTATTTCAGCGAATTCCTCGTGGTGACGGTGATCGCCGCCTGGTGGCCCGCCATCGCGCTGGGCTACGGCCTTATCATCTTCCTGGCCTATCTCATGGAGTTCATGGGCTACCGGGTCTTCGAGCGCCTGCTGCCCCACTTCGGTTCGCAGAACGTGACCGCCCGTTTCATGGGCGTTCGCCCCGAAAAACTGCTCATCGTCACCGCGTACTACGACAGCGGCGCTGCGTCGCCCCTGACCCATCCGGTGGTGGTCCGAATGCTTCGTCCCGCCCACCTGGCCGTACTTTTTACCATGGTGCTCATCCTCGCCACCTGTGCCCTTGACGCGGTCGCGGCCCCGGGCAGCGGCGTTTTCGGGATCGCGACCGTGGTGCGTTACGCATCAACCGGTTTCATCCTCACCTGCGCCGGCTTTCTCTACTACGCCTCGGCGCGGGGGGAAGACATCCGCGGGGCCAACAGCAACGCCTCGGGCGCCACCGTGCTCCTGTCGCTCGCCGAGGCGCTCGCCGCGCGCCCCATCGAGGACGCCGACGTGTGGCTCGTGGCCACGGGAAGCCACGAAGCGTGGATGAGTGGCATGCGGTATCTTCTGCGAAGCGCCCGGCCCGCGCGGGACACGACCTTTTTTCTCAACCTGGAATCCGTTGGCGCGGGCGATCTTCATTTCCTGGAGCGGGAAGGTTTTCTCCATGCCATGCCCGCAGGCAAGCAGCTTCTCGCCGCGGCCCGAGAGGCGGGGCCGGAACACGGCGTAAAAGCGGGCGCCCTGCGCGCCGTGCTGAGCGAGGCGCACATCCCCCTTTCCCGTGGCTACGAGGCCCTCACCGTGATGGGACTGGATGAGGGCGGCATCCCTTGCCACTGGCATCGGGCGGATGATCGCGTGACCGCGGTTGACGAAGGCAAGATTACGCGGGCCGCCGCCTTCGCCGAGGCCGTGCTGCGCCGTGTTGGCGGGGGGCATGGAGCAACATGGACGGGCTCGGACGGGAAGGGACGGTGAAACCCCGCGCTTTCCCGCACCTTTACACGCCGTATTGGATCACGGCCACGCCGTAGGGGGGCAATTCGAGGGTGCCGTCCACTTTTTCGCCATTGAGCAGGTTAACCCCTTTTTCAGGAAGGGTACACATGGCGGATTCGTTGTGGGTTTCCACGAGGACGGCGCCACGCCCGGCTTCGCCCGACCGGGGCACGACGAGGAGGTTCTCGCTGGCCCGGGCCACGGGCGTCACATCCGCGTCGGCGGCCAGCGTGTTCATCAGCGCGACCAGGTCCGCTTCACGAAGCATGGTCCCCAACACGACCACCTGTCCCCGGCCCATGGGCACGCGCGTCACGGCGGCGAGCCCGGCCAGTTCGTTATCCATGTAGGTGGCGAGCGCCTCGGCGCCGCGGGGCTCAAAAGCATCGTAGATCAGGGAGCCCTCGCTTTCACGAAGGTCATGCCAACGCAGGTTGAAATCGCGTGGATGTCCGGGGACGGTGAAGGGGCAGAAGATACCGCCCCACGCCTCCAGCACACCGAAGGGGGATTCCGTGAACTTCGCGCCATGGGCGTCCCGGATGTCGGTAAAAGGACCCGCCACCCAGGTGCCGCCCGCCTCGATCCAGGCCTGGAGCCGGTCCCGCAGGCCGTGGTGGTCGAGCGACGGCACCATGGGACTGAAGAGGACACGGAAACCGTCAAGGTCCACGCTGGTGTCGATCACATCGGGCCGCCATTGATGCCGAATGAGCGGCTGATACACACGGTTTTGCACTTCCGTGGCGTAGTGCAGCCCGTGGACATGGGGCTGGGTGGACATAATGGTGTGGGACAGGTGGCTGAGATGAATGGCGACGCCCGTCTTCTCCGGGCGGGTGCCGTTGATAAAGCCGGCCGCGGCCCGGAAACCGCGCCCAATGTCCTTCACCTCGTTGAACATGTGAAGCGGGCGGCCCTGTGAACTGACCACGCTGCCGTGGAGCAGTTCGTGCCCCGTCCGGTGGGTCCGCCACAGCCAGTACAGGGTGGCCTCCGCGCCCAGGGCGATGGGAAGCCAACTGTTGGCGCGGCAGAAACCGGGATCGCTGTAGCCCGTCGTGGCGACACTCCCACTCCAGCCGGTGCCGCACTCGGTCACCCAGAAGGGCCGGGCCTGAACGGGGCGCATGAAGTCGAGCCAGAAAGACGCGTCGCGAAAGTGTTCATGGTAGAAGTAGTAATTGTACTGCACTATGTCCAGGTTTTTATTCATGGCATAGTGGTCAACGTCCAGGAAAGGCATCATGTCGGTACCGATGGGATGGTCCGTCAGTTCGTGGAGGATGTCGGCCTGGGCCTTTACAAAGTCCACATAGGAACGGCTGTTGAATTCCGACCACGCGGCCAGCAAGGAAGGATGGTGCCATACTACCGTCGAGTGCGTGGGAAGTTGATCGAAGCCATCGTATTGCTGGCTCCACAGGTGGAGACACCACGCGTCATTCAAGGCCTCGATACTGCCGAACCGGTCCTTCATGAAGGCCTGAAACTTTTCATGGCAGACCGGGCAGCAGCACGACCGGGAAAACCCGCTCGTGTCACCATGGGGCGCGACCTCGTTATCGATCTGCCAGCCGATAATCCGGTCGTCCCGACCAAAGGCCTCCGCCATCTTGCGGGTTATCTTCGCGCAGTAATCGCGGTAGAGGGGGTTGTTCGGGCACGTGTGCCGACGGCCGCCGTGGCCCACGCGCACACCGGAAGGCAACTGGAACAGCACCTCGGGATGCTTCGTGGTCAACCAGGCGGGCGGCGTGCAGGTGGGCGTGCCGAGGATGGTGGCAATCCCGGCCGCGCCCAGCTTCTCCACCACCAGGTGAAGCCAGTCAAAGTCATACTCCCCTTCCCTGGGTTCCATGCGCGCCCAGGCGAACTCGCCCACGCGCATGACGTTCATCCCCGCCTCTTTCATGAGAGCGATGTCATCGTCGATCTGTTCGAGCGGCCAGTCCTCGGGGTAGTAGGCGGCACCGTAATAGGGCGGTTGAAACAGGGGGTTGCCGTGCATGGTCGCGCGCTCCTTCGGTAAAACGACATCCTGTTACTGCTTTCCCCCCTGCACGGGGGGCAAAATTTCCCGCTCCGCTCGAAATGCCAAAGCGGGAAACAGGCCCCGGGCCTTGCCAAAGTCGCCAGGTCCGGGCCATAATAAAGTGGTTGTTGGCAATCATGGAACGTGCGGCGGCGGCAGGAACAAGCGCCGGCACAAGCCCGCGCACACAGGAGAAACGGCCCTTTAAAAACGGGTTCCGCACCGCCTCGCCCACATGCCTTCGCGGGACCGTCCTGTTTCTCTGCGCCTGCTTGCTCATGTTCCCGGCCCGGGGGGGGGAACGAAAGCGGAACGACATCATCAAGA